>JAAXOU010000315.1 GCA_012396115.1 Streptomyces somaliensis DSM 40738 | reverse complement strand
CGGGTCAGCCGGCGGGCCAGCTGGGGCGCGCTGAGCGCGACGAACGTGAGGGGGCCGGCCGCGGCGGGGGCGGAGGCGGGTCAGCGGGCGGTCGGGGAGGTCCTGCGCGCGGGACGCCCGGCCCTCGCCTTCACCGGTGCGGCGTCGCTGATCCGGCTCGGGTCCAGGATGTCGCGGAGGAACTTGCCGGTGTGGCTCGCGGGCACGCCCGCGACCGCCTCCGGGGTGCCCTCCGCGACGACCAGGCCGCCGCCGCTGCCGCCCTCGGGGCCCATGTCGACCAGCCAGTCCGCCGTCTTGATCACATCGAGGTTGTGCTCGATGACGATCACCGTGTTGCCCTTGTCGACCAGGTCCGACAGCACCTTGATCAGCTTCGCGATGTCCTCGAAGTGCAGACCGGTCGTCGGCTCGTCGAGGACGTACACCGTACGGCCCGTGGAGCGCTTCTGGAGCTCGCTGGCGAGCTTGACGCGCTGGGCCTCGCCGCCCGACAGGGTCGGCGCGGACTGGCCGAGCCGCACGTACCCCAGGCCGACCTCGTTGAGGGTCCTGAGGTGGCGGGAGATCGTGGGGACGGCCTCGAAGAAGGCCAGGGCCTCCTCGATGGGCATGTCCAGCACCTCGGCGATGGACTTGCCCTTGTAGTGGACCTCCAGGGTCTCCCGGTTGTAGCGCGCGCCGTGGCAGACCTCGCAGGGCACGTACACGTCCGGGAGGAAGTTCATCTCGATCTTGATGGTGCCGTCGCCGGAGCAGTTCTCGCAGCGGCCGCCCTTGACGTTGAAGGAGAACCGGCCCGGGAGGTAGCCGCGGACCTTGGCCTCCGCGGTCTCGGCGAACAGCCTGCGGACGTGGTCGAACACGCCGGTGTACGTGGCCGGGTTGGACCTCGGGGTGCGGCCGATCGGCGACTGGTCGACGTGGACGACCTTGTCGACGAGGTCGTCGCCGTCCACCCGCGTGTGCCGTCCGGGCACGGACCTGGCGCCGTTCAGCTCACGCGCGAGGTGGGTGTACAGGATGTCGTTGACCAGCGTCGACTTGCCGGAGCCGGAGACCCCGGTGACCGCGGTGAGCACGCCCAGCGGGAACGACACGTCGATGTCGCGGAGGTTGTTCTCCCGGGCGCCGTGCACGGTCAGCCGCCGGGCGGTGTCGACGGGGCGGCGGACGTCCGGGACGGGGATCGACTTGCGGCCGGAGAGGTACTGCCCGGTCGTCGACTCCTCGTTGTCGAGGAGCTGCTTCAGCGGCCCGGAGTGGACGACCCTCCCGCCGTGCTCGCCGGCGCCGGGGCCGATGTCGACGATCCAGTCGGCGACCTTGATGGTGTCCTCGTCGTGCTCGACGACGATGAGGGTGTTGCCCATGTCGCGGAGCCGGACGAGGGTCTCGATCAGGCGGTGGTTGTCGCGCTGGTGGAGGCCGATGGACGGCTCGTCGAGCACGTACAACACGCCCACCAGGCCGGAGCCGATCTGGGTGGCGAGCCGGATGCGCTGGGCCTCGCCGCCGGAGAGCGTGCCGGCCGCGCGGTTGAGCGAGAGGTAGTCGAGGCCGACGTCGACCAGGAACCTCAGCCGCTCGTTGACCTCCTTCAGCACCCGCTCGGCGATCTTCTTGTCGCGGTCGCTGAGCGTGAGGCGGCCGAGGAAGTCGGCGCACTCGCTGATGGACATGGCGGAGACGTCTGCGATGGACCTGTCCATGACCGTCACGGCGAGGACGATCGGCTTCAGGCGCGTGCCCTCGCAGGCGGGGCAGGGCACCTCGCGCATGTAGCCCTCGAAGCGCTCGCGGCTGGAGTCGCTCTCCGCCTCGCTGTGGCGGCGCTTGACGAAGGGCAGGACGCCCTCGAAGGCGGTGGTGTAGGCCCGCTCCCTGCCGTACCGGTTGCGGTACCGCACCTCGATCTGGGTCTTGTGGCCGTGCAGCAGGGCCTTCCTGGCGCGCTGGGGCAGCCCGGCCCACGGGATGTCGGTGCGGAAGCCGAGCGCCTGGGCGAGCCCGTCGACCAGCCGGCCGAAGTACTCCTTGGTGTGGCCGTGCGACCAGGGGTGGATGGCCCCCTCGTCGAGGGAGCGGTCCTCGTCGGGGACGACGAGCTCCGGGTCGACCTCCATGCGCGTGCCGATGCCGGTGCACTCGGGGCAGGCGCCGAAGGGCGAGTTGAAGGAGAAGGAGCGGGGCTCCAGCTCCTCGAAGGAGAGGTCGTCGTACGGGCAGTACAGGTGCTCCGAGTACATCCGCTCGCGCTCGGGGTCGTCCTCGGGCAGGTCGACGAAGTCGAGCACCACCATGCCGCCGGAGAGGCCGAGCGCGGTCTCCACGGAGTCGGTGAGCCGCCGCTTGGCGCTCCCCTTGACCGTGAGGCGGTCCACGACCACCTCGATCGTGTGCTTCTCCTGCTTCTTCAGCTTCGGCGGATCGGTCAGCGGGACCGTCCGCCCGTCGACCCGGGCGCGGCTGAAGCCCTTGGTCTGGAGGTCGGCGAAGAGGTCGGCGAACTCGCCCTTGCGCTCGCGCACCAACGGCGACAGGACCTGGAAGCGGCTGCCCTCGGGCAGTTCCAGCACCCTGTCGACGATCGCCTGCGGCGACTGGCGGGAGATCGGCCTGCGGCACTCGGGGCAGTGCGGCTTGCCGATGCGCGCGAAGAGGAGCCGGAGGTAGTCGTAGACCTCCGTGATCGTCCCGACCGTGGAGCGCGGGTTGCGCGAGGTCGACTTCTGGTCGATGGAGACCGCCGGGGAGAGCCCCTCGATGAAGTCGACGTCCGGCTTGTCCATCTGGCCGAGGAACTGCCGGGCGTACGAGGAGAGCGACTCGACGTAGCGGCGCTGCCCCTCGGCGAAGATCGTGTCGAACGCGAGGGACGACTTGCCCGACCCCGAGAGCCCGGTGAAGACGATGAGGGAGTCGCGCGGCAGGTCGAGCGAGACGTTCTTCAGATTGTGCTCGCGCGCGCCACGGACGATGAGACGGTCGGCCACGCCGGGTCCGCACCTTTCTTGAGAGAAGCGGGGGCACAGCCCCCGTCTCCGACCGCCCCAGCCTAGAGGGGGCCGCCGGACGGACGACTGCCTGACTTCAAGAATGCCTCCATCGACCCTATAGCACGTGCATTCGATTCTGGTCCGCCTGCCACCGCCTTCACCGGAACGGGTGACGGCGCTACTGTCGGCACCATGATCGACCACTCCCATGACCTGAACTCCGTGCGCGAGGCGACCGACCGGCTGCTCTCGGCGGCCTCCGCGCTCGACGACGACGCCGTCGCCGGGCCGTCCCGGCTCCCCGGCTGGACCCGCGGGCACGTCCTGGCCCACCTCGCCCGCAACGCGGACGCCCTGGTGAACGTCCTGCGCGGACTGCCCATGTACGCCAGCGCCGAGGCCCGCGAGGCCGACATCGAGCGCGGCGCCGCGCGTCCGCTCTCCGCCCACCTCGACGACCTGCGGACCAGCGCCGAGCGCTTCCGCGCCGAGGGCGAGGCGCCGGCCGACTGGGGCCGCACCGTGGAGCTCCGCAACGGAGTGACCGACCTGGCCGCCCGCCTTCCCTTCCGCCGTCTCGTGGAGGTGGAGCTCCACCACGTCGACCTGGGCGTCGGCTACGAGCTGGAGGACCTGCCGGAGGAGTTCACCGGGCGGGAGATCGCCTTCCTGGCGGAACGGTTCGCCGGCCACCGGGACGTCCCCGCGACCACGGTCGCCGCCGAGGACGGCCGCACGTGGGCGACGGGCGGCGGCGCGGCCGGGGAACCGGTGACCGTCCGGGGGTCCGCGGCCGACCTGCTCGGCTGGCTCGCGGGCCGCCGCGACGGTTCCGCGCTGGAGGTCTCCGGCGGGACCCTCCCCGCGCTGCCCCCGCTATAGGCTGGGCCCATGGCGTACAGCGGAGCGGTGAAGGTCGGCGGGCCCGCGGACGTGCACGAGCTGACGGACCTGATCATCTCGAAGGTCGCCGTCGGGCCGATGGACAACAACGCGTACCTCCTGCGCTGCCGGGCCACCGGCGAGCAGCTGCTGATCGACGCGGCGAACGAGCCGCGGACCCTGCTCCGGCTGATCGGTGACGACGGCGTCGCGGCCGTCGTCACCACCCACCGCCACCACGACCACTGGTACGCGCTGCGCGAGGTGGTGGCGGCCACCGGGGCCCGCACCCACGCGGGGCGGTACGACGCCGAGGGGATCGACGTGCCGACGGACGTCCTCGTCGAGGACGGCGACACGGTCCGGGTGGGCCGGGTGGAGCTGACGGCGCGCCACCTGACCGGGCACACGCCCGGCTCGATCGTGCTGGTCTACGACGATCCGCACGGCCATCCGCACGCCTTCACCGGCGACTGCCTCTTCCCCGGCGGCGTCGGGAACACCCACAGGGACCCGGAGGCGTTCGCGAGCCTCCTGCGCGACGTGCAGGCCAAGTTGTTCGACGCCCTGCCGGACGAGACGTGGGTCTACCCCGGCCACGGCCGGGACACCACGCTGGGCGACGAGCGCCCGCAGATCCCGCAGTGGCGCGCGCGGGGCTGGTGACGCGCCCGCTGCCGGCTCCCGGGCGTCCGCGCCGCCGGTGACCGGGGCGCGCCCCACGGGGGGCGGCGGCC
>JAAXOU010000314.1 GCA_012396115.1 Streptomyces somaliensis DSM 40738 | reverse complement strand
CCCGCTGTGAGGTGCCCCCCGTCGCCATGGCGCGGGCGGCACCGCGGGCGGGCGGTCCCGGCACGGACGGGCCGTCACCGCGAGTACGCCGGCGGCGGCCGCGGACCGGGGGGAGGCGGAGCGGAGGCGGCCGTCACGGTCGGCGGGACGGCGAGCCGGGGCCGCGCCCTCGGCTCACCGGACTCCCCGTACGGGTACGGGCGCCCCTCCCCGGTCCCACCCGGCGCCCCCGCGCCGGCCCCGGGGTCAGCCGACCTTGGCGACGGGGCTGATCTCCAGGCTGCCGCCGCCCGAGTCCCCGGTGACGGGGATCGGCCCTCCGGGCCAGGGGACGGTGGCCTGGGCGGTGTCGTCGGGTGCCGTGACGACGATCGTGGTGGGGCGGACGCCGGTGCCGCCGGAGTTGTTCTTCGGGTAGTAGATGTTGAACGCGGCGGTCTCGCCGCCGGCGAGGACGTTCGAGGGAGCCGTGTCGCCGTTGCGGTTCAGGGACAGGGTGTCCCCGTCGCTCGTCTTCAGGTCGACGCCGGCGTAGCCCTTGATCCTGCAGGGGCCGGACCCGGTGTTCTTGAAGCTGACGGTGACGACGCCCTCCTTGCCGTCGGTGGAGTTGTCGAAGGCGTCGATCTGCATCTGGCCGGTACGGCAGATGCCCGTCGCGCTGCCCGCGTCGGAGCCGCCGCCAGAGGAACCACCGGAGGAGGAACCGCCGGAGGAGGGTGCGCTCGAACCGGAGGAGGGTGCGCTCGAACCGGAGGAGGCGGAGCCGTCCGCACCGCCGACGGAGGCCGAGGGCGCGCCCGGCGTGTCGGCACCGTCGTACTCGTCCCCGTTGCACGCGGTGAGTGACAACACGGCCGCGAGACCCATTGCCGTGATGACTGCCTTGCGGGTGTGTTTGCCGGGCATGTGTCGTGCCTTTCGCAGGTGGAGCGGCCCCCGTCCGTTCCGGGAGCAGATTTCTGGGACCACTCTCGACGCCCGCGCTAACGCCTCGGTAACATCTCGCTGCCACGCCCCGCGCGGTACCGGCGCGACCGTGCCGGAGGGGGCGTCGGTACGGCTCCGCCCCCAGTCGCCTGTCGACGGGGCCGCTCAGCGAACCGACCACCCGACGCCTTCCGGCCCGGGCACGCGACCTCAGCGCGCGGGCGGCCGACCGGGGCTCCGGCGTCACCGGCATCGCCCGGCTCCTTCGGCAAGGCGGCGATCCGGCGACGGCGTCGGCGGGCGGACCGCGTGGACGCCGCGTGGGGCGCTGCGGCGGCGGAGGTCGCGTTGTGCGGGTCGCCGGTCGGGGCTCCGGGTGGAGGGGCGGACCTGCCCACCGCATATCGTCGCCTCTCGCCGGTAGGGACCGGTAGGAATGGACGAGGAGGCGGCGGGACCCGTGATGAGCGCAGAGGCCGGGTGTACCCGGCCGACGGGTCCTCTCCCCGGAGAGGACCGGACGCGGGGTGCGTCCGCCGACGGCACCGTCCCGACGTTCACGCTTCTCGGCCCCGTGGGGCTGCGGACGGCCGACGGCCGGGTGCTGACCGGTCCCGAGAAACGCACCAGCGTGCTCGCCGTGCTCCTGCTCCACCTCAACCGGGCGATCAGCCCCGACCTGCTGACCAGTGCCCTGTGGGATGAGGAGCCGCCGAGGCACAGCCGTACCGTCGTGCAGGGGCACATATCCCGGATCCGCGCCGCGCTGGCGCAGGCGGACGCGCCCGCGCGGGGGATCGAGCTGGCCACCCTCGGCGGGGGCTACGTGCTGCGGGCGCCGGACGAGCACCTCGACAGCCACCGGTTCGCCACCCTGACCGCGCAGGCGCGTGGGGCGGCCGCGGCCGCCGCCGTTCCGCTGCTGCGTCGCGCGCTCGGCCTGTGGCACGGAGCGGCGCTCGCCGGCACCGCGTACACCGGCGTGCTCACCGCCGCGGCGCAGTCGCTGGAGGACGCGCGCCTCACGGCCGTCGAGAACCTGGGGGTGGCGCTCCTGCGGTCGCGGAACGCTCCCGAGGCGGTGGCCTTGCTGCGCCCGGAGGCCGCCGCGCACCCCCTGCGCGAGACCCTCCTCGCCGTACTGCTGGAGGCCATGGCGGCCTGCGGGCAGCAGTCCTCGGCCATCGAGGCGTTCCATCGCACCCGCCGACTGCTCAAGGAGAATCTGGGCATCGAACCCGGACCCGTTCTGAGCAGCGTGTACGCCGGCCTTCTGGGTCCTTCCCGCCGGACGGGCGACGTGTGGACCGCGCCCGCCCCCGACGCCACGCGCCCGTACCCTCCGGAAGCTCGGCGCCCGGCCCCCGCACCCGAGGTGCGCTCCGCCCCGGGGAGAAGGCCCGACCTGCTGCCACGGCCCCCGGCCGGGTTCATCGGCCGCGCGCCGGAACTGCGGCACCTCGCCGCCCTGACCGGCCCCGCGGACGGCCCGGCCGCCTCCGTGCCGCCCGTCGTCCTCATCACCGGCCCGGCCGGTGTCGGCAAGACGTCGCTGGCACTGCGCTGGGCGCACCAGCACACCGCCCGCTATCCCGACGGATGCCTCTTCGCCGACCTGCGCGGCTTCAGTGCGAACGGCGAAGTCGACGAGATGCAGGTGCTGCGCATGTTCCTCCAGGCCCTGGGCGTCCCGGCATCCCACGTACCGGACACCTCCCAGGCCGCGGCGGCCCTGTACCGCTCACGGGTCACGGACCGCCGGCTGCTCGTCGTGCTGGACAACGCACGCGGCTCCGCCCAGGTGCGGTCGCTGCTCCCGAGCGGCCGCCACTGCACGACGCTGGTGACCAGCCGCAACCGACTCGACGGACTGGTCGTCACCGACGGCGCCGAGCCCCTGGTGCTGCGGGAGTTCCCCGCCCGGACGGGGGTCGCGCTGCTGAGGTCCGTCCTCGGCGAGGCCCGTGTGGCGGAGGAGGAGGCCGAAGCCCATCGCCTGGCCCGGTTGTGCGACGGACTGCCCCTCGCGCTGCGGATCACCGCGGCACGCCTGCGGGCCCGTCCCTCCTGGTCCCTGCGCGCCATGGCCGACGAACTCGCCAACGAGCAGCAGCGCCTCCTCCTCCTGCGGGCCGAGGACATGTCGGTGGCAGCGGCCCTCGGGGTCTCCGTCGCCCAACTGACCGCCCGGGACGCCGCGCTGTTCCACGCCCTGGGCCGCTTCCCCGGCCGCGAGTTCGACGACTGGACGGCCGCAGCTCTCGTCGGCCTCCCCCGCCCGGAGGTGAGCGAGGGCCTGGACCGGCTGGGCGCCGCCCACCTGGTCCACGAGGAGCGGCCCGGCCGTTACGTCCTGCACGACCTGGTACGCCTGTTCGCCCGCGATGCGGGGAGCCACGACACCGCCGGAGCCGACGCCGCACGGCGCCGCCTGCTCGACCACTACGCCCGCACCCTGCGGCACGCGGTGACGGTGGTGGACCCCAGCGGTGATCCGCCGGTCCCCCTGCCCGTCCACGGCGGCGCGGGGCCGCACGGCCCGCGCTTCGACGACAGTGCTCAGGCGCTCCACTGGTACGGCACCGAACACGAGAACCTCCGCGCCGTCGCCTCCCTCGCCCTCACCTCCGCGACCGGCACGCCCTCCGGCTCGGAGGACGACCACCCGGCCTGGCTGCTGCCCGCACTGCTGTGGCCACTCGTCGTGTGGCGCCCGCACGGCGGTTGGACCCCGGTGCTGGAACGGGCCCTGCAGGCCGTCGAGGACCCGTCCGCCACCGCCGTCACCCCACCCGAGGGCTCCGCCGTGCCCGTGGCGCGTGCCCGGCTGCACGCCGCGCTGGGACGGCTGTACGCCGAGACCGGTCGGCTGCCCCAAGGCGGCCGACACCTCGCCGTGGCGGCCGCGCTCCTGCGGCATCACGCTCAGCACGCCACCAACGCACAGGTCCTGATGATGCTCGGCAACGCCCAGGCGCGCCTCGGCCGCCCGGAGCGGGCCGATCACGTGCACGTGCGCGCACTCACATCGGCGGTCGGGGCGGGTGTGTGCCCTCCCGGCATGCTGACGCACTACCGGCAGGCCCGACTCGCCCTGGCGGAGCACCGGCTGGAGGACGCCGCCGACCACTTCGCCCGCTCCCTGGCTCTGGCGCCGGCCGACCAGTACCAGCTGTGGCGCGCCTGGATGGCCGGCGTCCACGGCCGGGAGCTGCGCCGCACCGGCCACATGGCCGAGGCCCGCGAGCACCTCCTGCACGCCCTGGTCCTCGCCCGCCGGCACCACCTGCGAGTCCACACCGCCCAAGTGCTGTGGCAGCTCGCCGAGATCGCCGAAGATCTCGGTGACGCCGAGGCCGCCGAAGACTACCGGGGGCAGGCGCAGCAGGAGGACGGACGGGTGCTCCAGGGCTGACCACGTCCGCGGGGCGGGCACGGCGGCCGGCCCGCGGCCGTCACCGGCGGCGTGCTCCGCGCCGCCGCGGAAGTGGCGGGTCCGCCAGGTGGGTCCCGCCCGCCCCGCTCGTCCCCCGGGTGGACGCAACGGGCGGGAGGTCTCGGTGGCCGGGCGTCCACCGGGCACGCGCCGGGCACGCGCACGGAACCGGTCGACGGGTAGCGGAGCCGGCCGGGCTCATGGGCGCGCTACGGGGATCACGCGCGGACGCACGGGAGTGCGCGTCCGCGCCGGGGCGGCGCGGACGCGG
>JAAXOU010000313.1 GCA_012396115.1 Streptomyces somaliensis DSM 40738 | reverse complement strand
CTCAGGCGCTCCTGGTGGACGGCGACGGTCCCGAGGAGAAGAAGGCGAAGCCCGCGCGCACGCACTGGGACATGCTGATGGAGCGGCTCCCGCGTGCCCGTGCCCCCTTCCGGACCCGGCCCGCTCGGGACGGCGCGCGGGGCGGCCGGACCCGGTCGGTGTCCGGGCCCGTACCGCCCGGCGGACGCGCGCGGGCCCGCGCTCCGGGTCGTCAGGGTGCCAGCGGCGGGCGGGCGTCCCGGGGGTCCGACGGGGGCCCGGGGTGGTCGCGGACCACCTCGCCCGGGACCACCCTGCCGTCCGGGCGGGGGGCGCGGGCCCGCCTCAGGGCCGCCCCCACCCCGCGGTCGAGGGCGCGTTCCGCCCGGCGGGCCGCGGCCGCGCGCACCGGCGGGACCAGGAGCAGCAGGCCCACCGCGTCGGAGACCAGGCCCGGCAGCATCAGCAGCAGACCGCCGAGCATCAGCATGCCGTTGCCGGCGCCGCCCGTCCCGGCCGGGACGCCGTCCTCCGGGCGGAGCCGGAGCGTCCCGGTGAGCGCCGTGAAGGCCCGGCGGCCGGCCCGCCTCACCACGGCCGCCCCGAGGAGCCCGGCGCCCACCAGCAGGGCGGGGACCACGAGGACGTTCGCCGCGTCCGCCACCAGGGCCAGCAGCCAGACCTCCAGCACCAGCCAGGCGGCCAGGCCGAGGGGGAGGAGGGTGCGGGCGCGGGAGCGCCCGCGGGTCGGGGACAGCGGTGCACCGGTCGTCATGCCCCCAGTGTGCCCAAAGCCGCCGCGGGACGGCGCGGGGCCCCGCCCCCGGTCAGCGGCGCTCGCGGCCCGTCAGGCGCCCCGCCCGGGCGGCCACGCCCCAGGCGGTGACCCGCCAGAGCGCCTCGACGACGATGTCACGGCTCATCTTGGAGTCCCCGTGCTCGCGCTCCACGAAGGTGATGGGCACCTCCACCACGTGGAAGCCGGCGGCGACCGCCCGGCGGGCGAGGTCGATCTGGAAGCAGTACCCCTGCGACGCCACGTCCTGAAGCCCCAGCCCGCGCAGCGTCTCCGCGCGGAAGGCCCGGAACCCGCCGGTGACGTCCCGGATCGGCACGCCGAGCAGCAGCCGCGAGTAGACGCTGGCGCCCCGGGAGAGGTACTCCCGCGACTTCGGCCAGTTGACGATCCGGCCGCCGGGGATCCAGCGGGAGCCGAGCACGAGGTCCGCTCCCTTCAGGGCGGTGAGGAGCCTGGGCAGCTCCTCGGGCCGGTGGGAGCCGTCGGCGTCCATCTCGACCAGGACGCCGTAGCCGTGGTCCATGCCCCAGCGGAAACCCGCGAGGTAGGCCGCGCCGAGGCCCTCCTTGCCCTTGCGGTGCAGCACGTGGACGTGGTCGTCCCCGGCGGACAGCTCGTCGGCGATCTTGCCGGTGCCGTCGGGGCTGTTGTCGTCGGCGACGAGGACGTCCGCGTCCGGCACCGAAGCCCGCACCCGGGAGACGATCGGCCCGATGTTCTCCGCCTCGTTGTAGGTGGGAACGATCACCAGGACCCTGCCCGGTGGGCCGTACCGCCGCTGACTCTGACCGTCGTCTTTCACCACTGCCCCTTAACGTCCTAGCGCGGATGCCCACCTTAGCGAGCCCGCGGCGGGGGGGATCGACGATGTCGGGCCGGGCGGCGCGCGGGCGGCGGGGCGGCCGGTGCGGCGGCGCTCCCGGGCCGGGAGGGCCGCCCCGGGCGGCGTGCCGGGCGCCCCGCCTCACCCCTCCGGGCGCGCGAACACCGTGTGCCCTCCGACCACCGTGCGCAGGCACACCGGCAGCGGGTTCCCGGGGGTCAGGTCGGGCAGCCCGGGCGTCCCCGAGCGGGGGTCGGTGGACCAGCGGGCCACCCGGTCGTCGGGCGCCTGGACGACGAGGTCCCCGGCCCGCCAGACGGCGTAGTCGGCCGGCGCGCCGGGCACGAGCACCCCCGCGTCGTCGCGGCCGGCCGCCCGCCAGCCGCCGCGGGTGTGGGCGGTGAAGGCGGCGCGGACGGAGACGCGGTGCTCGGGCGTCCGGTGGAAGGCGGCCGCGCGGACGGTGCCCCAGGGGTCCAGCGGCGTGACCGGGCTGTCGGAGCCGAAGGCCAGCGGCACGCCGGCGCGCAGCAGCGCCGCGTACGGGTTGAGGGTGCGGGCGCGCTCGACGCCGAGCCGCTCGGCGTACATGCCGTCGTCGCCGCCCCAGGCCGCGTCGAAGGCGGGCTGGACGGAGGCGGTGAGGCCGAGTTCGGCGAAGGCGGCGACGGTCTCGGGGGTGAGCATCTCCGCGTGCTCGACGCGGTGCCGGGCGGCGCGGATCCGGTGCGGGCCGACCGCCTCGGCGGCGGCGCGGACGCCGTCCACGACCGCGGTCACCGCGGCGTCGCCGATGGCGTGGAAACCGGCCTGGAGTCCCGCCTCGGTGCAGGCGGCGACGTGGGCGGCGACGGCGGCCGCGTCGAGGTGGGCGGTGCCGGTGTGCGGGGCGTCGGCATACGGCTCGTGCAGGCAGGCCGTGTGGGAGCCGAGCGACCCGTCGACGAAGAGGTCGCCGGCGGCGCCGACGGCCCCCAGCCCGCGGACGCGCCGCGCGTCCTCGGCGCCGGTGACCGCCTCGGCCCAGTAGCCGACGACCCGGGGCAGCCCGCCCTCCCCCGCGAGCTCCAGCAGCGCGGTGAAGTCCTCCTCGTCGGAGATGTCCGGTCCGCCGCACTCGTGGACGGTGCCGATGCCGAGCGACGCGGCGTGGCGGAGGGCGGCGCGCTGGGCCTCGGCGCGCTGGGCGCGCGTCACCGCGCCGTACGCGGCGGCCCGTACGGCGTGGTGGGCGGCGCCGGTGAGGGGAGCGTCGGGGTGGTGGCCGTCGAGGGCCGTGACGCCGGGGACGAGGTCGAGGAGCGCGGTGGTGACGACGGCGGAGTGCACGTCGATCCGCGAGAGGTACAGGGGGCGCCCGCCGGTGGCCCCGTCGAGCTCGGTACGGCTCGGGGGGCGCCGCCCGGGCCAGCGCGCGGCGTCCCAGCCGTGCCCCAGCAGGACCCGGTCCCCGGGGCGGGCGGCGGCGAAGTCCCGCACCAGTGCGAGGGCCTCGTCGAGGGTGCGGGCACCGGACAGGTCGAGGCCGGTCAGGGCCAGCCCGGTGGAGGTGGTGTGCACGTGCGCGTCGGTGAACGCGGGGGTGACCAGGGCGCCTTCGAGGTCGATCACCTCGTCCACGCCGGAGGCGAAGGCGTCGGCCGCCCCCTCGGACCCCACCCAGGCGACGTGGCCCCCCTCGACGACCATCGCGGTGGCGAAGGGGTCGGCGGGGCTGTGGACGTCCCCGCCGCGCAGCAGCACGGTGGGGGGTCGCTCCGTCCGGGAGGGGCCGGCGGCTCGGGAGGGGTGTGGGCGCTCGGTCATGGCGACCAGCGTAGACAGCTCCGGCACCCGCGTCCGGTCCGGGGCGGGTGCCCGTGCTCGGCGGGGCGGCCCGGCGCGGGGCCGGCCCGGCGCGGGGCGGGCCGGCCCGGACTCAGACCCGGGGGGGCCTCGCCTCGTACGGGGTGGACAGGACCACCGTGGTGCGCGTGGAGACCCCGGACTGGGAGCGGATCCTGGCGAGCAGGTTCTCCAGTTCCAGTGGCGTCGCCACCCGGACCTTGAGGATGTAGTTCTCGTCGCCGGCCACGCTGTGGCACGCCTCGATCTCGGGGATGTCGGCGAGCCGGTCCGCGATGTCGTCGGGGGCGCTGGGGTCGAAGGGCTTCACCGAGACGAACGCGGTCAGGGGCAGGCCGACCGCCTCGGGGTCGACGACGGCGGCGTAGCCGCGGATGACGCCGCGCTGTTCGAGGCGGCGGACGCGCTGGTGCACCGCCGACGTGGACAGGCCCGTGGCCCTGCCCAGATCGGTGTAGCTCATGCGCCCGTCCCTGACGAGCAACTCGACGATCCGGCGATCCAGCTCCTCCATGGGGCCAACCTATTGCCCCCGGGCCCCTCCGGCCCAGCCGACCGCTCGCCGCGGGGGCACCTGCGGCGAACATGTGACCAACGCCACACTCCACGGTCTCAGCTGTTCGAAAGCGGACGGTTATCCGCCGGGCCCGCTGGGAATTGCTTGCTGTGGTCGGGGCCGCATGCCTGGTCGGCCCGTCTGAGGGGGAGATTCTCCATGCAGGAGCCTGCTGATTCGGTCGAGGTCGACGAACTCGACGCGGACGACATGTTCGAGATGTTCCGGGTCGTCTGCCCGGACTGCGCACAGCCCATCGCACTGCTCGCGGACGAGGACGTCCTGCCCGAGCACGCGCTGTGCCCGACGCCGTGGAACCCGTTCGTCCTGTCGGTGTGCGCCGGCTCCGGACGGCCGGTCGTGGACGCGAGGCCCGTCGACGAGGACGCCGGGCCGCAGGAGCAGGAGATGGGGCTGCTGCTGACGCTCCCCCAGGGGATCGACTGGCGCACGCAGCCGTTCTCGCACGTGGGCGGGCCGGGCTCCCGCCCGATCAAGATCCAACGGGTGCGCGCCACCGCCCCGCGGATGGGGCGCGCCGCCTGACGCCCCGTCCGTGCGGCTCCCGCCCCGGTGCGCGCGGACGCGGCCGGGGCGGTTCCCGTCCCGCCCGGGCGGGAACACGGGGCGCGCCGGCCG
>JAAXOU010000312.1 GCA_012396115.1 Streptomyces somaliensis DSM 40738 | reverse complement strand
GGGCCCGTCCCGACCCCTCGCCCGCCCCGGGCAGGGCCGTCCGAGCGGTCGGTGCCGGAAGGCCGCACCGGAACGCCGCCGGCCCCGTCCGGGAGCGCGCCTCACCCCCTGCGGTGCCGTCCGCTCCCGGCGCCGTCCCGCGCGGCGGCCCGGTACAGCAGCAGGGAGACGATCGACAGGAGGATCAGGACGCTCCCCGCGGCCACGTCGAACACGTGGGCCCCGTCGGCGAAGACCACGGTGTCGCGCAGCCCCAGCAGCCACGGCGAGGCGACCAGCCAGGCACCGGCGAGCAGCACCGTCAGGTCCGCCCAGCGGCCCAGGTGCCACTTGAAACGGGCCATCGCCACGAGCAGTACGACCAGGCCGACGGCCAGTTCGTTGCGGTGGGCGTCCTTGGCGGTGTCGGGCTCCCCGGTGATCCAGGGGGCGACGAACAGCGCGACGGCCGTGAGCACCAGCAGCAGGCTGACGATCTGGTCCCGCATCCCTTCCCTCAGCACCCGCCGTTCCTCGGGCGCCGTGGACCCGCCCGTTCCCGGCATCGTCCTGGTGGCCATGTGCTCCACTCCCTTCCTCACTTGGTGCGCGGCGGCCTCACGCCGCTTCGCCGGTGCCGCCGCCGGCCCCGGCGAGGTGCCGGAGGCGCACCTCCAGGCGGTCGCCGACGACGCGGCTGTCGAAGGACGGCTGGGGCGCCGTCGCGGGCCCGCGCACGTTCCAGCCGTCGGCCAGCCGGAACACGCTGCCGTGCCAGGGGCAGCGCACGCAGCCGTCCTCGACCTCCCCCTCCGAAAGCGGTCCGGCCATGTGGCTGCAGCGGTCGGCCAGCACGTGGAAGGCGTCCCCCTCCCCGCGGACCACCATGACCGCCACCTCGCCGACGCGGCGCCGCACCGCGCGTCCCACCGGGAACTCCCCCGTGTCCCCCACCGCGTGCCAGCCCGGCTCGACCAGGTGCGGGACGTGCTCGGCGTGGTTGGCTCCGGACGCCTGGCGGTAGGCGAGGTGGCCGCCGAGCGCGCCGCCGGCGAAGACGGCGGTCAGCCCGGCGAACCCCAGCGCCTTGCCCCGCCGGACGTGCCCGCGGCGCCTGGCGGTGTACGAGGCCGTGTACAGGGCGACGGCGGTGACGTTGGCCACCGCGTGCACCAGTCCCACCCGCTGCTGCTGCCTCGGCAGTTCAGCCCAGTCCACCCAGCCGGCCAGCGCCGCCGGTCCCGCCGCGGCCAGTCCCGTGCCGACGAGGGTGCGCGCTCCGCGGTGCCGGCCGGGCAGCACGTCGAGCAGCGCCGCCGACAGCCACGTGCCGATGGGCACCTGCACCAGCAGCGGGTGCACGGGGTGCCCGAGCCAGCGCCCGTGCAGCGCGTCCCTCCCGGCTCCCAGGGGAAGCGCCCGGACAGCCGCCCGGACCCCGCCGATCAGCCGGTCCGCCCCGGGCCAGCGCTCCAGCCGGTCCGCGCTCCGCAGGACGCGGCCGGGTCCCTCGGCCGACGGGAGAAGCCGCCGCGCGGCCCGTGCCGCGCGGTAACGCATCAGTGATCGCTCCATGCAGCAGCGAGTAGCCCGCCGCGGAGCGGGGAAACGCCGGGCGCCCGGCTCATCGGCCGCGCGCGTGGGAGGTCCCGCGGGGAAGCGGGTCGACGCCGGAGCGGCGGCCCGGCCGGACGGCGGTGCGGCGCCGTCCGGGGCCGGTTCCTCCGGCGGGTGCCAGGGCGTCGGCGACGAGCCGGACCGCGAAGGTGCGGAAGGCCTCGTGCACCAGGTCGGCCACCGGCTCCCCGAGGGGCCGCGTCCGCGGCGGGGCGCCGGCCCCGGTGACGTTCTCCGGGGCCGAGCCGCCGGTGAGGCGGACCAGGGCGGACCTCGCCGAGGCCGCCGGTCCGTGCAGTCCCGCCCGGGCCGTCACCGAGCGCAGGACGCCCAGGGCCGCGGCCCGGCCGAGGTGCACGGCCAGGTTCACGGGCGGGTTCACGGGAAGCGGCTGCCGTCCGGACCGTCCGGCCGTGCCGGTGGGATCCTCCGGTACACCTGCGGGGACGTGGGGGCCGGGCCGGCCGGTGAGGCCCTGTTCGACCTTCTCGCCCAGCGTCGTCATGACGCCGCCCACCGCACCGGCCACCAGTCCCTGCCACAGAGCGCGTTTCGTCATGGGGCGCCGGATACCCGGCGCGCCGCGGTTCACCCGGCCGCCGGGCCCGGCCCCGCGCCCCGTCGGCTCGTATCCCGTCGATCCGTGGCCCGTCATCCTGTGCCCCGTCGACGCGGGTGCGCGGGGTGCGCGGGGTGCGCGTGCGTGTCCGGCCGCGCGCCGGTCCGCGCGCCGTGCGGGGTCAGGGCTTCCAGGGGCCGATGCGGTCCAGGCGGCGGCGCTGCTGGAGCGCGGCGGGAGCGTCGAGGTCCCCGCCCCGGGCGGTGAGGCGCTCGGCGACGGCGGTGCGGTGCTCGACGGGCTTGTGGTCGTCGTACTTGAACTTGGCCCGTACCTCGACGACCTCCAGGCGCAGGCCGCGGATGCCGGGCAGCATCCGGCCGTAGGGGGGCCGGTCGGGGGCGACGGGGGCGTGGTCTCCGTCGGGCTGGAAGTGGGCGAGCTGGCGGCGCAGCAGCTCGGCCTTGGCCTCGGGGTCGTCGACGATGTGGGCGCGGCAGGTGAACTGGACGGCCGTGTAGTAGCTGGTGGGGACGCCGTCGGTGGGCGGGCTGCCGGGCGCGGCGCGCCAGGGGCCGGGGACGAAGGCGTAGTCGCCGAAGACGGTGAAGAGGACGTTCGGGTCGTTCTCGAGCGCCTCCCAGACCGGGTTGGGCCGGGCGAGGTGGACCAGGAGGTGGTTTCCGTCGGCGGTGAAGTGCGTGGGGACGGCGACGGGCGGGCGGCCGGGCGGGCCGTTGACGCTGAGGGTTCCGAAGTCGTGGCCCCCGGCGATCCAGGTCCGCCACTCGGCTTCGTCCAGGGCGGCGTCCCAGGGCTGGATGAACATGCGGTTCTCCTTGCGGAAGGCGTGCGGTGGGGCGGGGCCGTTCAGGCCAGGGCGAGGAGGCTGACGGCGACGGCGGCGGTGCCCAGGCCGACGAGCTGGCCGCGGTGGACGCGTTCGGCGAGCACGGCGCGGGCGAGCAGGACGGTGCCGGCCGGGTAGAGGGCGGTGATCACGGCGACGACGGCGAGGTCCCCGCCGCGGACGGCGAGCAGGAACAGCAGGTTCGCCACCGAGTCCAGCGCGCCCGCGGCGGCGGACACCGCGTACGCGGGCCGCTCGGGGCCGAGCCTGCGGTGCATCGCCCCCGCCGCGACGAGGGTGACGGCCGAGGAGACCGCCCGGCCCACGATCAGCGGGGCCACCCCGCTGTCGGACGGCGCCTGGTGGAGGAAGACCAGCTGGAGGGCGATGGCGGTGCCCGCGCCGAAGGCCAGCAGCAGCGCCGTACGCGACGGGCGCGCCGCCCCGGCCCCGTGACCGGCGCTGACCAGCACCACCGCCGCCAGCGCGAGCGGCAGCCCCACCAGTCCGGCGGCGGTCAGCCGCTCGCCCTGCAGCAGGCCGACCGCGACCGGCAGCACGGCCGAGACCAGGGCGGTCACCGGCGACAGCACGTTCATCGGGCCGATCGCCAGGGTGCGGTAGAGCAGGGCGAACGCGGCGGCCGAGGCGACCCCGGAGGCGGCGCCCCAGGCGAGGGCGCCGGTGTCGAACGAGGCGCCGAGGAGCGGCCAGAGCACCAGCTCGACCGCGAGGGAGGCGGGGGCCGCGATCACCACGGTGCGGAGCACATGGGCCCTGCGGGCGCCCAGGCCCCCGAGGAAGTCGGCGCACCCGTAGGCGAGCGAGCTGCCCAGGGCCAGTAGCAGAGCGATCACGGCACATCCCTTAACATTCAGTGGAACGACCGAACCGTACAACGGAACGACCGGACGCCGTCAACCGAACGACCGGGGGCGCGTCCGGGCGGTCCTGCCGTGAGGATGGTGACCAGGTGGCCGAGACAGCCGCAGCCCTGCGGACGGTCGCGCACAACGTCCGGGCGGCCCGCGTCCGCGCGGGCCTCTCCCTGGAGGAGCTCAGCCGCCGCGCCCAAGTCAGCAAGGGCGCCCTGGTGGGGCTGGAGAAGGCCCAGGGCAATCCCAACCTGGCCACCCTGGTCCGGCTGGCCGACACCCTCGGCGTCCCGGTGTCCGCCCTGATGCAGGGGCCGCCCGAGGGCCGCGTGCGCATCGTGTCCGCCGACGCCGCGGCACCCCTGTGGTCCGGGGAGCGGGGCGGTGAGGCCAGGCTGGTGCTGACGACCTCGGGCCCGGCCCCCGCCGAGATCTGGCGCTGGCGGCTGGAACCGGGCGAGGAGTACTCCAGCCACCCCCACCAGGCCGGGGTGGTGGAGACCGTCAGCGTCGTCTCCGGCCGGATGGTCCTGGTCGTCGACGGCGTGGAGCACCCCGTCGAGGCCGGTCGGACCGCCACCTTCGACGGGGACGTCCCGCACGCCTACCGCGGCGCGGGCGACGGGGCCTGCCGTCTGATCATGACCGTCCACCTGCCACCGGGCCCCGCCTCCGCGGGCTGACCGGCGCCGCACGCGGGGCGGCGCGCCGGGGCTCGGCGTGGCGCGGGGCCG
>JAAXOU010000311.1 GCA_012396115.1 Streptomyces somaliensis DSM 40738 | reverse complement strand
CACCCCCGCCCCCGCCCCCCGGATCGCCGTCGTCATGACCATGGGCGCGCTCCACGACGGCCACGCCACGCTGGTGCGGGCCGCACGGGAGCGGGTCGGCCGGGACGGGCTCGTCGTCGTCACCGTCTTCGTCAACCCGCTGCAGTTCGGGGCGGGGGAGGACCTCGACCGCTACCCCCGCACCCTCGACGCCGACGTGCGGGTCGCCGGGGCGGCCGGTGCCGACGTCGTGTTCGCGCCCTCCGTGGACGAGGTGTACCCCGGGGGCGAGCCGCAGGTGCGCGTCTCCGCCGGCCCCATGGGGCGGCGGCTGGAGGGCGCCTCCCGGCCCGGCCACTTCGACGGCGTACTGACGGTCGTCGCCAAGCTGCTCCACCTCACCCGCCCCGACCTGGCGTTCTTCGGCCAGAAGGACGCCCAGCAACTGGCCCTGATCCGGCGCATGGCGCACGACCTGGCGTTCCGCGTGGAGATCGTCGGCGTGCCCACCGTCCGGGAGCCCGACGGCCTGGCCCTGTCCAGCCGCAACCGCTACCTGTCGGCCGCGGAGCGCCGCACCGCGCTCGCCCTGTCCGCCGCGCTGTTCGCCGCCCGGGACCGGCTCGCCGCCCAGCAGGCGCTGCGCGCGCGTGCCGCGACCCTGCCCGCGCCGCCCAGCCGCGCCGAGGCCCTGTCCCGGATCGGCGAGTCCCGCGCGGCGGCCGACGCCCACGCCGTCGCCCAGGTGGCCCAGCACGGCCCGGGCGTCGGCGCCGACGCGGTCCGGGCCGCCGCCCGGGCCGTACTGGAGGAGGCGGCGAAGGAGAAGCCGCCGCTCCACCTGGACTACCTGGCCCTCGTGGACCCGGTCGACTTCACCGAGGTCCCCGACGACCACACCGGGGACGCGGTCCTCCTCGTCGCCGCCAGGGTCGGCACCACCCGGCTGATCGACAACCTGCCCCTGACCTTCGGAGCCCCCGCATGACCGGCATACGACTGCAGGCCCCGGCGCCCGGCTGGGCCATCGACGCCGACGTGGTCGTCGTGGGCTCCGGCGTCGCCGGGCTGACCGCCGCCCTGCGCTGCACGGCGGCCGGACTCCGTACGGTCGTCGTGACCAAGGCCCGCCTCGACGACGGGTCGACCCGCTGGGCGCAGGGCGGCATCGCCGCCGCGCTCGGCGACGGCGACACCCCCGAGCAGCACCTGGGGGACACCCTCGTCGCGGGCGCCGGCCTGTGCGACGAGGAGGCGGTCCGCGCGCTGGTCACGGAAGGCCCCGGCGCGGTGCGCCGCCTCATCGCCACCGGTGCCCGGTTCGACACGGACGCCTCCGGCACCATCGAGCTGACCCGGGAGGGCGGCCACCACCGCCGCCGCATCGCGCACGCGGGCGGGGACGCGACGGGGGCCGAGATCTCCCGGGCCCTGGTCGGCGCGGTCCGCGAGCGAGCCGTCCGCACCATCGAGAACGCCCTCGTGCTCGACCTCCTCACCGACGCCGACGGCCGCGCGGCGGGCGTGACCCTGCACGTCATGGGCGAGGGCCGGCACGACGGCGTGGGCGCGGTCCACGCCCCGGCGGTCGTCCTCGCGACCGGCGGCATGGGCCAGGTCTTCTCCGCCACCACCAACCCGGCGGTCTCCACCGGCGACGGCGTCGCGCTCGCCCTGCGCGCCGGCGCCGAGGTCAGCGACCTGGAGTTCGTCCAGTTCCACCCCACCGTCCTGTTCCTCGGCCCGGGGGCGGAGGGCCAGCAGCCGCTGGTCTCCGAGGCGGTACGGGGCGAGGGCGCCCACCTGGTCGACGCGGACGGCGTCCGGTTCATGGTCGGGCAGCACGAACTCGCCGAGCTGGCCCCGCGCGACATCGTCGCCAAGGGCATCGTGCGGCGGATGCGCGAGCGGGGCACCGCCCACATGTACCTCGACGCCCGCCACTTCGGCGCCGCGATGTGGGCCTCCCGCTTCCCCACCATCCTCGCCGCGTGCCGCAGGCACGGCTTCGACCCGGTGACGGAGCCCATCCCGGTCGCCCCCGCCGCCCACTACGCCTCCGGCGGCGTCCGCACCGACCTGAGCGGCCGCACCACCGTGCCGGGCCTCTACGCGTGCGGGGAGGTCGCCTGCACCGGCGTCCACGGCGCGAACCGGCTCGCCTCGAACTCCCTCCTGGAGGGGCTGGTCTTCGCGGAGCGCATCGCCGAGGACGTCGCGGCCGCCGCCGTCCGGGGGGCCGCCGCCCCCGCCCCGCACCCCGCGCCGCACGTCCTGCCGCTGCTCGGTCCGGCCGCCCGCCCGCGCGTGCAGCAGGTGATGACGCTCGGCGCCGGGGTCCTGCGCTCCGCCGCCGGCCTCGCCGAGGCGGCCGAGCGGCTGGACGCCGTCCACGACGAGGCCCTCGCCGGGGACGGCCGCGGGGCGGCCGGGCCCGGCGTCGAGTCCTGGGAGACCACCAACCTCCTGTGCGTCGCCCGCGCCCTGGTCGCCGCGGCCCGCAGCCGCGAGGAGACCCGGGGCTGCCACTGGCGCGAGGACCACCCCGACCGGGACGACGCCGCCTGGCGCCGCCACCTCGTCGTACGCCTCCGCCCCGACCGGAGCCTGGACGTCCGCGCGACCGGTGGCCAAGACTTCCCCCCGACCATCCAGCCCGCCGAACAGGCAGCCGTCCGCAGGGAGCAGCACGCATGACCAGGCCCGAAGAACACCCGCAACCCGTGGACGCCCTCCCGGCCGGCGCCGGGGCGCCCGCGCCCGTCCGGGACGCGGCGGGCGGCGGTTGCGGCGACGGCTGCGGCTGCGCGGCCGGCCCGGAGGACGGTGAGGCGTACGAGTGCGGGCTCGACCCGGAACTCGCCGGGATCCTCGCCGCCTCGGGCCTCGACCCGGTCCTCGTCGAGGACCTCGCGTACCGCGCGATCGAGGAGGACCTGGACGGCGGCGTGGACGTCACCACGGTGGCGACGGTCCCCGAGTCCGCCGTCGCCACGGCGGACTTCACCGCGCGCGAGGCGGGCACGGTCGCCGGCATCCACGTCGCCGAGGCGGTGCTGTCGATCGTCTGCGCCGAGGAGTTCGAGGTCGAGCGGCACGTCCTGGACGGCGACCGCGTCGAGGCGGGCCAGCGGCTCCTCTCCGTCACCACCCGCACCCGGGACCTGCTGACCGCCGAGCGCAGCGCCCTCAACATCATGTGCCGCCTCTCCGGGATCGCCACCGCCACGCGGGCCTGGGCGGACGCCCTGGAGGGCCACCGGGCGAAGGTCCGCGACACCCGCAAGACCACCCCCGGCCTGCGCGCCCTGGAGAAGTACGCCGTGCGCTGCGGGGGCGGCGTCAACCACCGCATGTCGCTCTCCGACGCCGCGCTGGTCAAGGACAACCACGTGGTCGCGGCGGGCGGCGTCGCCCAGGCGTTCGAGGCCGTGCGGGAGCGGTTCCCCGACGTGCCGATCGAGGTCGAGGTGGACACGCTCCACCAGGTCCGCGAGGTCCTCGAAGCGGGCGCCGACCTGATCCTCCTGGACAACTTCACGCCCGCCCAGACCGAGGAGGCCGTCGCGCTCGTCGCGGGCCGCGCCGCCCTGGAGTCCTCGGGCCGGCTCACCCTGGAGAACGCCGCGGCGTACGCCGCGACCGGCGTCGACTACCTCGCGGTGGGCGCCCTGACCCACTCGTCGCCGATCCTCGACATCGGCCTCGACCTGCGAGAGGCCCGGGGCTGACGGATGCTCCTCACCATCGACGTCGGCAACACCCACACCGTCCTCGGCCTCTTCGACGGCGAGGAGATCATCGAGCACTGGCGGATCTCCACCGACGCCCGCCGCACCGCCGACGAGCTGGCGGTGGTCCTCCAGGGCCTGATGGGCATGCACCCGCTGCTCGGCGTGGAGCTGGGCGACGGCATCGAGGGCATCGCGATCTGCTCCACGGTCCCGTCCGTGCTGCACGAGCTGCGCGAGGTGACCCGGCGCTACTACGGGGACGTGCCCGCGGTCCTCGTCGAGCCCGGCATCAGGACGGGGGTGCCGATCCTGACCGACCACCCCAAGGAGGTCGGTGCCGACCGGATCGTCAACTCGCTGGCGGCGGTCGAGCTGTACGGCGGCCCGGCGATCGTCGTCGACTTCGGTACGGCGACGACGTTCGACGCGGTCAGCGCGCGCGGCGAGTACCTCGGCGGGGTCATCGCCCCCGGCATCGAGATCTCCGTCGAGGCGCTCGGCGTCCGGGGCGCCCAGCTCCGCAAGATCGAGGTGACGCGGCCGCGCGGGGTGATCGGCAAGAACACGGTCGAGGCGATGCAGTCGGGCATCGTGTACGGCTTCGCCGGCCAGACCGACGGGGTCGTCGACCGCATGCGGCGGGAGCTGGTCGGCCCGGACGGCGACCCCGCCGAGGTGACGGTCATCGCGACGGGCGGGCTGGCCCCGATGGTGCTGAGCGAGGCGAGGCTGATCGACGAGCACGAGCCGTGGCTGACGCTGATCGGGCTCCGCCTGGTGTACGGGCGGAACGTCTCCCGCATGTGAGGGCCCGGACGGGAACCGGGCGCGGCACCGACCTGAGCACCGCCGACCTCGTCGAAGCACGCCTGATCGGCGCCCTGGCCAGTGAGCACACCCGCTGGCCCGCCGGCTTCGACCACGTGGCCGCCGGGGTCGTCGACGCCGACGAC
>JAAXOU010000310.1 GCA_012396115.1 Streptomyces somaliensis DSM 40738 | reverse complement strand
CCGGGGCCGCCCCGGTGCGCGGGCGGCCCGGTCGCGCACCGGGGCGGCCATTACGCTTGACCGCTGTGACCACCGCTCGCCTGCCCCTCTTCCCGCTGAACTCGGTGCTCTTCCCCGGCCTCGTGCTGCCGCTGAACGTCTTCGAGGAGCGCTACCGCGCCATGATGCGCGAGCTGCTCGGGGTCGACGAGTCGCAGCCGCGCCGCTTCGTCGTCGTCGCGATCCGCGACGGCCACGAGGTGGCGCCGACCGCCCCGGGACTGCCCGACCGGACGGCGCTCCCCGAACACGGCCCCGCCGCGGGCTTCGGCCCCGACCCGGCCGGGGCGCTCCACCGGGTGGGCTGCGTCGCCGACGCGGCGACCATCCGCGAGCGCCCGGACGGCGGCTTCGAGGTCCTCGCGACCGGGACGAAGCGGGTGGGGATCCTGTCGGTCGACACGGGCGGGCCCTTCCTCACCGCGGAGGTGGAGGAGCTCGACGAGCCGCCGGGCGAGGGCGCCGACGTGCTCGCCGAGGGCGTGCTCCGGGCCTTCCGCGCCTACCAGCAGCGGTTGGCGGGGGCGCGCGAGCGGTCGCTCGCCGTGGGCGCCGAGCTGCCCGACGAGCCGTCGGTCGTGTCGTACCTGGTGGCCGCCGCCGCGGTGCTGGACACACCGGCGAAGCAGCGGCTGCTCCAGGCGCCCGACACGGCGGCCCGATTGCGCGAGGAACTGCGGCTGCTGCGCGCCGAGACGGCGGTGCTGCGGCACCTGCCCTCGCTGCCGGCGGTCGAACTGACGCGGATGCCGACGAGCCCCAACTGAGGCGGAGAGGACGGACGGTGGCGAGGAAGCGGGAAAGAGGGGCGCGGGACGCGCGCGGGGACGGGACCGGCGGGGGGCGGCGGGCGGGCGGCACCCCCGCGACCACCGCCCTGACCGCCGCGGGGATCCCCTTCACGGTGCACGAGTACGCCCACGACCCGGCGTCGCCCTCGTACGGCGAGGAGGCCGCGGAGGCGCTCGGGGTACCCCCGGAGCGGGTGTTCAAGACGCTGGTGGCCGACGTCGACGGCACGCTGACGGTCGCGGTGGTGCCGGTGGCGGGCCGGCTGGACCTGAAGGCGCTGGCCGCCGCGGTCGGCGGGAAGCGCGCGGTGATGGCCGACCCGGCGGTCGCGGAGCGGACCACCGGCTACGTGCGGGGCGGCATCTCCCCGCTGGGGCAGCGGAGGAGGCTGCCGACGGTGCTGGACGCCTCGGCGTCCCGGTACGGGACGATCTGCGTGTCGGCGGGGCGGCGCGGCCTGGAGGTCGAGGTCTGCCCGGTGCGCCTGGCCGAGCTGACCGGCGCCGTCCTCGCGCCGGTCGGCCGGGTGTAGCCGCCGGGCGGCCGGCTCAGGCCCGCGGGTCCTCCCGCGGCGGGGGCGGCGGGCCGTACGGGCCGGGGCCCCACTCCCCGGGTTCGGGGTCGCGGGGGCCGAACAGCGCCGTGAGCGCCAAGTGGACGGCCATCGCGGCGGCCGGCCAGGCCAGCAGCGCGCCGTACGCGTGGAGTTCCAGCGGCGCGTCGAAGACGACGCCCTCGCCGACCGCCCGCGCCCGGGCCACCACGTCGTGCGTGGGGCCGAGGAGCGTGCCGGTGCCCCAGGCCAGTGCGGATCCGAGCAGCCCGCCGAGGGCGAGGCCGACCACGACGGCGATACCCCCCTGCCGGTGGCGCAGGAACACGGCGAGGGCGCCGAGCGCGCCGAAGGCCAGGCCGAGCAGGACGAACACGCCGTCCGCGCCGACGGCGTGCTCCGCCTCCGACTCCTTCAGCAGGACCGATTCGCCGTCCGAGACGAGCGGTACGCGCGGTGCCAGCCAGAGCCACAGCAGGCCGAGCGCGATCCCCGCGACGGCCGCCACGAGCAGGATCGCGGCGGCCCGGCGCACCTCCGCCGCCGTCAGCTCCTCCGTCGTGTGCGGGTGGGCGTGCGCCGGGGGCGCGGGCGGCCGCGCGGTGCGTCCGCCCGGCGCGTCGCCGTTCGGGGGGGTGCTGGGGGTCGGGTCGTTCGGCACGTGCTCGCTCGGGGGCCGGTGGGACGGGGGAAGGGGTGCGGTCACCGTGTCATCGTGCCAGGTCCGGCCGGGTGCCGCCTCACCGGACGGCCGCCCGGCGGTACGCCAGGGTGGCGGCGGTCAGGGAGGCGACGCCGACGGCGGCGCAGACCGAGAGGTCCAGGGCGACGGCCGCCCAGTCGGGGCTCGGGTCGAAGGCGCGGGCCAGCGCCTCGACCCCGTACGTCGACGGGAGCAGGTCGCGGGCCCAGCCGATCGGGCCGGGCAGCCGGCCGGCCGGCAGGACGCCGAGCAGCAGCGCCGCCGACATGCCGAGCTGGCCGAGCAGCGTGGCCAGCTCCTGGCGCGGGGCGAGCAGTCCGAGCGCGGCGCCGAGACCGGACAGCGCGGCTCCGGCGAGCGGGACGACGGCCGCGAGGACCCACAGGTGGGTCAGCGGCAGCTGGAAGAGGAGCGACCCGGTGACGGCCGTGACGACCGTGCCGGGCGCCGTGAAGGAGGCGTACGCCCCGGCGGCGCCGAGGACCACGGCGGCGGGCGGTACGGGCAGCGTGGCGTAGTGGTCGAGGCCGCCGCTCGCCCGCAGCTGCCCGAAGTACTGGGCGAGCAGGTTCAGCGCGACGAACGCCACGACGAGGACCGAGGACCCCGCGACGACCGCGCGGGCCTCGGCGCCGCCGTCGACGACGCCGCGCATCAGGACCATGATCCCGACGGACTGGAAGGTCGCGACGAACAGCAGCGGGATGCGGGCGACGCGGGCGCGGGACAGCTGCGCCCGGTACACCGCGGCGAGCGCCGGCAGCAGCCGCGCACGGGGCGCCAGGGGCGCGGCGGTCCGGCCGTCCGGTCCGGCGGCGGCCGCCCGGGCGCCTCCGGTCGAGAGCGCCTCCGCAGGCAGGGTGCTCACCTTCTCCCACTCCCGTCCTCGCCGGCGGCGCCGTACCGCGCGCCGGCCCTCTCCGCTCCGCCGGCCGCCCGGCGCACCGGGGCGGCAGAGCGGGCGGGGCGCCGGTCCGTGCCGCTCCCGCTCCCCCCGCGCCGCCACGCCCTCATGACTTGACCAGCCCCTCCGCCTCGCCGCCGAGCGCCAGGTAGACGTCCTCCAGGGTCGGCGTCGCCAGCGTGAAGTCGTCGAGCGCCGTGAACGCCGCGCCCCCCGTCACCGCCGCGACCGCCGCGCGCGCCTCGTCCGGGGCCAGGCGCAGCACCCAGCGGCGGCCCGACTCGCGGGCGCAGGCCCGCAGCGCGGCCACCTCGGGGACGTCCAGCGGGGCGCGCTCGCGCCACACCAGGTCGACGCGCACCTCGCCGGCCACGCGTTCCTTCAGCGCGGCCGGGGTGTCGCAGGCGACGACCCGGCCGCGGTGGAGGACGGCGACGCGGTCCAGGACCGTCTCCGCCTCGATCACGTTGTGGGTGACCAGCAGCACCGTCGCGCCGTGCTCGGCGCGGCGCCGGTCGACGGCGGCCCAGACGGCCCGGCGCGCCGTGGGGTCCATGCCGGTGGTCGGCTCGTCGAGGACGAGCAGCGGCCGCTCGCCGACGAGGACGGCGGCGAAGCAGGCGAGCCGGCGCTGTCCGCCGGAGAGCCTCTTCAGGGGCCGGCCGGCGAGTTCGCCGAGGCCGAGTTCGTCGAGGACGGCGTCGCGTTCGGCTCGGGCGGCGCGCGCGGTGAGGCCGCGCAGCCGGCCGGTCGTCTCGGCGGCCAGCGCGACGGTCAGCTCGTCCAGCGCGGTGGACTCCTGGCCGAGGTAGCCGATGAGCCGCGCGGCGCGGTCGGGGTGGCGCACGAGGTCGTGGCCGAGGACCTCGACGCCGCCGGAGTCGGGGCGCATCAGCCCGGTGAGCTGGCGCACCAGGGTGGACTTGCCGGCGCCGTTGGGGCCGAGCAGCCCGAAGACCTCACCGCCCAGCACGTCCAGGTCGATCCCGTCGGTGGCCCGTACCTCGGGCGTCGCGGGCCTGCCGCGCCCGCCGCGCGTGGCGGGGTACGTCTTGACCAGGTCCCGCACCACGCACACCGTACTCACGAGGGATGAGCCTAAGGGGTCGCGGGCCCCGGACCGCGCCCGGGGCGGTGCCGCACGGCCCGGCGCGCCCGCGGCTACTCCCCCGCCGCCTGGTTCCCGGCCGTCGCGCGGCCGTCGATCTCGCGCCAGAAACCGGCCCGGATCGTGTACCGGTCGTGCTCGTCGATCTGGTCGTCCTTGTGGGCGAGGAGACCGAACCGGGCGGCGTACCGGAGGAGTTCGCCGTCGATGCGGTGCGGGATGCGCGGGTACATCGCCGAGAGCCTCCGTACGTGGCCCTGGTCGGGCAGGCGCTCCATCCAGCGGCGGGCGAAGACCTGGCCCACCTCGAACGGGTCCCCGCCGACCGCGGTGATGTCCTCCTCCCGGTCGGCCCAGCGCTGTTCGGCGCTGGTGAGCTGGGCGAGGGTCGGGAGCGTCGCGCCCTCGGGGGGTTCGCCGGCGGGGCCGGGGCGGTCGATCCAGCCGCGGTCGGAGGACCAGCGCAGGGTGGCGTTGGCGGGGGCGGCGCCCTGCTGGCCGTTGTGGTGGGCGGCGCGCAGCCCGGCGAGGTCCTTGGGGGTGGGCACGCCGCGCGCCGCGCCGGAGGGAGCGGCGGCGGGTGCGGCCGCCGGGGCGGGGGCGG
>JAAXOU010000031.1 GCA_012396115.1 Streptomyces somaliensis DSM 40738 | reverse complement strand
CTCAGCCGCGAGCGGCCTGCTCGACGAACCGGGCCCAAGCCGTGGGTGCAAGCGCCAGGACGGGTCCGGCGGACCGCTTCGAGTCCCGGACCAGAACACCGGCGGGGACTGCAGCGACCTCGACGCATTCACCGCCATTGCCGGTGCTGTAGCTGCTCTTGAACCACGCGGCTTCGTCCTCAGACGGCTTGGTCCACTGAGCGCTCATGTCTCTCCCATCAGTTGCACGATGAACGCTGCCGACTCGCTCGGAGTCAGCGCTTGTGACCGGAGAATGCCATAACGCGCTTCGAGCGTACGTACGCTTTTCGCGTCTGTATGAAGGCGGCTGTGGTCCTGCACTTCGGCGTATGCGATCCGCTGTCCGTCGGTGGTGTCGATCAGCGTGAAGGGGCCACCGAGGGCCCCATGGTCGGAGCGTGCAGTCGGCATGACCTGAATCTCCACGTTCCGTTCCTGCCCGAGAGCAAGGATGTGCTCCATCGTCTCACGATGGATGGCAGCTCCGCCCAACGGCCTTCTGAGGACCGCCTCCTCGATGATGAAGCTCATCAGTGGAGCCGGTCGCCGACTGAAGATCTCCTGTCGTTGCAGGCGTGCTTCGAGTCCTTGCTCGATCACCTCGTCGCTCAGCAGAGGTCGTTCCATGTGGAAGACGGCCCTGGCGTAGGACTCGGGTTGCAGCAGGCCAGGCACGGCGTATACGGCGTACACGCTCAGGGCGGACGCGTCTGTCTCAAGACGCGCGGCGTCCCGGAAGAAGACGGGATACCGTGCCCGGGCCACCTCGCCCTTCATCGCCACCAGCAGCCCGCCCGCGTCCAGCACCTCGTCCGCCTGGTCGATGAACCGCGGCTGCGGGACCCGTCGTCCCTGCTCGTACGAGGCGATGGTGTCGGTCGAGTACCCGACCCGCCTGCCGAGTTCGGTCCGCTCCATCCCCGCCCGTGTGCGTAACAGCTTCAACTGCCGCCCGAACGCGCCGATCAGGCCCCTGGCCGGTTCGTCCTCGGCGCGTCGTTGCCCCGGCACCTCGGCGTCGACGCCGCTCTCCCCGTCGTCCAACACCGCACACCCCACTTCCCGCTCGCGCGGTCGTACCGTCCCGTACGCGGTGCGCGCCCGGCGGGTACTCCCCACCGCGTCAGCGCGTCACCCCCTGGTCACCGTATGCCACACCCGGCGACGCTGCGTTCATGAACCGAACAGAACAACCCGCACCGGCGACCCCCGTCCACACCTGCTTCACCCTCCGCTTCAGCTCGACGCCCCGAGGGGCGCGCCTGGCCCGGCGTCTCTGCTCCGAACGGCTCGACTCCTGGGGCGTGCCGTACGGCAGCGACGGCCACGACGTGCTGAGCCTGCTCGTCGCCGAGCTCACCGCCAACGCGGTCACCCACGGGCACGTGGCCGGCCGTGACTTCCGCGTCCACCTCCTCGCCCTCTCCGCGCCCGCCACGTCCCTCACCGTCCGCGTCGAGGTCACCGACACGCGGGGCGACAGGCTTCCGGCACCCGCCACCCCCGATGCCGGGCTTCTCCCCACCGGCGGGCGCGGCCTGCTCCTGGTCGAGTCCCTCGCCGACCGGTGGGGCTGCGCGCCGCGCCCGGACGGCCCCGGCAAGACGGTCTGGGCCGAGTACACGGTGGACGCGGTGGCGGGATACCGCCGGTCCGGCGCGTGTTCGTAGGGCGGCGCTGGACGCGGTGATCCGTTTCCGGGGAGACTGACCGCGGTCGACGGGCTCGGGGGACGGGCGGGCGCGAGTGCAGGACGCGGGGCGGGGACAGGTGCCGGACAGACCGGTCGCGGGCCGCTACGAGCTGCTGGAGCGGCTTGGCAACGGCGGCATGGGCGACGTGTGGCGGGGGTACGACGCGGTCCTGGACCGGCCCGTCGCCGTGAAGCGGATCCGGCCACAGGCCGTCGCCGCCACACCCCGGCTGGCCGAGGAGTTCGAGCGGCGGTTCCGCCGCGAGGCGCGGGCCACCGCCCGCATCCGGCACCCGGGCGTGCCGCAGGTGTACGACGCCGTCCTCGGCAGCACCCACGAGCACCTGTTCCTCGTCATGGAGCTGGTGGAGGGCATGCCCCTCACCCGGTACGTGCACGAGGAGCGGCCCCTCCCGGTCAGCTGGGCGGTGGCGGTCGCCGCGCAGGTCGCCACCGTCCTGTCGTACGCGCACGACGTGCCCGTGGTGCACCGCGACCTCAAGCCGTCGAACATCCTGGTCGCGCGGGACGGCACGGTGAAGGTCCTCGACTTCGGCGTCGCGGCGATCCTGCGGACCGACGCCACCAGGCTGACGGCCTCCGGCCGGCCCCTCGGCACCCACCAGTACATGTCGCCCGAGCAGGTGCACGGCACCCGGGTCACCCCGCGCACCGACCTCTACGCCCTCGGCTGCGTGCTGCACGAACTCCTGTGCGGGCGGCCGGTGTTCAATGCGCACAGCGACTTCGAGCTGATGGACCGGCACGTCCGGGCCGCGCCCACCCCGCTGCGGCGGCTGCGCCCCGACGTGCCCCAGGAGCTGGAGGCACTGGTCCTGCACCTGCTCCGCAAGACCCCGGAGAGCCGGCCGGTGGACGTGCAGGAGGTGTACGAGCGGCTGATGCCCCTCCTGCCCGCCCCCGGGAAGTCCTCCGCCCTCGGGGAGGCCGGGCCGCCCGGAGCGCCGGACCCGACCGGGCTCTACCGCCGCCCCTACGCACCCCGCGCCCGGGTCGAGAGCCGTCCCCGTGTCACCCCGGACGCGGCGGCGTCCGGACAGGCCGCCGAGCACGTGGTCTCGCCGCCCGAACGGGAGCTGCTGCGGGCCCGGTTGCGGGAGGTCGACGAGCACTACATCGCCCTCATGGAGGAGGAGCGCTACACGCAGGCCGCCGAGGTCGCGGGCGAGATGATCGAGCCGTTGGCGCGGGCCCTGGGCGCCGAGAACAAGGCCGTCCTGCGGCTGCGGCGGCGCCGGGCGGTCAGCCGGCAGCTGGCGGGGGACCACCGGGCGGCCCTGCCCGAGTTCGAGGCGCTGGCCGAGGCGTACGGCCGCATCAACGGGCCGACCGGCGAGGACGCCCGTGACTGCCGTGCCCAGGCCGCCCGCTGCCGCGGCGAACTCGGCCAGGCGACCGAGGCGCTGGTGGAGCTGCGGGCCGTCCTGGAGGTGGAGCGGGCCGTCGGGAGCGACGTCAGCGACGCGGCCGTGGAGCTGCGCCGTGACATCGGCATGCTGCTGTTGAGCCGGGGCAGCCCGGACGAGGCCCGCGCATGTCTGGAGGCCCTGTACGAGGACGTCGCGCTCGTCCACGGCCCGCGCCACGACGTGGCCGTCGAGGCCGCGGAGGTCCTGGCCATGCTGCGCCGGGAACCCGGCGGCGGGTGACGGGCGCACGCGGCTTGGGGAACCGGTGAACGGACGTCCATGACCTGCCCGGTCGTCGGCCGCATCCGGGCCCGGGACCCGCTGTACGCCTCGCGGGCAGGACGGCCCAGCCCGTTCCCGTGGAAGCCGACTACGGGCAGCGGCAGCCGTGAGGAGCCGGTGACGGGCTCACGCGGCTCCCTGCGGAGGCTGCCGGCGTCAGCTCCGAGCCGGTGTCGGCGCGCTCGTTTCCTCCGCGATCACTTCTTCGTCGGCCGGCGGCTCGTCGATCTCCTGACGGACGGCCTGGCCCGTGTAGTCGGGCAGGCCCAGCAACCGGTTGAGGGCGTTGGCCATCAGATGCCTCCGGGCGGCCAGGAATTCGGGGAAGCGGTCCAGGGACCGCAGCTCCGGATCGCCGGGAATCCACTGCTCGGCCAGCCGCTCCGGCGCGATCCCGGCCATGTACTCCGCGGGCAGCTTGGAGGAGATCATCCTGTTGGTCTGGCCCGTCACGAAGGCGAGGTTGGCCAGGCTGTTCCACTCTTCCTTGGGGAACGTCGACTGGACGCGAGCCTGGGGGAAGACGTGATGAAACTCGATCTTGGCACGGGAGTTGACGGGCCGGTCGTTGATCGCGGTGTTGGTCGCCCAGTCCTTGGCCCTCATCTCGAGTGCGGCGATGTAGAGGAGGCGGAAGAAAGGATGGCTCGAGTACTTCTGCTCCAGGTCCCGCGGATGGATCGGACTGTCCACGGAGCGCGGGCCGAAGGCACGGCGGATGAGTTCGGTGAACAGGTGCTCCCCTGTTCGCTCCTTGACCAGTCGCGCCTCGGCGTCGAGCTTCCCCTCCACCTGCAGGGAGTAGTGGCTGAAGGCCATCGCGGTGTAGACCCACCGGCGCAGCGGTCCGACCTCCTCGGGCTGCAGCTTCCCCTGACGGTGGTGCAGGAGCAGCGCGGGGACCACCACGACGTTCGGTGAGGTGAGTACGTCCGACCGGGGAATACCGCACTCTCCGCGAAGGAAGTCGACGGCGAGACGCAGGGCTGTTTCCGTGGCCTGCCACGCTCCCTTGAGGGTGGCCCCGTCCATGGTGGAACCGATCAGCTTGATGTGGCGGGCCGTCGTCCCCGCGAGCAGGCTCATGAGTCGCAGGACCGCCTCCCGGTCGAGTCCAAAGCCGACGTCCCTCAACTCGTCGTGGAAGGCGTCCATCGTCCGCAACCCCTCCGCCCACCGGGCGGCGATCGCACTGTAGACGAGGTCGCCCTTGGACAGCCGGCGCCCGCCCTTGTTGAGACGCGCGAAGACCTCGGCGACCTCCTCGTAGTCGTCGGAGCTGTAGGTGATCACCACGATCTGCTGCTTGCGGATGTCGTTGACCCGCTGGAGCCGCCTGGTCCACTCCCTGAAATCGGGATGTCCCATTTCGACGCCGGCGTCCATGAGGAGCTCGTAGAACTGGACGCCTTCCTGCAGGATCGTGGAAACGGGGATCAGGAGCGGGTCCTTGCGCTGCACCGCGCTCGGGTTGACGAACTCCTCGGTCCGCACGTCGAAGCGGAGGTCGATGAAACGGCCGTCCGCCTTCGACTCGGGCCGGTAGACCCACGCGAGCGAGGTGAGCCGCTGCTGCCCGTCCAGGAGATACAACGGCTTCCGGGAAGACGTGGCGGACTGGACGACTGCCGCGGTCCGGAAGGGCACCTCCAGATTCGTCTCCCACAGGAGCAGCGCGCCCACGGGGTAGCCCCGGTAGAGGGAGTCGAAGAGGTCACGCACATCGGTACGCATCCAGACGAAGTCACGCTGGATGGACGGGATGACGATCTTGCCCTGCAGCAGGTCTTCGACCGGAGAAACGACCGGCTCGTTGGACTGCTTCACACTCTCCCCCACCGATTTACACGTTTTACCGCCATGTTAGCCATCCCTGGCAGTCGTCGAGTACGGCAGGACGCGGCCGGACTCGTCAGCACGCGAACCCCGACCGCGGTCTACGCCCTGACGTACGGGGTGGGCCGCCACATGCTCGAATCGGAACACGAAGACGACGGCTTCGGGCTGGAGTTCACCACTCGGAGTATGGACGAGGACGGCGTCGTACGGATCCGAAACCTGATCATGGACGGCCGAGGGCGGGTGGACGAGTCGCCCGTCTCCCGGGGAGGCCGAATAGACGGGTTCGGCATCGATCGCTACGGAGCCGCCGTCAGGCGGTTGAGCGGCACGGTGAGCGACATCGCGCTGACTTCCGTCAGGGAAGGGCGGAAGAGCCGGATCCGCGCCGAGTGCGCCGACAGCGCCATCAAACTGCCGCTCGCAACCCAAGTCGACGACTTCCTCAGCGATCTCAGGGCCATCGAGGAGGTCTGTGCAAGGCAGCCCCATCCGGACCTGCTCTTCATCGACCGGATCAGGGCTCTGCCCGCCTCCAACCCGAAGGTCAAGGAGGCCAGGCGGGTACTCGACGGGTTGCTGGCGGATCCGGCAGGTGAGCGGCTGGCCCTGGGCGTTCCGGAACAGTGCCTGGACAGCGCCGGCTCGGCTCAGTGCTTCCGGATCAAGGGCCCCGGTCATTCCCGCGTGGAGGTGGCGGACCTCGAACTCTCCGACCTGCTGGAGTACGTCCGCGGCAAGCCGACCGGTGCCCGCCTGGAGGCCCTGGAACACGTACGTGTCACGCTCTTCAGCGATGAGGACTGCCGGACCCCGGCCAGCAGCGCCGTCAAGGGGACGCACTGGCTCCTGGCCGAGGCGGCTCGAGGAAGGCCGGGCCCCGGCCACTGCGGCGAGCCGCACCGGGCCCTCCGGTGACGGCCGCTCCGCCGGCCCGTACATCACGGCCCCCAGCGTCGGCTGACCGCCGACTCGTCCGCGGCCCGCGCCATGACATGGCCGCCGGGTCTCGGCGGTCCTGGCCATGCTCCGTCGGGAACTCGACGGCGAGTGGCCGGCGTTGCGGAGCCGGCGGGGAACGGCCGAACCGCCTGCGGTCGCGCCGCGGACCGCTCTAGGATCCCGTCATGCCGCACCTCGCTTTCGACATCGCCTTCTGCCAGCAGTTGGAGAAGCTCGAGAAGCACGTTAGGAACGGCGTGTTCGACGCCTGGGAGAAGTTCGAGCGGCTCACCCTCGACCAGCTCTTCAAGGATCCGGGCCTGAAGCTGGAGTCCCTCAGGGGTGCCAGGGACCGGCAGATCCGCACCATCCGGATCACCCAGGGGTACCGCGGTGTGGTCCTCGCGCCGGAGACAGGCGACACCTTCGTACTGCTCCGGGTCGGCCCGCACGACGAGGCCACCGAGGTGAACGTGGGCACGATGCACACCTTCAAGGGGCTCGAGTACCGCTGCACCGCCGTCATCGGCGTCCACGACCGCGCGCTGCCGAACCCCTCCGCCGTCACACCGGAGGAGGTGGACCGGCTCCAGCACGAGGCCGACCTCGCCGCGGAGCGTTGCCTGCTGTTCGTCACGTGCACCCGGGCGCGGGACGGTCTGTACGTCTCCTGGGCCGGGCAGCCGAGCCCGTTCCTGGTGGAGGCCGGGTGCGGGACCACGTAGACGGCGACCCACCCCCTGCCCCGCCGGGCACGGACCAACCGTTGCAATGCATTTGACAGAGCTTTCATTAACACAGGAAGGTGTGACCGCTTCAGTCAGGTTGGCAAGGGACCGCCGCGGGCTGAGGAGTGAGGACGGCAGCGGTGGCGAGGCGGCCTTTTGCGGGGCGCCCGCCGTCCGGAGACCTCTCCTGTCGACAGGAGAGTGCGGGACGCCTCTCGGTGGGGCGCTCGCGGAAGGGGTGTGCGATGGCCGACGAGAAGACGTCTGGCGAGGGAGCGGTCGAGAAGGCCGGACGATGGGCGGCCGAACTCGCGGAGAAGGTCATGGTGAAGGGCGTGGGGCCGGTCACGGCGTCGGCGGTCTGGGCCGAGGACCGCCTCTCCCGCCGGCAGGGCGCCGGCTACAGGGCGCCCGGTGACGGGGAGCGCCGCACTCCCGAGGACATGAGGGACGACATCGACGCGGTCGTCGCCCGCCTGATCAAGGAGTCCGTGGCGGCGGCCGGGACCCAGGGGTTCGTCACCGGGCTGGGAGGCCTGATCACAGCGGGCGTGACGATCCCCGCGAACGTGGCCGCGTCCGTGGCCATCAACATGCGGCTGGTCGGCGCGATCGCCCACCTTCGGGGGTGGAACCTCCAGGACCCGCACGCGCGGACCGTCGCGATGATGCTCGCGATCGGGATGAGCGCGCAGAGCGTCCTGGCGAACTTCGGCGTGAAGGTGGGCCAGAAGCTCGGAGAGCAGCTGATCAAGAAGATTCCGGCGGCGATGCTCCAGGCGATCAACAAGAAGGCCGGGTTCCACCTCGTCGCGAAGTACGGCACGAAGCGAGCGGCGATCACCCTGGCCAAGGGGGTCCCGATCCTGGGAGGCATCGTCGGGGGCGCCGTGGACGCGGGAGCGACCGCTGTCATCGGACGGACCGCGGACAAGGCGCTGCGCGGCGACACCCTGCGGGCCGGGGAACCGGAGTGACGAGGAAACCGGCCAGGTGGAGGAGTGCTCGCCTCCTCTCCGCTGCACGGGGAGGAACAGCGGGAAGCCTTCCGACACCTCCTTGCTCGGCGCTGCCTGACCTGGTCGGACCTCCCCGGCGGCGCGGTCACATGTGACCGCGCCGCCGGTCGCGTCCACCTTCACCGACCGGGCACCGAATTCATTCGGAAGTCAATGGCCGGAACAGTCGCTCCGCGCACTCGCCGAGCGCCTGGAGAGCTTCGCGTCCGGGCTGGACGCGGCGCGTCCGCTGGGGGCGCCGACCGGCGCGCTGACGGTGGCGCGCCCGGCCTGGTCACGCACCGCCCCCGCCGCCGTGTGCGGGAGGTCGAGCGCGTGCCCCGTCGTGGCGTCCACGTGGTCGGGCACCTCCTCGTGGCGGTCGCCGACCGACGACGTCCCGGTGGGCTCGAACAGGAGGATCGACGCGCCCCCGGGGGCGTGCGGCCGGTGCTCCGTACCCCGCGGGACCGTGAAGACCGCCCCCCGCGGCAGCCGCACCGTGCGCTCCCCCGCCGACTCGCGCAGCGAGATGCGCAGTTCGCCGTCGAGGACCAGGAAGAACTCGTCGGTGTCGTCGTGGGCGTGCCAGACGTGCTCGCCCGCCACCTTGGCGACGCGTACGTCGTAGTCGTTGACGTGGGTGACGACGCGGGGGCTCCACAGCGCGTCGAAGGAGGCCAGGGCCTGGGCCAGGTCGATGGGTTCGTTGCTCACGGGGGGATCCTCGCGGGTCGGGCGCGGCCCGCGGGAGTGCTAGGAATCGCACATGACGCAAGATTCCTCTCACCGGGCTCCGGTCGGGCGGCTCCACCGGGTCGTCGTCATCGTGGACGGGAACTCGAACCCCTTCGAGCTGGGCTGCGCGACCGAGGTCTTCGGCCTGCGCAGACCGGAACTGGGGCGCGACCTGTACGACTTCCGCCTGTGTTCGCCGGAGCCGGAGACCTCGATGCGGGACGGCTTCTTCACCCTCACGGGCGTCGCCGGTCTGGAGGCGGCCGAGTCGGCGGACACCCTGGTCGTCCCCAACCGGCCCGACGTGGAGGTGCCCCGCCGCCCCGCCGTGCTGGACGCGGTCCGACGAGCGCACGCGCGCGGAGCGCGGCTCGTCGGGTTCTGCAGCGGCGCCTTCACGCTCGCCGAAGCGGGGGTCCTCGACGGGCGCCGGGCCACCGCCCACTGGCAGTGGGCGGACGCCTTCCGGGCCCGTTTCCCCGCCGTCCGGCTGGAGGAGGACGTGCTGTTCGTGGACGACGGGGACGTCCTCACCGCCGCGGGCAGCGCGGCCGCCCTCGACCTCGGGCTGCACATCGTCCGCCGGGACCACGGCGCGGAGGTGGCCAACTCCGTCAGCCGGCGCCTGGTCTTCGCGGCGCACCGGGACGGCGGGCAGCGGCAGTTCATCGAGCGGCCCGTGCCCGACGTACCGAACGAGTCGCTGGCGTCCGTCCTGGCTTGGGCGCAGGAGCGGCTCGACGCGCCGCTGACCGTGTCCGTCTTGGCGGCACGCGCCTCGGTCAGTCCGGCGACGCTGCACCGCCGGTTCCGGGAGCAGCTGGGCACGACGCCGCTCGCGTGGCTCACGCGGGAGCGGCTCGCCCTGGCCTGCCGGCTGATCGAGCGGGGCGAGGCACGGTTCGAGGTGGTCGCCCGGCGCAGCGGGCTGGGCACCGCCGCCAACCTGCGCGCCCTGATGCGCCGCGAGACGGGACTGGCTCCGTCCGCGTACCGGCGGCGGTTCGGCCCGGGGGCCGCCACCGGCGCCGCTCCGGCCGGCCGGTCGCCGGGACCGTGACACGGCGAGCGGTGAGCCGCGACGGGGACGGAACCCGGCAGGGCGGGCGAGGAGGGCCGTGCGGGAGGGGCGGGGCCGTCCCGTCGCGGCGGGGGCGGTCGGGGCCCATGACGAAAGCGTCGACCGGATGATCCGGTCGACGCTTCGTCGTGAGTGTCCGAGGGGGGACTTGAACCCCCACGCCCGATAAAGGGCACTAGCACCTCAAGCTAGCGCGTCTGCCATTCCGCCACCCGGACCGGGTTTCCGTGCCGCTCCGGGGTGCTCCCCGCGGCGACACGGACAACTCTACCAGGGGTTCGAGATGCCCTTCACCCTCATATCCCGTGGTCAGGCGGGGTACCCGGCGGTTTCGCCGCCGTCACGGGGCGTGAGGGGCCGGGCTCACGGGGTGTGGACCACCTGGCCCGCGTACGAGAGGTTGCCGCCGAAGCCGAAGAGGAGGGCCGGGGAGCCGGGGGGGACGTCGCCACGGGCCACCAGCTTCGACAGCGCCATGGGGATGGACGCGGCCGAGGTGTTGCCGGACTCCGTGACGTCGCGGGCGACGACCGCGTTGACCGCGCCTATGCGCAGCGCGAGGGGCTCGATGATGCGGAGGTTCGCCTGGTGGAGGACGATCGCCCCCAGGTCCTCCACGGCGACGCCGGAGCGCTCGCAGACCTGCCGGGCGAGGGGCGGGAGCCGGGTGGTGGCCCAGCGGTAGACGGCCTGGCCCTCCTGGGCGAAGCGGGGCGGGGTGCCCTCGATGCGGACGGCGTGGCCCATCTCCGGGACGGAGCCCCACAGGACCGGGCCGATGCCGGGGGCGCCCTCGGGGGCGGCCTCCACGACGGCCGCGCCGGCGCCGTCGCCGAGCAGGACGCAGGTCGTGCGGTCGGTCCAGTCGGCGATCTCCGTCATCTTGTCCGCGCCGACGACCAGGGCGCGGTGCGCCGAGCCGGCCCGTACGGCGTGGTCGGCGACGGCGAGGGCGTGGGTGAAGCCCGCGCACACGACGTTCAGGTCCATGGTGGCCGGGGAGGCCATGCCGAGCCGGGCGGCGACGCGGGCGGCCATGTTCGGCGAGCGGTCGATCGCGGTGGAGGTGGCGACGAGGACCAGGTCGACGTCCGCGGGCGCCAGCCCGGCCGAGGCGAGGGCCTTCGCGGCCGCCTCGGCCGCGAGTTTGTCGACCGGTTCCTCCGGCCCGGCCATGTGGCGGGTGCGGATGCCGACGCGGCTGCGGATCCACTCGTCGCTGGTGTCGACCAGCGCGGCCAGGTCGTCGTTGGTGAGCACCTTGGCGGGCTGGTAGTGCCCAAGCGCGGCGATACGAGTGCCCGTCATGCCCGGGGACCCCCTCGACTGATCGGTACGTGATGGACAAGAACCCCAAGTCTGATCAGCGACCCACGGGTAACCCGTCGCGTGATCCCACAGCATTCGCGTCCACCGCTTGGAGGGTCCACCACATCCCCGCCGTCCGGTCCGCCGACGCGCGCCGTGGAGGACAATGTCCCCGGAAAGCAGTAGGGCCACGGTAAAAGGACGGGACATATGGGGCGGGTCACGGAACGGCGGCGCGTCATCCGGGTCCGGGACGGGGGCGTGTCCGCCCGGCCGGACACGCTCGTCGCCGAGGAGCCGCTGGAGATCCGGCTGAACGGCAGGCCCCTCGCCGTCACCATGCGCACGCCGGGCGACGACTTCGCGCTCGCCGTCGGGTTCCTGGTCAGCGAGGGCGTCCTCGGTTCGGCGGAGGAGGTGCGGAACGTCGCGTACTGCGCGGGCGCCCGCGACGGCGGCGGCAACACGTACAACGTGGTCGACGTGCGGCTCGCGCCGGGCGTGCCCGTGCCCGACATCACGCTGGAGCGGAACGTCTACACGACCTCCTCGTGCGGGCTGTGCGGCAAGGCCAGCCTGGACGCGGTGCGCACCACCGCCCGGTTCGCCCTCGCCGACGGCCCTCCGGTGCGGGTCGGGGTGGACGTGCTGGCCGCGCTGCCCGACCGGCTCCGGGCCGCCCAGGAGGTGTTCGAGCGGACGGGCGGCCTGCACGCGGCTGCGCTGTTCTCCGCCTCGGGCGGGCTGATCGACGTACGGGAGGACGTGGGGCGGCACAACGCCGTCGACAAGGTGGTCGGGCGGGCCCTGCGGGAGGGGCGGCTGCCGCTGGGCGGGACGGTGCTGATGGTGTCCGGGCGGGCTTCCTTCGAGCTGGCGCAGAAGGCCGTGATGGCGGGCGTCCCGGTGCTGGCGGCGGTCTCGGCGCCGTCGTCGCTCGCCGTGGACCTGGCCGCCGGGGCCGGGCTGACGCTGGTGGGGTTCCTGCGGGGCGGGTCGATGAACGTGTACGCCGGGGAGCACCGCCTGCTGGACGCGGACGGGGCGCCGCTGTCGGCCGGCTGAGCGCGCCGGCCCGGCGCCGGCCCGGTGTGCGGGCGGCACCGGGCCGGGCGAGGGGGTTCGGTACCGGAGGGGCCGGGGGTCAGCGGGTGCGGCGGCGGGCGTCCGACGGCGGGTCGATCATCTGCAGCACGAGCGCCGGGGGCGGCTCGGCCGCGCCCGGCCCGCCCGCCTCGACCCAGGCGAGGAGTTCGTCCAGGCAGTCGTCGTCCAGCACCCAGCCGATCCACGCGGCACGGGCGCCGCGGCGCCGGGCCTCGGTGGAGGGCTGGACGACCACGACGTTGGCCTGGCCGCACGGGCCCAGGCAGTCGCTCGTGCGGACGGCCAGCCTCCCGTCGGACGCCGCCGCGGCCCGCCGCAGCCGCTCCAGTTGGCCCGCGTGGTCGGTACCCGGGTTCTTGCGCGCGTCGCCGCAGCAGCAGCCGCGGCAGACGACGAGCGAGCAGGGCCGGGCGGCTCCGGGGGGTATCCAGCCGCGGGTCACCGCGCACCGGCCGGGCGGGAGGGGGGCGCGGCGGGGCGGGGGGCGGGGGGCGCGGGTGCGGGCATGGCCCTCACCGTAACGGGCGTGATCACGGCCTTCCGGGCCGGGTGCGCGGGGTGGTGGCGGGCGGCGGGGGCACGGCCCTCGCGGCCGGGTGGCGGAAGCGGAGACTCCGGACCCGCGTGGACTTCCCGTGTGGATTTCGTGAAGGTTCTCGGCGCCGTTCCTGACCTCCCGGTCAGTAATGGGAGCCCCCGCCCGCCCGTGACCACGCAATCACCGCCCTGACCAGTGGCAATGTCCTTTGTCCGGACTTTATGAAGAGCCTCCCGCGCGTACGGTCGGTCCGGTACCGTCACCCTCCGCTGTGCTGAGCGTCACAAGGAGCAGGCCATTGCGTGAGTTGACAGTCCCGCCCCTGGCGACGGCTCCGCTGGTCGGCGGGCTGGCCGATGCCGTGTTCGACCACGCGGCGAGTGATCCCGACCGGGTCGCCCTGGGGCGGAGGGACGCCTCCGGGGTGTGGCGGGACGTCACGTCCGCGCAGTTCCGCGACGAGGTGATGGCCCTCGCCAAGGGGCTCCTGGCACAGGGCATCCGGTTCGGCGACCGGGTCGCGATCATGTCCCGTACGCGGTACGAGTGGACCCTGTTCGACTTCGCGCTGTGGTGCGTGGGCGCGCAGCCCGTGCCCATGTACCCGACGTCCTCCGCCGACCAGGTCCACTGGATGCTGTACGACGCGGAGGTGCGCGCCTGCGTCGTCGAGCACGAGGACCACGCCATGACGATCGGTTCCGTCGTCAACCGCCTGCCGAACCTGGAGCGGCTGTGGCAGCTCGACAAGGGCGCGCTGGAGGAACTGGTCGGGGCCGGGACGCAGATCGACGACGAGGTGGTGCACCGGCACCGGCGGGCCCTCACCCCCGACTCCGTCGCCACCGTCATCTACACCTCCGGTACGACCGGGCGTCCCAAGGGCTGCGTCCTGACGCACGGGAACTTCATGTTCGAGGCCGACACGATGCTCCGGCGCTGGGAGCACGTGTACAGCTCCGGACTGGACGAGGCGGCGTCGACGCTGCTGTTCCTGCCGCTCGCCCACGCCTTCGGCCGCCAGGTGCAGGTCTCGGCGGTACGGGGGCGGGTGAAGCTGGGGCACCAGCCGGAGCTGTCGCCGCGTGCGCTCCTGCCCGCCCTGGCGGCGTTCCGGCCCACGTTCGTACTGGCCGTGCCGTCCGTCTTCGAGAAGGTCTTCGAGGCGGCGCGGCGGCGCGCGGAGGCCGAGGGGAAGATCCGCGTCTTCGAGCGGGCCGTGGAGGTGGCCGTCCGGTACGCGGAGGCGCAGGAGGAGCGCTGCCTGGGGGCCGGGCCGGGGCCCTCGGCGGCGCTGCGGGTGCGGCACCGGCTGTTCGACCGGCTCGTGTACGACAAGGTGCGCGCGGTGTTCGGGGGGCGGGTGCGGCACGCCATGTCGGGCGGCTCGGCGATGGAGCGGAGGCTGGGGCTGTTCTTCGCGGGCGCGGGCGTGACCGTGTACGAGGGGTACGGGCTGACCGAGGCGTGCTCCGCGTCGACCCTCAACCCGCCCGAGCGCACCAAGTTCGGCACGGTGGGGCTGCCGCTGCCGGGGACCTCGGTGCGGATCGCCGAGGACGGGGAGGTGTGGCTGCGCGGACCGCACCTCTTCTCCGGGTACCTCAACGACCCGTCGGCCGGGGAGGCGGTGCTGCGGGACGGCTGGCTGGCGACCGGGGACCTCGGGGTGCTCGACGAGGACGGCTACCTGACGATCACCGGGCGGAAGAAGGAGATCCTGGTGACGACCAGCGGCAAGAGCATCGCGCCCCAGACGCTGGAGAACCGCGTGCGGTCGCACCCGCTGGTCGCCCAGTGCGTCGTGGTCGGCAACGACCGGCCGTACGTCGCGGCGCTGATCACCCTGGACCAGGAGGCGATCGAGCACTGGCTCGCGCTTCAGCGGCGCAGGCCGCTGAAGGCGCCCGAGCTGGTGCGGGACCCGGCCTTGGAGAAGGAGATCCGCCGGGCTGTCATCGCCGCCAACACGCTGGTGTCACACGCCGAGGCGATCCGCACCTTCCGCATCCTGGCCCAACCGTTCAGCGAGGAGCACGGCCTGCTGACCCCGTCGCTGAAGCTGAAGCGGCACGCCATCGAGAGGCTGTACGCGGCGGAGGTCGAGGCGCTGTACCGCTGAGGCGCCGCGGGGCGGCCCGGGCCCCCTCAGCGGGCGCGGCGGGCGGTGTGCACCGTGCGTGCCGTGAGGAGGTGCACGTCGGGGCGGCGGTGGAGGCCCGCGGGGTCCTCCGGGTCCAGCAGCCGGTCGAGGGCGGCGAGGTCCTCGTCGCCGAGCCGGTCGCCGACGATGTCGCGGGTCCGGGTGAAGGCCGCGACGACGTGTTCGCGCACGGCGGCGGGCACGGGCGCCGGGACGTCCAGCAGGAACGTGCGCGTCCCGGCCGGGACGAGCCCCGCGGCGGCGAGCAGCGCCGGCCAGTCCTCGACCTCCTCGCGGGCGCCGGGCAGCGCGGCCCGCATCCCGCTGAACCAGTCCGCGGCCAGCGCCTCGATGCGGGCCTCCAGGCCGGGCCGCCCCAGGCCGGTGTCGCGGGGCAGGTGACGCGCCGCCAGCCCGCCCTCGGCCAGGGCGAGCAGCCCGCCGGGGCGCAGGCGGCGGGCGAGGCCCGCGAGGGCGCCGCGCTGGTCGCCGACGTGGTGGACGGACTCCCCCGCCCAGACGAGGTCCGCCTCGCCGAGCCCGTCCACGTCGCCGGGCAGCTCGGCGAGCAGCGTGGTGAAGCGGTCGCCGAGCCCGGCGTTGCGCTCCCGGGCGCGCTCCAGCAGTTCGGGCGTCGCGTCGACGGCGACGACCCGCGCGTACGGGAAGGCGTCGGCGAGGAGGCGGGAGAGCACGCCGGGGCCGCTGCCGACGTCGAGGACCCGCCGGGCGGCGCCCACCGGCAGCAGGTCGGCGAGCCAGGCCGCCGCCTGCCGGTACAGCGGGGTGCGCAGCTCGGCACCGCGCTCCAGCAGCGGCATCATCGCGGTCCAGTCCATGTGCGTGTGGTCGTGGGTCATGGGGACAGCGTGCGGGCCGGGACGTACGGAGGCGAGCGACCGTGCCGTTCCGGCAACCGCCCGGCGTACGCCGGGCGGCGCCCCCGCGGGCCGGCGGGCCGCTCCCGGGAAAGCGCCGCGCGGGCGGGGCGTCAGGAGGCGCCGCGCGGGCGGCGGGGGGGTCAGGAGGCGCCGTGGGCGGCGGCGACGGCGTCGACCCGTGAGGCCAGTTCGAGGTCCCGTTCCGTGACGGTGCCGCCCGCGTCGTGGGTGTGCACCGACAGGGCGACCGTGTCGTACCCCAGGGTCAGGTCGGAGTGGTGGTTCAGCTCGTCCTGTACGCGCGCGACGTGGACGACCATCGCGGCCGCCGCGAAGTGGGTGGTGAGGCGGTAGGTGCGGGAGATCCGGTCGTCGGCGAAGGACCAGCCGGGCAGGTCGCGCAGGCGGTTCCCGATCTCTTCCCGGGACAGCGGTTCGGCGGGCATGTCCGGTGCTCCTCGCGGTTGGGTGCCGGTGGTGCTCCCGACCCTACGGCCGGCGGCGGCGTACGCGGTGGGGCGGCGCGCCCGGGCCGGGCGCGCCGCCCGGGGTCACCCGGAGGTGAACCAGGCGCCCGCGCACAGCGCCGCCGCGACGAGGAGCGAGGCGGTGCTCAGGCACAGGAGGCGCTGCCGCAGCTGCGCATAGCGGGCGGTGTACTCGCCGCGCAGCTCGACGCAGCGGTCGGCGACCGCCCGCAGGACCTTCTTCGACAGCTCGATGCGGTCCTCCGCGTAGAGGCGTGCCACCTCCTCGTGCTGGGCGGTGGTCAGCCACGGCATGCGGCGCGCGAACGCCTCGCCCTCCTCGCGGGCCCTGAGCAGCTCCGCCTGGGCCAGCAGGTAGCCCTCGATGCGGTTGATCCCCTCGGCCGTCCCGCGGCTCGCCGCCGAGGTGGTTCTCATCCCAGCTCCTCCTTGCCGCCCGAGGGGGCGGCCGTCCCCTTCTCGGGTTCGATGACGTCCCGGCGGCCGCCCGTCTCCTGCGCCCTGAGGGCGGTGACCTCGGGGTGGTGCAGGTCGAAGGCGGGCGATTCGGAGCGGACCTTGGGCAGGGTGAGGAAGTTGTGGCGGGGCGGCGGGCAGGAGGTGGCCCATTCGAGGGAGCGGCCGTAGCCCCACGGGTCGTCGACGTCGATCCGCTTGCCGACCTTGGCGGTCTTCCACACGTTGTACAGGAACGGCAGGGTGGAGAGGCCCAGCAGGAACGCGCCGATCGAGGAGAGCATGTTGAGGCCGGTGAACCCGTCGGCCGCCAGGTAGTCCGCGTACCGGCGGGGCATGCCCTGGGCGCCGAGCCAGTGCTGCACCAGGAACGTCAGGTGGAACCCGACGAACAGGGTCCAGAAGTGGATCTTGCCGAGGCGTTCGTCGAGCATGGTGCCGGTCATCTTCGGCCACCAGAAGTGGAAGCCGGCGAACATCGCGAACACGATCGTGCCGAACAGGACGTAGTGGAAGTGCGCCACCACGAAGTACGTGTCGGTGACGTGCCAGTCCAGCGGCGGCGAGCCGAGGATGACCCCGGTCAGCCCACCGAAGAGGAAGGTGACGAGGAAGCCCACCGCCCACAGCATCGGCGTCTCGAAGCTGATCGACCCCTTCCACATCGTGCCGATCCAGTTGAAGAACTTCACCCCGGTGGGCACGGCGATGAGGAAGGTCATGAACGAGAAGAACGGCAGCAGCACCGCGCCGGTGGCGAACATGTGGTGGGCCCACACCGTCACCGACAGGCCGGTGATGGCGATCGTCGCGGCCACCAGGCCGATGTACCCGAACAGCGGCTTGCGGCAGAAGACCGGGATGACCTCGCTGACGACCCCGAAGAAGGGCAGCGCCAGGATGTACACCTCCGGATGGCCGAAGAACCAGAAGAGGTGCTGCCACAGCAGCGCCCCGCCGTTCTCCGGGTCGAACACCTGCGCGCCGAAGCGCCGGTCCGCCTCCAGGACGAACAGCGCGGCGGCGAGGACCGGGAACGCCAGCAGGACCAGTACGGAGGTCAGCAGCACGTTCCAGGTGAAGATCGGCATACGGAACATCGTCATGCCGGGCGCCCGCATGCAGATGATGGTGGTGATGAAGTTGACCGCGCCCAGGATCGTGCCGAAGCCGGAGAGCGCCAGCCCCATGATCCACATGTCGCCGCCCACGTAGGGGGTGCGTTCCCCGCCGCTGAGCGGCGTGTAGGCGGTCCAGCCGAAGTCCGCGGTGCCCTGGGTGGTCAGCAGGCCGCCCAGGACGATGAGGCTGCCGAAGAGGAACAGCCAGTACGAGAACATGTTCAGCCGCGGGAACGCCACGTCCGGGGCCCCGATCTGCAACGGCATGATCGCGTTGGCGAACCCGGTGAAGGTGGGCGTGGCGAACAGCAGCAGCATGACCGTGCCGTGCAGGGTGAAGGCCTGGTTGTACTGCTCGTTCGAGATCAGCTGGATGCCGGGGCGGGCCAGCTCCGCACGGATCATCAGTGCCAGCAGACCGCCGAACAGGAAGAAGACGAAGGACGTGATCAGGTAGAGGTGTCCGATCTTCTTGTGGTCGGTGGTGGTGAGCCAGTCGACGGCGATGCGGCCCCATCCCCGCTTTCTCACTGGCACGAGGGTGGTCTGCTCGGTGGTCGTGGCCATGCGGAACCCCATCCGGACGGTCGAGGATGATCGGAGAGCGGGCGTCTGGGTACCCCCGTCGCACCATGGCAAACCCGCGGGGCCGGCGCGCGGCGCGACCTCGCAGGTTGGGCCGTTCGGCGGAACAACACGTCTGATGTGATCGTGTGAGCGTCCGTCAACCCGGCCCGGGCACCCGGCGGGGCCGGGCGGACGCCCCGCCGGCCCGTACGGGACCACTCCTTCGGCGGCGAGCCGCGTGAGCGTCCGCCAGGCCGTGCGGGAAGCCCCTCGCCGCGGTGCCGGGCCGGTGGAGCCGGCCGGTGTCCGCCTGCCGTCCGGGCCCCGTCCGCGGCGGTCCGCCGGCAGGGCGGGCCTCCCCCTCCCCGGCGTCCCGCCGGCGTGGCGCCGGCCGGTGGCGGAGGGGGAGGCCGTCCGCCCTACCGGTGCGCCGGGCGCCCGCCGCGGGTCAGCAGCACGCCCAGGGCGATCATGCCCGTCCCCAGGAAGAAGTGCAGCCAGTTGTCGGCGGTGTTCACGGGCACGAAGTTGGCGGCGCTGTCGTGGTCGATGATCAGGCCGTAGAGCCACAGGAGCAGGTAGACGAGGCCGCCCCCGATGAGGAAGTTGCGGGCGGTGGAGGCCGCGCGGGCCATGGCCAGGCCCGCGATCCCGAACAGCAGGTGCACGAGGTTGTGCAGGATCGACACCTGGAACAGGCCGAGCAGCTTGGCCTCGGAGTGGTGCTCGGCGAACTTCATCGTGTCGTAGTCCGTCGTGATCCCGGGGATGAAACCGAGGATCCCCACCAGCAGGAACACCGCGCCCACCAGGAGGGCGGCCTTCTGCACGGGGGTCCGTGCGGTCGTCGTGCGGGGGTGAGTGGTCATGGGCCGACCTCTTTCTCGCGCGGCGGCGGGCGCCGCCGTCCGGCTCTCACGACGCCGACTACCCCCCACCCGCCCCCTTAGCCCCACGGGGAGGGCCGCGATCACCCGCTTGGCGGGGCGCGTGAAGCCGGACTGTGGGACCACTTAAGAAAACCTCGATGGACGAGGCCCCTCCGGATCGGCAGATTGGTCGCGTTCACCCCTCTTCCCGCCTGGAGTCACCGCGATGAAGGCCCTTGTCAAGCAGAAGGCCGAGCCCGGCCTGTGGCTGATGGACGTCCCCGAGCCCGAGACGGGCCCCGGCGACGTGCTGATCAGGGTGCTGCGCACCGGCATCTGCGGGACCGACCTGCACATCCGCGCGTGGGACGGCTGGGCGCGGCAGGCCGTGTCGACGCCGCTGGTCCTCGGCCACGAGTTCGTCGGCGAGGTCGCCGCGGTCGGCTCCGAGGTGGAGGACGTCGCGGTCGGCGACCTGGTCAGCGGCGAGGGCCACCTCGTGTGCGGCAAGTGCCGCAACTGCCTGGCGGGCCGCCGCCACCTGTGCCGGGTGACGGTCGGGCTCGGCGTCGGGCGGGACGGGGCGTTCGCCGAGTACGTGGCGCTGCCCGCGTCCAACGTGTGGGTGCACCGCACCGAGGTGGACCTCGACATCGCGGCGATCTTCGACCCGTTCGGCAACGCGGTGCACACGGCGCTGTCGTTCCCGCTCGTCGGCGAGGACGTGCTGATCACGGGCGCCGGGCCGATCGGCATCATGGCGGCGGCCGTGGCCCGGCACGCCGGCGCCCGCAACGTGGTAATCACCGACGTGAGCGAGCCCCGGCTGGAGATCGCCCGCAAGGTCGGCGCGACCCTCGCGGTGAACGTCTCGGAGACGAGCGTCGCGGACGCGCAGAAGCGCCTGGGGCTGCGGGAGGGCTTCGACGTCGGCCTGGAGATGTCCGGGCGCCCCGAGGCGATGCGCGAGATGGTCGCCAACATGACCCACGGCGGGCGCATCGCGATGCTGGGCCTGCCGGCGGAGGAGTTCCCGGTCGACTGGTCGAGGATCGTGACGTCGATGATCACGGTCAAGGGCATCTACGGCCGGGAGATGTACGAGACCTGGTACGCCATGACGGTGCTGCTGGAGGGCGGCCTCGACCTGAGCCCCGTGGTCACCGGCACCTACCCGTACAAGGACTTCGACGCCGCGTTCGACGAGGCGTCGACGGCCCGCAGCGGCAAGATCATCCTGAACTGGGACGCGTGACGCGGGCCGGTACGCGCCCCTCCGCACCCCTGGCCACCGCGACCCCTAGGAGCACCCCTGATGTTCGTGTCCGTCCGTGACGAGCTGCGCGCCGCCCTCGACGAGATCCGCGATGCCGGGCTGTACAAGCCCGAGCGGGTCATCGGCACCCCGCAGTCCGCGTCCGTCGCCGTCACCGCGGGCGGCGCGCCCGGCGACGTGCTGAACTTCTGCGCCAACAACTACCTGGGCCTCGCCGACCACCCCGAGGTGGTGGAGGCGGCCAAGGAGGCCCTGGACCGCTGGGGCTACGGCATGGCGTCCGTGCGGTTCATCTGCGGCACGCAGGAGATCCACAAGGAGCTGGAGCGGAGGCTGTCGGCGTTCCTCGGGCAGGAGGACACGATCCTGTACTCCTCCTGCTTCGACGCGAACGGCGGCGTCTTCGAGACCCTCCTCGGCCCCGAGGACGCGGTGATCTCCGACGCCCTGAACCACGCGTCGATCATCGACGGCATCCGCCTGTCGAAGGCCTCCCGGTACCGGTACGCCAACCGCGACATGGCCGAGCTGGAGGCCCGGCTGAAGGAGGCGGCGGGCGCCCGGCGCCGGCTGGTCGTCACCGACGGCGTGTTCTCGATGGACGGCTACGTAGCACCGCTGCGGGAGATCTGCGACCTCGCCGACCGGTACGACGCGATGGTCATGGTCGACGACTCGCACGCCGTCGGCTTCGTCGGCGCGGGCGGCCGGGGCACGCCGGAGCTGCACGAGGTGACGGACCGCGTGGACATCGTCACCGGCACCCTCGGCAAGGCGCTGGGCGGCGCGTCCGGCGGCTACGTGGCGGCCCGTGCCGAGATCGTGGAGCTGCTGCGCCAGCGGTCCCGCCCGTACCTGTTCTCCAACTCGCTCGCCCCGGTGATCGCCGCCGCGTCGCTGAAGGTCCTGGACCTGCTGGAGTCGGCGGGCGACCTGCGGGAGCGGCTGGACGCCAACACCAAGCTGTTCCGCACCCGGATGGCGGAGGAGGGCTTCGAGATCCTGCCCGGCGAGCACGCCATCGCCCCCGTGATGATCGGGGACGCGGCGCGGGCGGCGCGGATGGCGGAGCTGCTGCTGGAGCGCGGGGTGTACGTGATCGGGTTCTCCTACCCGGTGGTGCCGATGGGCCAGGCCCGCATCCGGGTCCAGCTGTCGGCGGCGCACTCCACGGCGGACGTGGAGCGCGCGGTGGCGGCGTTCGTGGACGCCCGGGCGGCGATGGACGCGTGAGGCCGCCGCGGCGGCCGGGGGCGAACGGGTGACGCCGCCCCCGGCCGCCGGGTGACAATGGCGGGGTGATCGACCCCCGCCGGCTGCGCATACTGCGGGCCGCGGCGGACCACCGCACGGTGACCGCCGCCGCAGCAGCGCTGTACCTCACGCCGTCCGCCGTCTCCCAGCAGCTCGCCGCGCTGGAGCAGGAGACCGGGCACACCCTGCTGACCCGCAGCGGCCGGGGGGTGCGGCTCACCCCGGCCGGGGAGATCCTGCTGGAGCACGCCAACGAGGTGCTGGCGCAGCTGGAGCGCGCCGAGGCGGAGCTCGCGGCGTACGCGGACGGGACGGCGGGCGAGGTGTCGGTCGCGGCGTTCGCCACGGGCATCGCGGAGGTGCTGGCCCCGGCGATCGAGCGGCTCGCGGAGCGGCACCCGGGGATCCGGCTGCGGGTGCGGGACGCGGAGGGCGACGAGTCGCTGCCGCTCGTCCTGGACGGCGGGGCCGATCTGGCGCTGGCCGTGGAGTACCGGGGCGCGCCGCGCGAGGGCGACCGGCGGCTGGCGCGGGTGCCGCTGTACGCGGAGCCGTTCGACGCGGTGCTCCACGCCGGCCACCCGCTGGCGCAGGGGCCGGAGGTGGCGCTGGCGGCACTGGCGGACAGCGACTGGATCGGCCAGTCGCCGGGCAACCCGTGCCACGACATGGTGCTGCTCGCCTGCGAGCTGGCGGGTTTCGAGCCGCGGCTGGTGCACGTGTCGGACGACTTCCGCGCGGTCGTGGCGCTCGCGGGCGCGGGCGCGGGCGCGGCACTGGTGCCGCGTTCGGCGCTGCGCGGCATCGAGCTGAAGGGCGTGGTGGTCCGGCCGGTGGCGGGCCCGGCGGCGTTCCGCCGGGTGTTCGCGGCGGTGCGGCGGGGCGCCGAGGAGCACCCGCTGATCCGGCCGGTGCTGGACGCGCTGGTGCGGTCGGCGGCGGGACTGCCGCAGCCGACCGGCCCCGCCTGAGCCCCTTCCGGACCCGCCGGGCGGCCGGGCCGGCCGCCGAAAACCGCTTGCGGCACCCGCGTAGGGTGCGGGCATGCCCACTTCACTCCAGCTGCGGGAAATCACCCCCGACAACTTCGAGACGGCGATCGGACTGAGGGTCCGCCCCGACCAGGAGCACCTGGTGGCCCCGGTGGTGAAGTCCCTCGCCGAGGCGTACGTCCACCCCGGCGTCGCGTGGCCCCGGCTCGTCTGCGACGGCGACGAGGCCGTCGGGTTCCTCATGGCCTTCTTCGACGTCGACTGGACCGGCGGGGGCGCGGACCTCCGCTCGGGACTCTGGCGCCTCAACGTCGCCGACGGCAGGCAGGGGCGGGGCTACGGGCGGTTCGCGGTGGAGTCCGTGGCGGCCGAGATCCGGCGCCGGGGCGGCACGCGCCTGACGGCCACCTGGCACCCCGGGCCGGACGGCCCGGAGGGCTTCTACCGGACGCTCGGCTTCCGGCCGACCGGGGAGGTCAGCGGGGGCGAGACGGTGGGGGTGCTGGAGCTGTCCTGAGCCATGGCCCCGCCGCGCCGACCGCACGGGCGCCGGGGCCCGTACCGGGGTGTCCGGTGGACCCGGTGCGGGCGGGTGCTCAGGCGGCCGGCTCCCCGCGGTCCCTGCGGGCCGCCATCCACGCGTACACGGGGACGCCGGCGAAGAGGAACAGCACGCCCTGGTAGACGGCGGCGTACCCGCAGCCCGCGACCAGCCACAGGGAGAAGCCGAACGCGAGCGCGGCGAGGACGCCGTCGCGGGCGAGGCGGCCGCCCCGCACCCGGTCGCGGCGGCCGGAGAGCAGGAAGTAGAGCTGCGCGGCGGTGGACAGCAGGTAGGGGACGGTCGCGGTGAACGTGGTGACCAGGACCAGCGTCTCGAAGACGCCGTCGGAGCCGGCCGTGTGGTGGTAGACGGTCAGCAGCGAGGCGAGGGCGACCGTGACCAGGACGCCGACGGTGGGCACGCCCCGCCTCCGGTGGGCGAAGGCCCGCGGGAACAGCCCGTCGCGCGCGGCGGCGTACGGGGTCTGGGCGCTCAGCAGCGTCCAGCCGTTGAGGGCGCCGACCATCGACACCAGGGCCATGCAGGCGACGGCCGTGCCGCCCCAGGTGCCGCCGAACATGGCGTCGACCGCGTCGGAGAACGGCGCCGAGGAGCCGACGAGCCGGTCGTGGGCGACGGTGCCGAACACGGCGAGCGTGCCGAGGAGGTACAGGACGGCGGCGCCGAGGGTGCCCAGGACGGTGGCGCGGCCGACGTTGCGGCGCGGGTCGCGGACCTCCCCGGCGCTGACCGCGGCCGACTCGACGCCGAGGTAGCTGAACAGCAGGATCGCCGCGGACGCGGACACCGCGCCGAGGGTCCCGGAGTCGCCGCCGTGGAACGGGCCCAGGTTGTCGGCGTCGAAGGCGAACAGCCCGCCCACGGCGACGAGCAGCAGCGGGACGAACTTCAGGACCGTGGCGACCAGCTGGACGGCGCCGACGTACCGGGTGCCGGCCAGGTTGGCGAGGGCGGGCAGCCACTGCAGGAGGAGCGCGGCGGCGGTGGTCGCGGCGACGGAGCCGTGCAGCGGCAGCAGCACGTCCAGGTAGCCGACGGCGGCGACGGCGAGGGCGGCGTTGGAGACCCAGGTGGTGATCCAGTACGACCAGGCCGACAGGAACCCGGCGAAGTCGCCGAACGCCTCGCGGGCGTACACGTACGGGCCGCCGGTGCGCGGGTGGCGCTGCGCGAGGCGCCCGAAGACCAGGGCGAGGGCGAGGGCGCCGGCGGTGAGGACGGCGAACGCGACGAGGCTGACCGTGCCGTACGGCGCCACGGAGGCGGGTAGCAGGAAGATGCCGCCGCCGATGACGTTGCCCATGACCAGGGCGGTCGCCACGGGCAGGCCGAAGCGCCGCGCGTGCCCGCCGCCGGGGGCCTCCTCCCGGGTGCCGGGGGGCGGGGCCGGCCGGGCGTCCGTCCCGGTTCGGGGGGTGGTGGCCGTGGTCATGAGGGGGTGCGCCTTTCTCCGTACAAACGTCCACCATGCTCACGTACGGCGGCACAGGTTCCAAATCACCCCTTTCCGTCCGGCGTGCGGCCGTCCGCCGCCGGAAATGTTCCGTCCGTCCGCCGGGCGGGCGGGGAATCCTGCACGGGCGCGGCCGGTGTCCCGGAGCGCCCCCCGGGGCCGCGCCCCTCCGCCAGCCAGCGGCGCAGCACCCGGTGGACGGCCTCGGCGCCCACCAGGGCCTCGCCCCGCGCGACGGGCGCCGACAGCTCGCGCGGCCACAGCAGGAACGCCTCGCCCTGGCCGCCGCCGAGCCCGCCGTGCGAACCGACCTGGTTCTCGAAGGCGTGCACCCGGTCGGCCGACGGGTCGTAGGCGGAGTTGACCATGACGTCCGCGACGTGCGGGAAGCCGTCGGTGCGGCGGACCGCGTCGGCGGCGCCCGGCCCGAACGCGGCGAGCGGCCCCGTCCCGTCGGCCAGGTCCGCGACCGGCACCTCGCAGCCGTCCGCCCCGAGCACCACCGAGCCGTGCCGCTCGCAGCGCACCAGGACGAAGCCGACGCCCGGGTGCCCGGCGAGGGCCGGCAGCAGGCCCGGGTGGCGGCGGTCGATCTCCTGGCGCGACATCCGGTGCGGCACGTCGGGGAAGTACACGAGCCCCAGGTTCCCCGACGCCAGCACCAGCGGTTCCGCGCCGCGCGCCGGGCGCTCCCCGCCCCGGTCCTCCTCGACCGGCCGGTGCAGGGCGCTGCGCAGCGCGCCCTGGGCCTCCGCGCCGCCGGCGCCGCGCCGGGCCCGCCGGGAGACCGGCAGGCCGCAGCCGACCCGCACGAGGTCCCGCAGCGTGAGCCCGTAGGCGCTCTCGAAGGTCTCGCCGAAGCTCTGCCCGTGGTCGGAGAGGACCACGATCCGGTACGGGCGGGGGGCGTGCCCGGCGGCCTTCGCGATCAGCCCGACGCACCGGTCGAGGCGCGTGAGGACCTTCGCCGCGTCCCCGCCGCACGGCCCGGAGTGGTGGGCGACCTCGTCGTACGCCACGAGGTCGGCGTAGACGGCCCCGCGCCCGGCCAGCACGTCGCCCATCACGGCCGCGACCACCACGTCCCGCTCCACGACCGTCGCGAAGGCCCGGACGAACGGGTACGGGCCGCCGCGCGGCACGCGCGGACGGTCGCCCCGCAGCCGGGCGGCGAACGCCTGCCCGACCTCCCGGAACACCTCCGCGGCGAACGACACCGCGGTGCGGACGGCGTTGGCCGGGTCCCGGAAGTAGGCGAAGTACCCGGCGCGGGAGCGGGTCCCGGGGCCGCGCCGGCCGGAGACCGACAGCACCAGGGCGAGCTGGTCCGCGCCGCCGCCGAAGAGGTTGCCCCGGCTGGCGCCGTCCCCGGCGAGGAGCCCCGGGTCGCCGGTGCGGGCGGCGGCGCGGCGCTGGAGTTCGGCGGCGCTCGCGGGGCGGTTGCACACCATGAGGCGGCCGGTGTCCTTCTCGTACCAGCGGAACGCGGGCACGTCGTGGTTGGTGCCGTGCAGCAGGGCGAGCTGGCTGGCGCCGGTCTGGCTGGACCAGTCGGTGCGCCACGGGGCGAGCCGGTGGGTGGTCCCCTCCCAGGCGGCCAGCGTCGGCATCAGCCCGGCGTCGAGGGCGTCGCGCAGCACGCGGTGGCCGACGCCGTCGAGCTGCAGGAAGACCGTGCCGGGCGCGGCGCCGGGGTCGGGGGCGGCGCGGCGGCGGCCGGCGAGCCGGTACAGCCGCCGGCCGTAGGCGTCGTCGTCGCGGACGGCGAGGGCGGTGGAGGTCGCGGACGCCACGGCGGACATGACGGCGGCGACGACGACGGCGTCCCGCGGGTCGGCCTCGCCGCGCCCGTCGGGGACGAGCCAGAGCGCGACCAGCAGCAGCGACCCGTTGAGGAAGAACACCAGCGCCCCGAGGACGAGCGCCGGGACGAGCAGCAGGGCCCGGACGACCAGGGGCCACACGAGCGCGCCGAGCAGGCCGAAGGCGCCCGCGCACCAGGCGGCGGTGACGGCCGTGCGGGTGGCGCTGTCGCCGCCGCCGGACTGGAGCCGCAGGTCGGGGAGCGCCCCGGCGAGGACGAGCAGGGTGAGCGTCGAGGCGGCCCACACCACGGCGATCCGCAGGGCGGCGCGGCCCGCCGACCTCCACCGTCCGACGCCCACGTGACCCGCCTTCCGCCCGTTGCCGCCCGGGGGGGTCCAGCCTGGCACACCGCGCCGCGCGGCCCGCGGACGCCGGGGGCCGGCGGGGTCAGCGGCCGTCGTAGCCGGCGGTGGGCATGGACAGCCGCCGGTGCACGCGGGCCTTGCTCTCCGCGTCGTACGAGGGCTCGTCGAGGCCGGCGGTCTCCAGGCGCACCCCGCGCCGCGCGCACTCGGCGGAGAAGTCGCGCGCCGACGTCAGCGCCCGCTCCAGGACGCGCTCGTTGGGCGCGACGAACAGGTCGACGGCGCCCTCCTCGACGTCCGCCCACAGCGTGCGGTGGTCGGGGGGCAGCCGGTAGCACAGGAGCTGGCGGCTGACGACATAGCCCTTGTCGGCCGCCCACCGCTCGCACATGGCGTGCTGACTGCGCGTGTCGACCAGGAACGGGTCGCTGTCGAGTTCCTCGAGCGGCGTCAGGCTGGCGATCGCCGCCACGCGTACGTCGTCCATGGGCCGACCCTACTCCCGAGCGCGCCCACCGCAGGAGGCCGGCGCTCTACGCTCGTGGCATGGAGGTCACCTGGTGGGGCCACGCCACCTGCACGATCGAGGACTCCGGGGTGCGGGTGCTCACGGACCCGCTGTTCGCCCGCCGGCTCGCGCACCTGCGCAGGCGCCGGGGCGCGCCCCCGCCGCCGGAGGCGGCCCTGGCCGACCTGGTGCTCGTGTCGCACCTGCACGCCGACCACCTGCACCTGCCCTCGCTGGCCCGGCTCGCGCCCGGCACGCGGCTGGTGGTGCCGCGCGGCGCGACGCGCGCGGTGCCGGGGCTGCGGCGGCTGCCGGGGCTGCGGATCACCGAGGTGGGCGCCGGGGACGAGGTGCGGGCGGGGCCCGTGGTGGCGCGGGCGGTGCCGGCCGCGCACGACGGGCGGCGGCTGCCGGTGGGGCCGCACCGCTCCCCCGCGCTCGGGTACGTGGTGCGGGGCGCGGCGCGCACGTACTTCGCCGGGGACACCGGGCTGTTCGACGGGATGGCCCGGGCGGTCGGCGAGGTGGACGTGGCGCTGCTGCCGGTGGGCGGGTGGGGCCCGTTCCTGGGCCACGGCCACCTGGACGCGGGGCGTGCCGCCCGGGCCCTGGCGGCGCTGGCGCCCGGGGCGGCGGTGCCGGTGCACTACGGCACGTACTGGCCGATCGGGATGGACGCGGTGCGGCCGCACGAGTTCCACGCGCCGGGCGACGAGTTCGCCCGGCTGGCGGCGCGGCTGGCGCCCGGTGTCGCGGTGCACCGCCTCGGGCACGGGGAGAGCGCGCGGCCGGGGGCGGCGCGGTGATCGCGGAGCTGCTCGGCCAGCTGCCCCCGCAGGAGGCGCAGCGGGCGGTCGGCTACCCGTCGCTGTTCCTGCTGGTGGCGCTGGGTGCGCTGGTACCGGTGGTGCCGACGGGGGCGGTGGTCAGCTCGGCGGCGGTCGTGGCGTTCCACCAGGCGACGCCGTTCGCGTTGCCCGCGGTCTTCCTGGTGGCCGCGGCGGCGGCCCTCGCGGGGGACGCCGCGCTGTACTGGCTGGGGTGGCGCGGGGTCGCCCGGCGGGACGGGCCGCGGTGGCCGGCGGCGCTGCGGGTGCGGGCGGCGCCGGACCGGCTGGAGCGGGCCCGGGCGGGGCTGCGCCGGCACCGGGTGCCGGTGCTGGTGGTGTCCCGGCTGGTGCCGGCGGGGCGGATCCCGGTGATGCTGGCGTGCCTGCTGACGCGGATGCCGCCGGGGCGCTTCGTGTGGGGCGACGTGCCCGCGGTGCTGGTGTGGACGGCGGCGTACCAGCTGATCGGGGTGGCGGG
>JAAXOU010000309.1 GCA_012396115.1 Streptomyces somaliensis DSM 40738 | reverse complement strand
TCGGCGGCCCGCGCGACGAACCCCTCCGGGTCCGCCAGTTGCACCCCGGCCGTGAGCAGCAGCTCCCCGCCCAGCAGGTACGGGTACGGGTCGGCCATCTCGGAGGTGTGCACCCAGTGCAGCTCCGGCATGTGGGTGAAGTTCATCCCGTACACGCCCGCGACCATCGTCGGCACCGCCGCCATCGCCGCCCAGGCGGAGATCTTCCGCATGTCGTCGTTCTGCCGCACGCCCATCTGCGCCAGGTGCGCGGACAGGATGTCGCTCAGGAGCCGGTCCAACCCCTCCACGTGCTCCCCGGCCCGGGTCAGGTGGTCGCCGACGTCCCGGAAGAACGGCCGCGCCTCCTCGTTCACGTACGGCACGCCCGCCCCCGCCAGCCGCTCCATCGGCACGCCCAGCGGGCCGGTCGCGCGCCGGAACTCCAGCACCTGGCGCTTGAACCGGTAGATCCGCGCGGCGGTGTTCTTCGCGTCGCCCCCCGCGGGCTGGAAGACCTCCACCTCCAGCTCCTCCAGGTCCAGCTGGAGCTCGTCGGCGACCTCCAGGTAGTGGTCGACCACGGCGTCGCTCACCGCGTACAGCACCGACGTCGGCCCCTGCCGCAGCACGTCCGGTTCCGCCTCCAGCCGCCGCCGCACCTCCGCCAGCGGGGACCCCTCGCCGTGCCGCACCGTCACCACGAACGAGTCGCCCATGAACACCATCAGCTCGCCGGTGGAGACCGTGTCGCCCTCCGGCTCGTACACCACCGGCTTCAGGACCAGGAACAGCGAGTCGTCGTACACCTCCAGCTTCGGCCGCTGGTGCGCCTTGAGGGCGTCCTCCACGGCCAGCGGGTGCAGCCCGAACTCGGCCGACACCCGGTCGAACTCCTCGGCGGTCGGCTCGTGCAACCCGATCCACAGGAAGGCGTCGACCGCGTCCCGCGCCTCCTCCAGAGCGGTGACGATGTCGGAGGGGCCCTGGCGGCGGCGCCCGTCCCGGTAGATGGCACAGTCCACGATCACGGCGCGTATTCTTCCCCGGACCGCCGCCCCCACGCCTCCCCCGCCGCCTACCCTTGCCGTCATGGCGACGTTGATCCTCGTACGGCACGGCCGGTCCACCGCGAACACCGCCGGCGTCCTCGCGGGCCGCACCCCGGGCGTCACCCTCGACGGGCACGGGACCGCCCAGGCCGCCGCGCTGCCCGGGCGGCTCGACGGGGTGCCGCTCGCCCTGGCCGTCAGCAGCCCCCTGCAGCGCTGCCGCGAGACGCTCGCCCCCCTCCTCGCCGCCCGCCCCGGGCTGGCCCTCCACACCGAGGAGCGGGTCAACGAGTGCGACTACGGCGACTGGTCCGGCCGCAAGCTGGCCGAACTCGCCGACGAGCCGCTCATGGAGGTCGTCCAGCACCACCCGTCGGCCGCCGCCTTCCCCGGCGGGGAGTCCATGCGCGCCATGCAGGCCCGCGCCGTCGACGCCGTACGGGACTGGAACGCGCGCGTGGAGTCCGGGCACGGCGAGGACGCCGCGTACGTGGTGTGCTCGCACGGCGACATCATCAAGGCGCTCGTCGCGGACGCCCTCGGCCTCCACCTGGACCTCTTCCAGCGCCTCCACGTCGACCCCTGCTCCGTCACCGCGATCCGCTACACCCGCACCCGCCCGTTCCTGATCCGCCTCGGCGACACCGGCGACCTCGGCGCCCTCGCCCCCCGCGACGGCGACGCGGGAACCGCCGCGCAGGTCGGCGGCGGCGCGGGCGCACCGTGATCGCTCCGCACAGTAGGGTGGACGCGCCGCCGGGGCGGCGGTGGCGTCCGACCCGCGAACCGAGACCAAGGGAGAGGGAACGTGTCCCGTCAGGTGTTCCTCTATGACCCGCCGGAGCGCTTCGTGGCCGGTACGGTCGGGCTGCCTGGCCGCCGTACGTTCTTCCTCCAGGCGTCCGCCGGGGGCCGGACCACCAGCGTCGCCCTGGAGAAGGCCCAGGTCGCGGCGCTCGCCGAGCGCATGGACGAACTCCTCGACGAGGTGGTGCGCCGCACCGGCGGCGGCGCCCCGGTCCCGGCCGTCGTCCCCGCCGACGTCACCGACACCGCGCCGCTCGACACCCCCGTCGAGGAGGAGTTCCGGGTCGGGACCATGGCGCTCGCCTGGGACGGCGAGGACCAGCGGCTCGTCGTCGAGGCGCAGGCGCTCGTCGAACTCGACGCGGAGTCCGAGGAGGACCTCGCCGAGGCGGAGGAGCGCCTCCTCCAGGACGAGGAGAACGGCCCCCCGATGCTCCGCGTCCGGCTCACCGGGGCCCAGGCGCGGGCCTTCGCCAAGCGCGCCCTCGACGTGGTCAACGCCGGCCGCCCCCCGTGCCCCCTGTGCAGCCTGCCGCTCGACCCGGAAGGACACGTATGTCCGCGCCAGAACGGATACCGCCGCGGAGTCTGACGGCCACCGCCGACGTGCTGGAACTGCTCGCCGAGGGCGAGCTGACGGTGCGCGGCCGGGTGCGCGGGGCGTCCAACGCGGTGCTGCTCTGCTCCGTCGCGCACGGGGGCGCCGAAATCGACTGCGCGTACAAACCGGTCGCGGGCGAGCGGCCCCTGTGGGACTTCCCGGACGGCACGCTCGCGCAGCGGGAGGCCGCCGCGTACGCCGTCTCCGACGCCACGGGCTGGGGCCTCGTCCCGCCGACCGTCCTGCGCGACGGGCCGTACGGGCCGGGCGCGGTCCAGCAGTGGGTCGACGCCGACCCGTCGGCGCCGCCGCTGCTCTCCCTGGTCGACGGCGACGAGCCGGGTGACGGGTGGCGGCCGGTGGGCCTCGCCGACGCGGGCGACGGCCGCACGGCGCTGTTCGTCCACGCCGACGATCCGCGGCTGCGGCGGCTCGCCGTGCTCGACGCGGTGATCAACAACGGTGACCGCAAGGGCGGCCACCTGCTCCCGGCCGCCGACGGCCGGCTCCATGCCATCGACCACGGCGTCACCTTCCACGTCGAGGACAAGCTGCGGACGCTGCTGTGGGGCTGGGCGGGGGAGCCTCTGCCCGGGGAGGCGCTGGAGGTCCTGGCCCGCCTCGACGCGGAGCTGGCCGACGGCGCCCCGCTCGCCGCCCGTCTGGAGCGGCTGATCACCCCGGCCGAGCTGGGCGCCCTGCGCGCCCGTGTCGCGGCCCTGCGCGCCACCTCCCGGCATCCCGGGCCCTCCGGTGGCTGGCCGGCCATCCCCTGGCCGCCGGTCTGATCCCGTCGGGGGCGGACAGCACGGCGCGGCGCGGGGCGCAAGAGCGCCGAACCGGTCATGCACCGGCATGCGGTTCGTATCCGGAACACCCGTCCGGTTACGCTCGGGGCATGCATGCCTGGCCCGCTTCCGAGGTCCCCGCCCTGCCCGGCAAGGGCCGCGACCTCCGGATCCACGACACCGCGACCGGTGGACGGGTGACCCTCGACCCCGGTCCCGTCGCCCGCATCTACGTCTGCGGCATCACGCCGTACGACGCGACCCACATGGGTCACGCGGCGACCTACAACGCGTTCGACCTCGTCCAGCGCGTGTGGCTCGACACCAAGCGGCAGGTGCACTACGTGCAGAACGTCACCGACGTGGACGACCCCCTCCTGGAGCGGGCCGCCCGCGACGGCGTCGACTGGACCGGGCTCGCCGAGCGCGAGACCGCCCTGTTCCGGGAGGACATGACGGCCCTGCGGATGCTGCCGCCGAAGCACTACGTCGGCGCCGTCGAGGCGATACCCGGCATCGTGCCGCTCGTCGAACGGCTGCGCGACACGGGCGCCGCCTACGAACTGGACGGCGACGTCTACTTCTCCGTGGCGGCCGACCGCCACTTCGGCGAGGTGTCCCGCTACGACGCCGACGTCATGCGGGCCCTGTCCGCCGAGCGCGGCGGCGACCCCGACCGCCCCGGCAAGAAGAACCCGCTCGACCCGCTGCTGTGGCTGGCCGCCCGGGACGGCGAGCCGAGCTGGGACGGCGGGTCCCTCGGTCCCGGCCGCCCCGGCTGGCACATCGAGTGCGTCGCCATCGCGCTCGACCACCTCGGCATGGGCTTCGACGTCCAGGGCGGCGGCTCCGACCTGGTCTTCCCGCACCACGAGATGGGCGCCTCCCACGCGCACGCGCTGACCGGGGAGTTCCCCTTCGCCAAGGCGTACGTGCACGCCGGGATGGTCGCCCTGGACGGCGAGAAGATGTCGAAGTCCAGGGGCAACCTGGTCTTCGTCTCCGCGCTGCGCCGCCGGGGCGTCGACCCGGCCGCGATCCGCCTCGCGCTGCTCGCCCACCACTACCGCTCCGACTGGGAGTGGACCGACCGGGTCCTCGACGACGCCGTCGAGCGGCTGGGCCGCTGGCGCGCCGCGGTGTCCCGCCCCGACGGACCGCCCGCGGACCGGCTCGTGGAGGAGGTCCGCGAGGCGCTCGCCGACGACCTCGACGCGCCGGCGGCGCTCGCCGCCGTCGACCGCTGGGTCGCGCTCCAGAACGTCGGGGGCGGTACGGACGAGGCGGCGCCCGGCCTCGTCTCCCGCGCCGTCGACGCCCTGATGGGCGTGGCGCTCTGACGGGCGTGGCGCTCTGACGGGCGCGGCGTCCTGACGGGCGCGGCGTCCTGACGGGCGCGGCGTCCTGAGGGGCGCGGCGTCCCGGGCCGCGGTGGTCCGGCGGAACGGCGGCCCGAGGGGCGCGGTGCCCGGAGGGGTGCGACTCCGCTCCGGGAGCGCGACGCTCCGGGGGCGCGGCGCCGCGCTCCTTCCGGCCGTCCGCCGGCCGCTCCCGGGGCGTCCCGCTCCCGGGGC
>JAAXOU010000308.1 GCA_012396115.1 Streptomyces somaliensis DSM 40738 | reverse complement strand
GACGAGGACGGTGAAGGCGGCGAGGCCCAGCCCGGCCGCGGCCAGCCCGCGGGCGAGGGCCCGGGCCGCCGCGGCGGCGGGACGGGCGCCGTAGAGGACCGCCTGCGGCTCGGCGGGCGCGGCCTCCCCGGCCGCGGGGGAGGAGGCGGGGACCGGTGCGGAAACGGACACGGGGAACATGCTGCCAACGACACGCGTCGCGGCGGCGCAACAGGCGAATGCCCGCTGTGTCGCCCAATATACGTTTATGTACTTTTCCGCTACGCAGGGTGTTCGCGGAGGCTGACGATGACGCAGGGCACGATCGACAGGACGCCGGCGAGGGTGGCACCGGGCCCGCCGCCCGAAGCACCGGACCCGCCGCCCGGGCCGGCGGCCGCGCGGCCCGCGACGCCCGTCGAGGCGTTCGAGGCGCTGTACGCGTACGCCGCGCCCGGTCTCGTGCGCCAGACGTACGTCCTGACCGGGCGGCGGCGGCTGGCGCGGGAGGCCGTCGAGCACGCGTTCCACCGGGCGTGGGACCACTGGCCGGAGGTCGCCGTCGACCGGGACCCGGCCGGCTGGGTGCGGGCGACCGCGCACGACTACGCCCTGTCCCCCTGGCACCGGCTGCGCCGCGGGCTCCGGCACCCCGACCCGCCCACGGGCGGCGCCACGGTGCGGGCGCTGCACGACGTCCTGCTGGACCTGCCGCCCCCGTACCGGCGCACGCTGCTGCTCCACGACGGGCTGGGCGTCGGCCTGCCGGAGGTGGCCGCCGAGACGGAGGCCAGCAGCCCGGCCGCCGCGCACCGGCTGCTGCACGCCCGCGGGGCGGTCGCGGAGCGGGTGCCGCTCCTGGCGGACCCGGACGTGCTCTGCGGGGGCCTGGCGGAGCTGCTGGACCAGGGCGCGGCCATCGCCCTGGCGACGCCGCGGGCGGTACGGACGGGTGGTGAGCGGCGCGTGTGGCTGTGGACGCGCGGCACGGCGGCGCTGACGGCGCTCATCGCGACGGCGACGGCGTTCACCCTGTCGACGGCCCCGACGCGGTACGAGCCGCCGCCGGCGCCCGCGCGGGCGGTGGCGGGCGTCCCGTCCCTGAGCGGCCCGCAGCGGCCGACGCCCCGGGACGAGCAGCTCCGCTCCCACCTGGAGCGGCAGCCGGTGACCGGCCCGGCCCGCCTGGTCCCCTCGCCGCACTGAGTGCCCGCGGCGCGGAGCGGGCCCGCTCCCGGGGGTACCGGGGGCGGGCCCGCTCGGACGTGCCCGTGCCTCGCGGCCGGGCCCGGACCCTACGCCTGGGCGGCGAGGATCTCGCGGGCGAGCTTCGCCGTCTCGGTCGGCGTCTTGCCGACCTTGACGCCGGCGGCCTCCAGGGCCTCCTTCTTCGCCTGCGCCGTGCCGGACGAGCCGGACACGATGGCGCCGGCGTGGCCCATGGTCTTGCCCTCGGGCGCGGTGAAGCCGGCGACGTAGCCGACGACCGGCTTCGTCACGTTCGCCTTGATGAAGTCGGCCGCGCGCTCCTCGGCGTCGCCGCCGATCTCACCGATCATGACGATCAGCTCGGTCTCCGGGTCGGCCTCGAAGGCCTCCAGCGCGTCGATGTGGGTGGTGCCGATGACCGGGTCGCCACCGATGCCGACGGCGGACGAGAAGCCGATGTCGCGCAGCTCGTACATCATCTGGTAGGTCAGCGTGCCGGACTTCGACACCAGGCCGATCCGGCCCGGCTTGGTGATGTCGCCGGGGATGATGCCCGCGTTGGACTGGCCGGGCGTGATCAGGCCGGGGCAGTTGGGGCCGATGATGCGGGTCTTGTTGCCCTTCGACTTCGCGTACGCCCAGAAGGCGGCGGAGTCGTGGACGGCGATGCCCTCGGTGATGACGACCGCGAGGGGGATCTCCGCGTCGATGGCCTCGACGACGGCGGCCTTCGCGAAGGCCGGCGGCACGAAGAGGACGGAGACGTCGGCGCCCGTCTTCTCCATCGCCTCGGCGACCGTGCCGAAGACCGGGACCTCGGTGCCGTCGAAGTCGACGGTCGTACCGGCCTTGCGCGGGTTCACGCCGCCGACGATGTTGGTGCCGTCACCGAGCATGAGCCTGGTGTGCTTCATGCCCGTGGCGCCGGTCATGCCCTGGACGATGACCTTGCTGTCCTTGGTGAGGAAGATAGCCATGGTGTGTCTGTGACCTCGTCCCTTTTACTTCGCAGCCGCGAGCTCGGCGGCCTTGTCGGCCGCGCCGTCCATGGTGTCCACGCGCTGCACCAGCGGGTGGTTGGCGTCCGACAGGATCTTGCGACCCAGCTCCGCGTTGTTGCCGTCGAGGCGCACGACCAGCGGCTTGGTGACTTCCTCGCCCTTGGTCTTGAGGAGTTCCAGGGCCTGGACGATGCCGTTGGCGACCTCGTCGCAGGCGGTGATGCCGCCGAAGACGTTGACGAAGACGGACTTGACGTCCGGGTCGCCGAGGATGATCTCCAGGCCGTTCGCCATCACCTCGGCGGAGGCGCCGCCGCCGATGTCGAGGAAGTTGGCCGGCTTCACGCCGCCGTGCGCCTCACCGGCGTACGCGACGACGTCCAGGGTGGACATGACCAGGCCCGCGCCGTTGCCGATGATGCCGACCTCGCCGTCGAGCTTGACGTAGTTGAGGCCCTTCGCCTTGGCGGCGGCCTCCAGCGGGTTGGCGGCGGCCTTGTCCTCCAGCGCCTCGTGCCCGGGCTGGCGGAAGTCGGCGTTGGCGTCCAGGGAGACCTTGCCGTCGAGGGCGAGGATGTCGCCGGAGGCGACCTTGGCGAGCGGGTTGACCTCGACGAGGAGGGCGTCCTCCGCGACGAAGGTCTTCCACAGGGTCACCAGGACCTCGGCGACCTTCTCGGCGACCTCGGCCGGGAACTTCGCCTGCGCGACGATCTCGCGGGCCTTCTCGATGGTGACGCCCTCGTTGGCGTCGACCGGGACCTTCGCGAGGGCCTCGGGCTTGGTGGCCGCGACCTCCTCGATGTCCATGCCGCCCTCGACGGACGCCATGGCCAGGAAGGTGCGGTTGGTCCGGTCGAGGAGGTACGAGACGTAGTACTCCTCGACGATCTCCGGGGCCGTCTCGGCGATCATGACCTTGTGGACCGTGTGGCCCTTGATGTCCATGCCCAGGATGTCCGTCGCGCGGGCGACGGCCTCGTCCGGGGTGGCGGCCAGCTTGACGCCGCCGGCCTTGCCGCGGCCACCGACCTTGACCTGCGCCTTGACGACCGACTTGCCGCCCAGCCGCTCCGTCGCCTCGCGCGCCGCCTCAGGCGTGTCGATGACTTCACCGGCCAGCACCGGTACACCGTGCTTGGCGAAGAGGTCCCTCGCCTGGTACTCGAACAGGTCCACGCGCGTCCGTCCCTTTTCTGGTGATCGCGGTTCGTTGTCATGCGTGGGCGTGCCGCGCGCCCGTCGTGCGGGCGGAGGGCAACGTGACTGCTCTGTCACAAGGGAGGCGTACACGGTGTCCGTGGACGCGGCATGTCCGCCTCGCAGGTTATCCCCGGAGGCGGTGCCGCCCTAAATCGCAGATCACACCCGAACGGTGATACCGGTCACAGGGGCGAACCCCGGGCGGGCGGCCCCGCGGTCGCGGTCAGGCCGGTTCGGGAACCGGTACGGGGCGCCCCTCCAGGGCCGCCGCCATCACCTCGGGGAAGAGGTCCGGTGTGCAGGCGAACGCGGGCACCCCCAGTGCCGCCAGGGCGGCGGCGTGCTCCCGGTCGTACGCGGGGGCCCCCTCGTCGGACAGGGCGAGCAGCGCCACGAACCGCACCCCGGCCGCCCCCATCGCCGCGACGCGCCTCGGGACCCCGCCGCGGATCCCCCCTTCGTAGAGGTCGCTGATCAGCACCACGACCGTGTCGGCGGGCCGGGTGATCCGCGACTGGCAGTACGCGAGCGCCCGGTCGATGTCCGTGCCGCCGCCCAGACGCGTGCCGAACAGCACGTCCACCGGGTCGTCGATCCGGTCGGTCAGGTCGACGACTGCGGTGTCGAAGACGACGAGCCGGGTCGCGATCGACCGCATCGACGCCAGGACGGCGCCGAACACCGCCGCGTGGACGAGGGACGCCGCCATCGACCCGGACTGGTCGACGCAGAGCACCACCTCCTTCCTCACCGCCCGCGCGGCCCGGCCGTGGCCGATCAGGCGCTCGGGGACGACCGTGCGGTGCTCGGGGAGGTAGTTCCCCAGGTTGGCGCGGATCGTGCGGTTCCAGTCGACGTCCCGGTGCCGGGGCCGGCTGACGCGGGCGCCGCGGTCGAGGGCGCCGGCGAGGGCGGCCCGGGTGCGCGTGGCCAGGCGCTCCTCCAGGTCGCCGACGACCTTGCGGACGACGGCCCGCGCCGTCTCCCTCGTCGTCTCGGGCACGGCCCCGCCGAGGGAGAGCAGTGTGCCGACGAGGTGGACGTCGGCCTCGACGGCCTCCAGCACCTCCGGTTCCGCCAGCAGCGCGGACAGTCCGAGGCGGTCGATCGCGTCGCGCTGCACGACCCGCGCGACGGGGGCGGGGAAGTACGCGCGGATGTCGCCGAGCCGGCGCGCCACGGACGGGACCGACCCGCCGAGCCCCGCCGACCGGTCCCGGCGCCCCCGCCGGTCGGCGTCGCCGCCGGCGGCGTCGTACAGGGCGCCCAGCGCCTCGTCCACGGCCGCGTCGGTGCCGGCGAGCGTGCGGCCCGTGCCGTCCGCCGCTCCCCCGCCGAGCACCATGCGCCAGCGCCGCAG
>JAAXOU010000307.1 GCA_012396115.1 Streptomyces somaliensis DSM 40738 | reverse complement strand
AACAGCGGGAAGCAGGTGGTTTCGGTCTTCCCGCCGGCCGTGGGGGCCGGCAGAAGGGCGTCGTGTCCCACCGTCAGCGGGGTGACGGCGGCCTTCCGGAGCCGGTGCGGGACTCGCAGGACGTGCTGGGCGAACTGGACGCGCTGGTCGGGCTGGAGAGCGTGAAGCGGGAGGTCCGCACGCTCACCAACATGATCGAGGTGGGGCGCAGGCGGCAGGAGGCGGGGTTGAAGGTGGCGTCCGTCCGCCGCCACCTGGCGTTCACCGGCAACCCCGGCACGGGCAAGACGACGGTGGCGAGGCTGTACGGCGAGATCCTCGCGTCCCTCGGCGTCCTGGAGCGCGGCCACCTCGTCGAGGTGTCGCGGGTGGACCTGGTCGGGGAGCACATCGGGTCCACGGCGATCCGCACGCAGGAGGCGTTCGACCGGGCGCGCGGCGGGGTGCTGTTCATCGACGAGGCGTACGCGCTGTCACCGGAGGACTCGGGGCGGGACTTCGGCCGCGAGGCGATCGACACGCTGGTCAAGCTGATGGAGGACCACCGGGACGCGGTGGTGGTGATCGTCGCCGGCTACACGGCGGAGATGGAGCGGTTCCTCACCGTCAACCCCGGTGTGGCATCCAGGTTCTCACGGACCATCAGCTTCCCCGACTACACGCCCGAGGAGCTGCTGCGGATCGTGGAGCAGCAGGCCGAGGACCACGAGTACCGGCTCGCCGACGGCACGGCCCGGGCGCTGCTGAAGTACTTCGAGGCACTGCCCAAGGGCCCCGCCTTCGGCAACGGGCGCACCGCGCGGCAGGTGTTCGAGTCGATGGTGGAGCGGCACGCGGGCCGGGTCGCCGTGCTCGCCAGCGCGAGCACGGACGACCTGAGCCTGCTCTACCCGGAGGACCTCCCGGAGCCGTCCTGAGGGGCGTCCGCCCCGCCGCCGGGGCCGGTGGCGCGCTGCCGGGGCACGGCGGGCGGCAACCGGTCGAGGAGCGCGGCCCGTTCGCGGGCGAAGGCGGGGTCGGCCTGGTAGTCGGTGTGGCCGAGGACGGGCTCGGGCAGCGGGTGCTCCCGGGTGCGGCCGTAGACGACGGGGTCGCGCAGGGGCGGGTGGTCGACCTCCGGCCTGCCGTCCTCGGCGGGCAGCCGCACGGGGCCGCCGATCGGGTCGGTGCGCCGCCACAGGTTGCGCCAGCAGTGCACCTCGCGGTGGAGGTGGGTCAGCGGTTCGCGGCCGAAGTAGGCGGGGAACCACCGCCCGTACAGCCGCTCCAGCGGTGAGCCGTAGGTGAGCAGCGCGACCCGGCGGCGGGTGGCGTGCGGCAGCTGCCAGACCGCGGCGGCCGCGAGGACACTGCCCTGCGAGTGACCGGAGATGACGAGGCGCCCGCCGGTGCGGGCGGTCCAGGACGCCACGCGCCAGGTGAGGTCGGGCACGGCGCGCTCGGCGTAGCAGGGCGGGGCGAACGGGTGGGCGGCGCGCGGCCAGAACGTGCCGACGTCCCACAGGATGCCGATGGTGCGGCGGGCGGAGGCGTCCCGGTAGGCGCGGCGGCCCCAGGTGACGAACAGGACGAAGCCGAGGCCCACCAGCCAGGAGCCGAGCGCCTGGCAGCCCTCGGCGGCGGCGTCGAGGAAGGCCGACGCCCCGTCGAACGCCTTCCCCGGCACCGTCCCGGTCCCCCAGGTGCCGGCGACGCCGCCCGCGCCGAGCAGCAGGGTCGCCGCGGCGAGCAGTCCGACGAGGACCGGGGCGGCGTCGGTGAGTCCGGCGGCGGCGCGGACGCGGGCGATCCGGCGGGTGCGCTCCGGGTCGGGCGCCTCCCCCGGGTACTCGGCCTCGACGGCGGGGGCGAGGCGGCGCGCGGCGAGCGCGGTCCGGGCGACGAGGAACGCCGCCGGGACGAGCAGCAGGAGCAGCAGCGGGGGGATGGCGGAGGCCTGCCAGCTCAGCAGTAGGGGCGGCCCGGTGATCGGGCCGTCCCCCGTACCGGGCGTACCGGGGCCGTCGAGCCAGTCGGCGACGCGCTGGGCGACCCCGCCCGTCATCACCCCGCCGAGGGCGCAGGCCAGCACGGCGACGGCGGGCCCGGCGAGGCCGTGCAGCGCGGTGCGCGGATCGGGTGCGCGGCGGTGCAGGCGCACCGCGACGGCGGCGAGGAGCACGATGAGGGCGCCCTGGCCGACGGTGAGCACGCTGAACGCGGCGTCGCCCGGGAGCGCGCCGGAGGACCGCCAGCCGGGCCGGGACCAGGAGGCGTACAGGGCGGCGAGCAGGAGCAGGGCGGCGGCGGAGCCGGGCAGCCAGGCCACCAGGGTCCGGTCGAGGCGGTCGTCGAGGCGGTCCTCGCTGCGGCCCCGCCGGCAGACGACGGCGACCACGACGGCGGCGCCGACGGCCAGGGCGCCCTCGACGCACCAGCCGAGGGCGGCGCGGAGCGCGCCGCCGGCGCCCCGGTCGTGGCGGGCGGCGGCGCCCGCGACGGCGGCGGCGACGGTGAGGAGCCCGGCGGCGGTGTGCGCCGCGCGGAGCCGCGCGACGAGGCGGCGGCCGTACCAGAAGCCGGGGCGGCCGAGGGCGGGACGGCCGTCGTGCTCGTCCCCGCGGTGCGGCGGGCGCTGCGCCTCGTACGCGGTCCAGGTCCGGCGGGACAGGTACCACAGCAGGGCGACGAGTGCGGCGGGGACGGCGGCGGCGGCGGTGAGGCGGCGGCCCGGCTGGGACCACCAGCCGCCCTCCGACGCGGCGAGGAGGCCCAGCCAAGGGCGTTCCCCGGTGCAGGCGGCGGTGCCCGCGCACTGCCACGCCGTCAGGTCGAGGGCGACCTCGCAGGCGGCGGCGGTGAGGAGCACGGTGAGGCTGAGCGCGATCAGCCGGACCAGGAGGCCGTACAGGCGTGCGGAGCGGCCGCGCCCGGTGGCGGGCGGGCGCATCCAGTGGGCCAGGTTGACCACCATGAACGGCAGGAGGAGCAGCCACAGGGCGCGGGTGCCGTTGCCGGAGGTGAGGTTGCACCAGCAGTACGCCTCCGGGACGGGGCCGTCGCGGAACCGGCCGGGCTCGTCCTCCGCCCGCAGGTCGGCGGCCCGCCGGTACACGGCGGCGGTGGCGTCGCCGGTGACGCGGACGGTGCGGGGGTCGTCGAGCATCTCGCCGGGGGTGGTGCCGCCGACGCCGTGCACGAGGAGTTCGAGCGCGGCTGCGGTGCCGGGCGGCTCGGGGGCGTCGACCGGAGCGGGTTCCGGTGTGGCTGGGGGCACTTGGGTGCTCGCTCTCTGCGGCGGGGCGTACGGGGACGGCGGGGCCGGCCCCGCCGGCCGGGGCGGGGCGCGGCTCCCCCGTAATCTCCCCGCCGTTCCCCGGTGTGAAGCGCGTGGCAGGATGTGCCTGCTCCACCACCTGCGCGAACGGCGGGCCCGTGACGGGCGCCCCACGATCACGGAAGGACCGGCCCCTGTGGTGAACGGCAACCAGAACCTCCTCGCGGAGCAGCGGCGCGCCTTCATCCTCGACGAGGTCAGGCGGCGGGGCGGGGTGCGGGTCAACGAACTCACCCGTCGGCTCGACGTCTCGGACATGACGGTGCGCCGCGACCTGGACGTGCTGGCGCGGCGCGGCGTGGTCGAGAAGGTGCACGGCGGGGCGGTGCCGGTCGCGGAGGCGTGGGCGGGCGGGCCCGCCGCGGGCCGGGGGCCGGGGCCCGCGGCGAAGGAGGAGATCGCGCGGGTGGCGGCGGCGATGGTGGCGCCGGGCAGCGCGGTCGCCCTGTCGGGCGGCACGACGGCGTACGCGGTGGCGCGGCGGCTGCTGGGCCTGGCGGGGCTGACGGTGGTGACGAACTCGGTGCGGATCGCGGACGCGTTCCACTCCGCGCCGGCCCCGGAACCGGACGGCGGGGCGGGGTCGGGGGCGGCGACGGTGGTGCTGACGGGCGGGGTGCGGACGCCGTCGGACGCGCTGGTCGGCCCGGTGGCGGACCAGGCGATCGGGGCGCTCCGCTTCGACGTGCTCTTCCTCGGCGTGCACGGGGTGTCGGCGGAGGCGGGCCTGTCCACGCCGAACCTGGCGGAGGCGGAGACGAACCGGCGGCTGATCCGGTCGGCGCGGCGGGTGGTCGTCGTTGCGGACCACACCAAGTGGGGGAGGGTGGCCCTGAGTTCGTTCGCCCGGCTGGAGGAGGTCGACGTGCTGGTGACGGACGCCGGGGTGCCGGAGGAGGTGCGGTCCGCGATGGCGGAGCACCTGCCGGGGCTGGTCGTCGCGGACCGGGAGGCCGGCGCGCGGGAGGCGGTCGGGGCGGGACGCGGGCGGGGGGGCGGGGCGTGAGCGCCTTCCGCCTGGAGCGGCGTACGGGGCTGTCGGCGGCCGAGGCGTGGCGGCGGGTCACCGACTGGCCGGCGCACGGCGCGGGCGTCCCGCTGACCCGGGTGAGGGTGCTGACCCCGGACCCGCCGGGCACGGGCACCCGGTTCACCGCGCGCACGGCGATCGGGCCGCTCGGGTTCGACGACCCGATGACGGTGGTCCGCTGGGAGCCGCCGGGCGCCGGAGGCGCGGGGCCGGGGGTGTGCCGGCTGGAGAAGTGCGGGCGGGTGGTGCGCGGTTGGGCCGAGATCACGGTCCGCGCGGAGGGCCCGGGGGCGCGGGTGACCTGGGTGGAGGAGCTGCGGGTGCGCGGGCTGCCCCGGTGGTGCGGCCCCCTGGTGGCCCGGGCGGGCCGGTGGGTGTTCGGCCGGGAGCTGGAGCGGCTGCTGCGCGGGCCCGGCCCGGACGGCCCCGGCCCCCGGCCCTGACGCCGGGTCCGGTGGCGGGGCCGGTCCCGGACCC
>JAAXOU010000306.1 GCA_012396115.1 Streptomyces somaliensis DSM 40738 | reverse complement strand
CCCGCCGTCCGCCTCTTCGGCGCCGGGGGCGGCCCCGCCGGACGGCCGCCGCGCGGGGACGCCGGTGCCGGACGCGCCGATGGGGGCGTCGGCCTCCGCCTCGGCCCGCGCGCGGCGCTCCTCGAGCCTCTGCCCCATCCGGCTCAGCCCGGCGCCGAGCCGGCCGAGCCACCCTGGCACTTTCGACATGACCTTCCCTGCTCCCCACCAGTCCCCCGGAATCACGGTTCCCCGACCGTACACGCACGGAGCCCCCCACCGTGGGACGGCGAGGGGCTCCGGAAGTCGGGCTCCGCTGTCAGTACCAGTGGTTGGCCTGCCAGAACGACCAGGCGCCGCAGGGGCTGCCGTAGCGGTCGTTCATGTAGTTGAGGCCCCACTTGATCTGGGTGGCGGGGTTGGTCCGCCAGTCCGCGCCCGCCGAGGCCATCTTGGACCCGGGCAGCGCCTGGACCAGCCCGTACGCGCCGGACGAGGGGTTCTGGGCGCGGTAGTTCCAGCTGGACTCGTGGTCCACTATGTTGCTGAAGCACTGGAACTGGTCGCCCGGCACCATCTGGCGGGCCATGGCCTGCACCTCGGCGACGGTGTACGAGGACTGGACGGCGAAGTCCGACGCGTCGCGGGCCGCGTCGCGGCTGGCCCGCTCGCGCGCCTCGCGCGCCTCGCGTTCCTTCTCGGCCTTCTCCTCCGCGGCGGCCTTCTTCGCCTGGGCGTCCTTGGCCGCCTGGAGGCGCGCGGCCTCCCAGGCGGACTGCTGGGCGGCGGTGTCGGCCGCGGCGGCCTGCGCCTCGGCTTGCTGCGTCAGCGAGGCGACTTGGACCTGCGCCTGCTGACCGGCGGGTATGTCGGCGAGGAGGGTCGCGTCGGCGGCGGTCGCCTCGAACTTCTCCGGCTGCGTCGCCTGCGGGTCGCCCGCGGCGACACCGACGACGGCGCCGACAGTGGTGACCGCGGTGGCCGAAGCCACCGCGAATCCCCGGACCGAGATCCGGCTCACACGGTTTCCTTCCAGCATCGCCCGCACAGGTGACCTCGCGGGCGCGATCGTGCCCCTGACACTGGTCCCCCCACTCGCTGGGTCACGGAGGACACGGGCCCGGTGGGCGGCTCCCCTGCGGGAGCGCCGCGTGGTGCTCGGGCGGCATACGGCGGACGGCTGTTGAGTTGTGCTGCCACGGTCCACGGAGGTGTGGCTGTGCCGTATGCGGGGCCTGACGGAAGCAAGACTCTGCCGGAAGCCGCGGACGCAAGGCAATTCCCCGCCGCGTGTGAAAGCTCACACCCGACCGGTGGCGAAAGTTTCGCGCGAAAGGGCGCACGACGCGGCGCCGCCCGGCTAAGCTCTCGCGCTTCGCCGGACGGCGCCCGGGGTGGAACTCCGTTATGTACTTTTCGGCTGGCGGCCGGTCAGTTCGGGACCGTCCGGCCGGTGGTCGACGGCCGCCTCACCCTCAGATGTGGACGTCCTCGAGCATTTCGGTCACCAGGGCGGCGATCTGGGAGCGTTCGGACCGGGCGAGCGTGACGTGGGCGAAGAGCGGGTGCCCCTTCAGCTTCTCGACCACGGCGACCACCCCGTCGTACCGCCCCACCCGCAGGTTGTCCCGCTGGGCGACGTCGTGGGTCAGGACGACACGGGAGTTCGTCCCGATTCTGGACAACACGGTCAGCAGGACGTTTCGCTCCAGGGACTGCGCCTCGTCCACGATGACGAACGCGTCGTGCAGGGAGCGGCCCCGGATGTGGGTGAGGGGCAGCACCTCCAGCATGTCGCGGGCCGTGATCTCCTCGATGACCTCGCGCGACGCCACCGCGGACAGCGTGTCGAAGACGGCCTGCGCCCAGGGGTTCATCTTCTCGGCCTCGGTGCCCGGCAGGTAGCCGAGCTCCTGCCCGCCCACCGCGTACAGCGGGCGGAAGACCATCACCTTCTGGTGCTGGCGGCGCTCCAGCACGGCCTCGAGGCCGGCGCACAGCGCGAGCGCGGACTTGCCGGTGCCGGCCCGGCCGCCGAGCGAGACGATGCCGACGTCCGGGTCGAGCAGCAGGTCGAGGGCGATGCGCTGCTCGGCGCTGCGGCCCCGGATGCCGAACGCCTCGCGGTCGCCGCGCACCAGCCGCACGGACCCGTCGGCCGTGACCCGGCCGAGCGCCTTGCCCCGTTCGGACTGCAGGACGAGACCGGTGTGCACGGGCAGGTCCGCCGCCTCCGGCACGTGCAGCGCCTCCTGGGTGTAGAGGAGGTCCACCTCTTCGGCGGAGAGCCGCACCTCGCACATGCCGGTCCAGCCGGAGTCGGTGACGGCGAGCTCGGCGCGGTACTCCTCGGCCAGGAGTCCCACGGAGGACGCCTTGATGCGGAGCGGCAGATCCTTGGAGACGACCGTGACGTCGTACCCCTCCGCCTGGAGGTTGCGGGCCACGGCGAGGATGCGCGAGTCGTTGTCCCCGAGGCGGTAGCCGGCCGGGAGGAGGCCCGGGTCCGAGTGGTTGAGCTCCACGCGCAGCGTCCCGCCCAGGTCGCCGACGGCGACGGGGGCGTCGAGGCGGCCGTACCGGACGCGCAGGTCGTCCAGGAGGCGCAGTGCCTGACGGGCGAAGTAGCCGAGTTCCGGGTGGTGCCTCTTGGCCTCCAGTTCCGTCACCACGACGACGGGCAGCACGATCTCGTGCTCCTCGAAGCGGGTCAGGGCGTTGGGGTCGGCCAGCAGGACGCTGGTGTCGAGAACGTAGGTGCGCCGATCGTCGGGGCGGCGCTTGGTACTGGTCACCACGGAAGGACAGACCCCCTCTTTCAGAGGCGCGTGAGGTCGGGGTGCGACTGCTGCGGAGTCGCGGTGGGACGGGTCGGGATCGGGCTCCGGTGCACGGGCCGCGACTCCGGCCCTCCGCTTCGCCCGTGCGGCGGTACCGCGCGGTTGTCCTGGCGCAAGGAGCCTCCCGGGGCGAGCGGGTCTCGTACCGCTCACTCTGCAAGGGATATGCCCCTGTCGCCACCGCGCCATACCCGCGGCGCGGTGGCATATGACACACCCTCCGGCGGAACGCGCCGGAGCCGGGCCGCGTCCTCCCGGCGGCCCGGCCCCGGTGGTGCGGGGCGGCGGCCCCGCGGGTCGGTCAGGTGCCGTAGCGGCGGTGGCGGGCGGCGTAGTCGCGCAGCGCCCGCAGGAAGTCGACCTTGCGGAACGCCGGCCAGTGGACCTCGCAGAAGTAGTACTCGGAGTGCGCGCTCTGCCAGAGCATGAAGCCGGAGAGCCGCTGTTCGCCGCTGGTGCGGATGACCAGGTCCGGGTCGGGCTGGCCGCGCGTGTACAGGTGCTCGGCGATCATGTCGGTGTCGACGATCTCGGCGAGTTCCTCGAAGGAGGTGCCCTTCTCGGCGTGGTGCAGCAGCAGGGAGCGCACCGCGTCGGCGATCTCCTGGCGACCGCCGTAGCCGACGGCGACGTTGACGAGTATCCCGCCGATGTGCCGCGTCGACTCCTCGGCCTCCTTCAGGACCGCCTGCGTGCGCGGCGGGAGCAGGTCCATCGTGCCGACGTGGTGGACCCGCCAGCGGCCGTCCGCCGCGATGGTGCGGACGGCTTCCTCGATGATGCCGAGGAGCGGCACCAGCTGCTCCTCCGGCCGGTTCAGGTTGTCGGTGGAGAGCATCCAGAGGGTGACGACCTCGACGTCGGTCTCCGTGCACCAGCCGAGCAGTTCCATGATCTTGCTGGCCCCGGCCTTGTGGCCCTGCTCGGGGGTGCCCCCGGACGCCTTCGCCCAGCGCCGGTTGCCGTCGAGGATGACGCCGATGTGCTTGGGCACCTGGGCGTGGTCGAGGCGGCCCTCCACCCGGCGCGCGTAGAGCCCGTACACCAGGTCGCGCAAGTTCACCGATCCCACCTCTCGCGTACGGGACCCCGCTGCCGGCCCCGAGACCCGCCACATTACTGGGCGCTCCGGGCGGAGGCCCAACCCGGTGTGTAACAAGTCCGTGATGGGGGTAAGGGCGCCCGCCCTTGCCCGTCGGTCCCCGCCGGGCGGGGTGCGGGCCCGCGCGCGGCGCCCGGCCCGGCGGCGGGGCGCGGGCCGCTCCGGGACCGCGGCGCGGGGCGGCGGGTGGCGCGGTACCGGGCGGGAGGCGAAAACGGGCCGGTCCGTGGGGGGGATACGGACCGGCCCGAGGGGGGGCTTCCACCATAACCCTTCGTGAGGGGTGGTGGATGCCACGACATGCCGTCGTCACGCTCCGGAAGCGCGGGGTCGCGGCACGGGCGCGCGGCGGCCCCCTACGCGTGGGCCAGTGCGCCGAGGAGGAGGCCCAGGAGGGCCCCCGCGATCATGAAGGGACCGAAGGGGATGGCGCTCCCGCGGGTGGCGCGGCGGCGCACGACGAGCCCCAGGCCGTACCCGGCTCCCAGGAGGAAGCCCGCGAAGGCGCCCGCCAGCAGGACGGGCCAGCCGTACCAGCCGAGCGCGGCGCCCAGGGGCAGGGCGAGCTTCACGTCGCCGAACCCCATGCCGTTCGGGTTGAGGAGGAACAGCACCAGGTAGGCGCCGCCCAGCACGAGCGCGCCCAGCACGGACAGCCGCCACGACCCGGCGTGGCCCGGGACCAGCGCGGCGGCGCCCAGCAGGAGCGGGACGGCGGCTGCGAGCGTCAGCGTCAGGGGGTCGGGCAGCCGGTGCACCCGCCGGTCGACGGCCGCGAGGAGCAGCGCGAACGGCGCCAGCAGCAGCCACACCGCCAGTTCGGGACGCCACCCGGTGGCCGCGGCGAGCAGCCCGCACCCGGCGGCCCCGGCGAGCGGCACGCCCACCGCCCGGCGCGGTCCGG
>JAAXOU010000305.1 GCA_012396115.1 Streptomyces somaliensis DSM 40738 | reverse complement strand
CCACCCGCCCGGTGAGCCGGGCGAGCCCCTCGCGGCGGTCGGCGACGGCGCGGGCGGCGTCCCTGAGGCGGCGCTCCTCGGCGGCGAGGGCCCGCTCCAGTTCGGCGCGGTGGGCGACGGTGTCCTCCAGCGCCCGTTCGGCGGCCTCCGAGGCGGCCTGGAGCTCCGCCTCCTGCTCCCGTACGCGGGCGGCCTCGCGCTCCAGCTCCCCGGGGTCACGGCCGGGGCGTTCCTCGACGGGCGGGGCGGTGGCGCTCCTGACGCGGGCGTCCGCCAGGGAGACGGTGCCGCGCACCCGCTCGGCGAGCCGCGACAGCTCGTACCAGGTGTGCTGGGCCCGCTGGAGGCGGGGGGCGAGGTGCCGCACCTCCTCCTCCAGGGCTCCCTCGCGGGCCAGGGCCGCTCTCAGTTCGGCCTCGGCGTGCTCCTTGCGCTCCTTGAGCGCGGCCTCGTCGGCGAGCTCGGCGTCCAGCGCCTCGCGGAGGCGTACGAGGTCGTCGGCGAGGAGCCGCAGCCTCGCGTCCCGCACCTCGGCCTGGATGACGGCGGCGCGCCGGGCGACGGCGGCCTGCCTGCCGAGGGGCTTGAGCCGGCGGCGCAGCTCGTCGGTGAGGTCCTGGACGCGCGCCAGGTTGGTCTGCATGGCGTCGAGCTTCCGCAGCGCCTTCTCCTTGCGCTTGCGGTGCTTGAGGACGCCGGCGGCCTCCTCGATGAAGGCGCGGCGGCCCATGGGGTCGGCGTGGAGGACGGAGTCGAGCCGGCCCTGGCCGACGATGACGTGCATCTCGCGGCCGATTCCGGAGTCGCTGAGGAGTTCCTGGACGTCCAGGAGGCGGCAGGTGTCGCCGTTGATCTGATATTCGCTGCCGCCATTGCGGAACATGGTCCGCGTAATGGTGACTTCCGCGTAGTCGATCGGGAGGGCGCCGTCGGAATTGTCGATCGTGAGGGACACCTCGGCCCGTCCGAGGGGCGGTCGGCCGGTCGTGCCGGCGAAGATCACGTCCTCCATCTTGCCGCCGCGCAGGGATTTCGCCCCCTGTTCGCCCATGACCCAGGAGAGTGCGTCGGCGACATTGGACTTTCCGGAGCCGTTGGGGCCGACGACGCAGGTGATTCCCGGTTCGAACCGCAGGGTGGTGGCGGAGGCGAACGATTTGAATCCGCGGAGGGTCAGGGCCTTGAGGTGCACGGTCCCGGACTCTACCGGGCGGGTTTCGTTTGGCCCGTGAACGAGGGGGGCAGATCACCCGGTGAGTGCGGCGCCCGTGATCGACGGCGCGTCGGCAGGGACCGGGAAAAGAAAGAAGGGACGCCGAAGCGTCCCTTGCATATCTGTTTCGCGAGAGTGTTTCTCACCGTCCCGCGGGTGCGAGTGCCGCGGGTCCCCGACGGGGTCAGGTGAGCGCAGGCTCGCCCTTGGGTACGTCGATGTCGATGCCGTCGAGCAGCGGCTCGCGGTGAGCGGCGGCAGCGGCGAGCGCGTCCTTCTCGGACTGGATCCGGACCAGCTCGGACTCCAGGTCCTGGACGCGCTGCTGAAGCCGTCGCATCTCGGCGAGCAGTCGCGGGTCGGTACCGCCGACATAACCGAGAAGCGCCTTTGCCATGATGGATGGTCCTCCACATCGAGTGACCGACCGAAGCGGTGTGGGTCGTGAGGGATTCGCACCTGCGGTGCCCGGCGGCGGGTGTGTCGCTGCGGTTCTTGCCGCCGAACAGCCAAGGTGCCCGGGGCTTCCAGAATCTCACCAAAAAGTTTGACGGTCAACACGATCAAGCCCCCGATCGACGGGCGGCCGGGGGCGGCACTGCCGCTGGACATGCGGCGGCGCCTCGCACGGCACCCGGAAGGGCACGGGGATCATCCTTGCGCGCCGGGGCCGCGACCACAACCCTTTCTCGGCGGGTACCCGGCCGTTTCCGCCCCGGCAGGCGACCCGGGCGGCCGGCGGGCCCGGCGTTTCGGACGCCCCGCGCCCACCGGGGCGGGGGTCGCGTGCGCCCTTTTCAGCGGGTTCAGCGGGTTCAAGCGGGTCCAACGGGTCCAACGGGCGCTCGTCCGCTCAGCGGACCTCGAACCCCTCGTAGCCGCCGCGCGGCGCGCCCCAGATCTCGGTGACCCCGTCGACGCGTCCGGGAGTGTCGCCGGAGCGCAGCCAGTCCAGGAGACGGTGGCAATTCTCACGTCGGCCTTCGGCCACGACCTGGACGCGACCGTCGTCGAGGTTCAGGGCGAAGCCGGCCAGACCACCGATCCTCAGGGCGTTCTCCCTGGTGAACCAGCGGAATCCCACTCCCTGTACCCGTCCGCGTACCCATGCCGTGAGCCGTGCCTCGTCATCCATGGACGCACGTTAATCGGCCGATCATTGCGGCGACACTTCACCCCTGCGTGTCATGGCGTACAGTCCCCGTCCAATAAGCCTCACTCGTTCGGGTGTATCTCGGCGGTTTGGGGTTCACGACCGACAGACAGCAGTGCAGGAGGCAGAGCAGATGGGACGCCATCGTCGCTCCGGCGCCGCGCCCGCCGCCGACGCGTACGCGGCCGGCGCCGCCGGAAAGCCCCGCGGGCACCGGGGCGTACGGCGGAGGAGGCGGGCGCTGCCCCTCCGCGGCGGGTTGCTCGGCGCCTCGGCCGCCGTGGCGGTGGGCGTCGTCGCGGTGACGTCCGGGATCCTGCCCGGCGGTGAGACGTTCGTGGTCAGTGGCGACATACCGCAGGAGCGGACCCGGCCCGGCGGCGTGTCGGAACTGGACGCCCAGGGCCGCGCCCGCGCCGTACCGGGCACCGGGGTGCCGGGCCCGTCGGCCGTGCCGGGCGCGCCCTCTCCGACCGCCTCCTCGAAGGCCCCGCCGAAGGCGCCCTCCCCCGCCCCGTCCGCCCCGTCGGCCGCCCCGTCGTCCTCGCCGGTGCCGACCCGTACGGCGCCCCCGGCACCCGTGCCGACGCAGGCGCCCTCGACCCCGCCCCGTACGGAGGCGCCCGCACCGGAGGAGAGCACCGCCCCGCCTCCCGGGCGGACGGTGACGAGCCGGGCCGTCGCGATGGAGGCCGCGGTCCTCGAACTGGTCAACCGGGAGCGCGCCGCGGTGGGCTGCAGCCCGGTCCGCGCCTCGACGGAGCTGGGCGACCTGGCGCGGGCGTTCAGCCAGGACATGGCGGAACGGGACTTCTTCTCCCACACCGACCCGGACGGCGACGACCCCTGGGCGCGCGCCGCGCAGGCGGGCGTCGAGGGCCTGGGCGGCGAGAACATCGCCCGCGGCCAGGCCGACGCGAAGGCCGTGATGGACGCCTGGATGAACAGCGACGGCCACCGGGCGAACATCCTGAACTGCGACTTCAAGCGCCTGGGCGTCGGCGTCCACATCGCCGACGGCGGCCCGTGGTGGACCCAGAACTTCGCCTTCTGAGCTGGTCCGAGCTGGTGGGGGGAACCCCCCGCCTGCCAGGATCGACCCGTGAGCGAGTCTTCGAGAGCCACGGGAGCGAGCAGGATCCTCGACTGGGCGGGACTGGTCCCCTCCGGCCTGTTGCTGGCGACCGGAATCAGGGACTACCGCGACGGCGGGTCCGTGGGGTGGCCGATCGGCGGGGCGCTGCTCGTCCTGGTCAGCCTCTGGGTGGTGTGTCGCGGGATGGCCCGTCGGGCCCGTGACTCCGCCGCTTCCCGGTAACCGCGCGGCTCGACGGCCGGTTCCGCCGGGACCGCGGAGCGGGCCCGGAACCGCAGCGCAGAGCCCGGACCCGGGCCGAGGCCGCGGACCGGCGGGCCGCGAGCCGGTCGTGGGGTCGCGCACCGCCCGTGCGGCGGACGGGGCGGGTGCCCCGTCCGCGGGGCGTCGGCGGAGGGGCGGCCGTCTCAGGTACGGGCGGGCGCCGGGCGGGGCGGGCGCTGGCAACGCGGGCAGAAGTAGCTGGACCGGTTCATCCACGGTCGGCGGCGCACCGGAGTGCCGCAGCGCCGGCAGGGCTCGCCCTCGCGCCCGTACGCGTCGAGCGACCGGTCGAAGTAGCCGGATTCCCCGTTGACGTTGACGTACAGGCTGTCGAAGCTGGTCCCGCCGGCCGCGAGGGCGGCGTTCATCACGTCCCGTACGTGGCCGAGCAGCTCGTACGAGCGGGGGCGGGTGAACAGGGCGGTGGGACGGTCGTAGTGCAGGCGGGAGCGCCACAGCGCCTCGTCCGCGTAGATGTTGCCGACACCGCTGATCAGGCTCTGGTCGAGCAGGGCGCGCTTGATGGTGGTGCGGCGCAGCCGCAGCGCCGCGTGGAAGGCGGCGTCGTCGAACGCCGGGTCCAGCGGGTCGCGGGCGATGTGCGCAATGGCGTCCGGCAGGCCGTCGGGGGTGTTGTCGTGGAGGGACAGCCCGCCGAAGGTGCGCTGGTCGACGAAGCGCAGCTCGGTGCCGGACGTGTCGTCGAAGCGTACGCGGACGCGCAGGTGCCTCTCGTCGGGGGCGGCCTCGGGCCGGACGAGGAGCTGGCCGCTCATGCCGAGGTGGCCGAGGACGGAGGCGTCCGTGTCGGCGAGCGGCAGCCACAGGTACTTGCCCCGCCGTCGCGCGACGCCGAAGCGGTGCCCGGTGAGGCGCGACGCGAAGTCGGGCCCGCCCCCGAGGTGCCGCCGCACGGCACGCGGGTGCAGCACCTCGACGGCGGCGACGGTGCGCCCGCTCACCCAGCGTTCGAGACCCCGCCGGACGACTTCGACCTCGGGCAGCTCGGGCACGGCACTCCTCTGACGCGGGACGGTGGGGCGGGGCGCGTGGACACGCCTCCGGCGGCCGGCCCGAGCGGGGCGGCCGCCGGAGGCACG
>JAAXOU010000304.1 GCA_012396115.1 Streptomyces somaliensis DSM 40738 | reverse complement strand
GGCCGCCCCGGCTTCGGCGGCGGTCCCGGCGGTCCCGGCGGCCGCGGTGGCACGCAGGGCGCGTTCGGCCGTCCGGGCGGTCCCGCCCGCCGCGGCCGCAAGTCGAAGCGGCAGAGGCGCCAGGAGTACGAGGCCATGCAGGCCCCGTCGGTCGGCGGCGTGATGCTGCCCCGCGGCAACGGCGAGACCGTTCGCCTGTCGCGCGGCGCGTCCCTCACCGACTTCGCCGAGAAGATCAACGCCAACCCGGCGTCGCTCGTCGCGGTGATGATGAACCTCGGCGAGATGGTCACCGCCACGCAGTCCGTCTCCGACGAGACGCTGCAGCTCCTCGGCGACGAGATGAACTACACCGTCCAGATCGTCTCCCCGGAGGAGGAGGACCGCGAGCTGCTCGAGTCCTTCGACCTCGAGTGGGGCGAGAACGAGGGCGGCGAGGAGTACCTCGCCCCGCGTCCGCCGGTCGTGACCGTCATGGGTCACGTCGACCACGGAAAGACCCGCCTGCTCGACGCGATCCGCAAGACGAACGTGGTCGCGGGCGAGGCCGGCGGCATCACCCAGCACATCGGCGCCTACCAGGTGGCGACCCAGGTCAACGACGAAGAGCGCAGGATCACCTTCATCGACACCCCGGGTCACGAGGCGTTCACCGCCATGCGTGCCCGCGGCGCCAAGTCCACCGACATCGCGATCCTCGTGGTGGCGGCGAACGACGGTGTGATGCCCCAGACGGTCGAGGCGCTGAACCACGCCAAGGCGGCCGACGTACCGATCGTGGTCGCGGTCAACAAGATCGACGTCGAGGGCGCCGACCCGGTCAAGGTGCGCGGTCAGCTGACCGAGTACGGCTTGGTGGCCGAGGAGTACGGCGGCGACACCATGTTCGTCGACATCTCCGCCAAGCAGGGCCTGCACATCGACTCCCTGCTGGAGGCCGTGATCCTCACGGCGGACGCCTCGCTCGACCTGCGGGCCAACCCGGAGCAGGACGCGCAGGGCATCGCGATCGAGTCGCACCTCGACCGCGGCCGCGGCGCCGTGGCGACCGTCCTGGTCCAGCGCGGCACGCTGCGGGTCGGCGACACGATGGTGGTCGGCGACGCGTACGGCCGTGTCCGGGCGATGCTCGACGACAAGGGCAACAACGTCGAGGAGGCGGGTCCCTCGACCCCCGTCCTGGTCCTGGGCCTCACCAACGTCCCGGGCGCCGGCGACAACTTCCTCGTCGTCGACGAGGACCGCACGGCCCGTCAGATCGCCGAGAAGCGCGCGGCGCGGGAGCGCAACGCCGCCTTCGCCAAGCGCGTCCGCCGGGTGTCCCTCGAGGACCTCGACAAGGTGCTCAAGGCCGGTCAGATCCAGGAACTCAACCTCATCATCAAGGGCGACGCGTCCGGTTCGGTCGAGGCCCTCGAGTCCTCGCTGCTCCAGCTCGACGTCGGCGAGGAGGTCGACATCCGGGTCCTGCACCGCGGTGTGGGCGCGGTCACCGAGTCCGACATCGACCTGGCGATGGGCTCCGACGCCATCGTCATCGGCTTCAACGTCCGCGCGGCCGGCCGTGCCGCGCAGATGGCGGAGCGCGAGGGCGTCGACGTCCGCTACTACTCGGTGATCTACCAGGCCATCGAGGAGATCGAGGCGGCCCTGAAGGGCATGCTCAAGCCGGAGTACGAAGAGGTCGAGCTCGGCACGGCGGAGATCCGCGAGGTCTTCCGCTCGTCCAAGCTGGGCAACATCGCGGGTGTCCTCATCCGGTCCGGCGTGGTCAAGCGCAACACCAAGGCGCGCCTCCTGCGCGACGGCAAGGTCGTCGCGGAGAACCTCAACATCGAGGGCCTGCGTCGCTTCAAGGACGACGTCACCGAGATCCGCGAAGGCTTCGAGGGCGGTATCAACCTCGGCAACTTCAACGACATCAAGGTCGACGACGTCATCGCGACGTACGAGATGCGCGAGAAGCCGCGCGGCTGACCCGGCCGACGCGACTTGCCGGAGCGGGAAGCCGGGGCCGGTCGGCGGAAGGATTTTCCGTCGATCGGCCCCGGCCGCTGCGTGTACGGTTCGGGTGCCCCCGCCGCTGAACGGCGGGGACCCACCGAACCCGAACCGGCGGGACATCCGGACTGCCCATGTACGTGGGGACGCTGTCCTTCGACCTGCTCCTCGGCGACGTACGGTCGCTGAAGGAGAAGCGCTCCGTCGTCCGGCCGATCGTCGCCGAACTCCAGCGGAAGTTCGCGGTGAGTGCGGCGGAGACCGGCAATCAGAACCTCCACCGCAGGGCCGAGATCGGCGTGGCGGTGGCCTCCGGGGACATCGGACATCTCACGGGGGTACTGGACCGGTGTGAGCGCCTCGTCGCCGCCCGGCCCGAGGTGGAGCTGCTGTCCGTACGGCGGCGCCTGCACACCGACGAAGAGTGAACGCAAGACGGAAGAGGAGACGGACCGGTGGCCGACAACGCGCGGGCCCGCAAGCTGGCCGATCGCATCCAGGTCGTGGTCGCGGAGACCCTGGACCGGCGAATCAAGGATCCGCGGCTGGGGTTCGTGACCGTCACGGACGCCCGCGTCACCGGCGACCTGCGGGAGGCCACGGTCTTCTACACGGTCTACGGCGACGAGGAGGAGCGCGCCGCCTCCGCGGCCGCGCTGGAGTCCGCCAAGGGCATCCTGCGCTCCGAGGTCGGCAGGCAGACCGGTGTCCGCTTCACGCCGACGCTGACGTTCGTCCCGGACGCCCTGCCGGACAACGCCCGCACCATCGAGGACCTCCTCGACAAGGCGCGGGCCAAGGACGCCGAGGTGCGCCAGGTGTCCACCGGCAAGACGTACGCGGGCGAGGCCGACCCGTACCGCAGGCCCGGCGAGGACGACGCCGAGGCGGAGGACGACGAGGACGGCGCCGGCGCCCGATGAGCGACACAGCGAACGCCCTCCCGGCCGGCACCGGGAGGGCCCCCGGGGACGGCCTCGTCATCGTCGACAAGCCCTCGGGGTTCACCTCCCACGACGTGGTGGCCAAGATGCGGGGCATCGCCCGCACCCGCCGCGTCGGCCACGCCGGCACGCTCGACCCCATGGCCACCGGCGTCCTCGTCCTCGGCGTGGAGAGGGCCACCAAGCTCCTGGGCCACCTGGCGCTGACGGAGAAGGAGTACCTGGGCACCGTCCGGCTGGGCCAGAACACCGTCACCGACGACGCCGAGGGCGGGATCACCTCGTCGACCGACGCCTCCGGCGTGACCCGCGAGTCCGTCGACGCGGCCGTGGCCGGGCTGACCGGCGACATCATGCAGGTGCCGTCCAAGGTGAGCGCCATCAAGATCGACGGCAGGCGGTCCTACGCGAGGGTGCGGGGCGGCGAGGAGTTCGACATCCCGGCCCGCCCGGTGACCGTCTCCCGGTTCACCGTGCACGACATGCGCCACGCCGTCGCCGACGACGGCACCCGCGTCGTCGACCTGGTCGTCTCCGTCGTCTGCTCCTCCGGCACGTACGTCCGGGCCCTCGCCCGCGACGTCGGCGCCGGCCTCGGCGTCGGCGGGCACCTCACCGCGCTGCGCCGCACCCGCGTCGGCCCGTACGGGCTCGACGCGGCGCACACCCTCGACCAGCTCCAGGAGCGGCTCACCGTCATGCCCATCGCGGAGGCCGCCGCCGCCGCGTTCCCCCGCTGGGACGTCGACGAGCGGCGCGCGAGGCTGCTCCTGAACGGCGTGCGCATCGACATGCCGGCCCATGACGGGGGCCCCGTCGCCGTCTTCGGACCCGAGGGGCGCTTCCTCGCCCTCGTCGAGGAGCGCGGCGGGAAGGCCCGGAGCGTCGCCGTCTTCGGCTGACCCCCGCCCACCCCGGGCCACCCCCGGGGCGGGTCGGCCGCGCCCGCCCCGCGGCCCCCTCCGCCACACCCTCCCCGTCCGCGCCGGAATGCCTATTCACCCACTCGGACGGGCGCCCGGAGCGAACCGGGGGACATTCGGGGGCGCGTCCGGCGACCGCGTTTCCCGGCCGGATCGGCCCGGTCCTACGGTCGAGCCATGGGACGACAGGACCGGGCGACACCGGTGAGCATCTGCGACCGGGCAGGCCGGACGAGAGGCGCCGGCTTCGTCGCCGACCGCCTCGGCACGGTCGTGACCAGCCACGAGACCGTCGCCGGCCTGGAGCACATCGTCGTCCGGGCACCCGGCGGCAGGGACTGCGAGGTGACCGCCGACGCCGCCACCGCCCTGCCCGCCGACGGCCTCGCCCTCGTCCGCACCGGCGGGCTCGGCGTCCGCCCCCTCCCCGTCGCCGACCGTCCCACGCCCCCCGCGGGCACCTACGTACGCGTCCACGCCCACGGCTGGCGCGAGGCGCGCGTCCTCGCCACCGCACCGGCCGCCCGCGCCACCGCCGGGGGCCTCCAGCCGGTCGGGGAGGTGCTCGAACTCGCCATCGGCACCGACGGCCGGGAGGCGCTGGAACACGGCGGGGTCGCGGGCGGCCCCGTCCTGGACGCCGCCACCGGCGCCGTCCTCGCCGTCCTCGCCGGCGCCCTCCGCACCGACCACCGCGCCGCCGGCCTCGCCCTGCCCCTCGCGCCCGCCGCCGCCCGCGCCCCCGGCGGCCCCCTCGCCGCCCTGCTCCGCCGCAACGCCGCTACGGTCCCGGCCCACGGCCCGGACCTGAACCTCGCGGGCGCCCTCCGGCTCGCCCGGCTCACCCACCCCGCCGTCCACCCGGCCCGGACCGTCGCGCGGCCCGCCGTCGCCCGCCTCCTCGACCTGTTCACCGCCCCCGGCCGCCCCCTCGTCTGCGGGCTCGTCGGGGAG
>JAAXOU010000303.1 GCA_012396115.1 Streptomyces somaliensis DSM 40738 | reverse complement strand
CGTGCGCCCGCCTCCCGCCCGCGCGGAGGCGGGCGCGGTGGCCGCGGGCCCGCCCCGTTAGGCTCGGGTGCCGTGAAGGAACGGAAGGCCGCCGCCAAGGCGCCGAAGAGCGAGCGGACCCGCGCCCTCATCCTGGGGACCGCGCTCCGGCTGTTCGAGGAGCGCGGCTACGACAGGACGACGATGCGGGCCGTCGCCCAGGAGGCGGGCGTCTCCGTGGGCAGCGCCTACTACTACTTCGCCTCCAAGGAACACCTGGTCCAGGGCTTCTACGACCGGATCGCCGCCGAGCACGAGGCGGCGGTCGGGCCGGTGCTGGCCGGTGGCGGGGACCTCGCGGCACGGCTCCGCGACACACTGCTGACCTGGCTGGACGTGGCGGAGCCGTACCACCGGTTCGCGGCGCAGTTCTTCAAGAACGCCGCCGACCCGAGGAGCCCGCTCAGCCCCTTCTCCCCCGAGTCGGCCGACGCCCGCCGGGCCGTGGTCTCCGTCCACGAGCGGGTACTGCGCGGCTCCGGCACCAGGACCGCGCCCGAACTGGACGAGGTGCTGCCGCAGTTGCTGTGGCTGATGCACATGGGGCTGGTGCTGTTCTGGGTGTACGACCGCAGCGAGGGCGCCGAGCGGAGCCGCCGGCTCGTGGAGCGGACGGCCCCGCTGGTCGCGCAGGCCGTCGCGCTGTCCCGGTTCCGGGTGCTGCGGCCGCTGGTGCGCCAGGCCCGCGACGTCGCCGTGGAGTTCCTGCCGGGTGCCGGGGAGGCGCCGGGGAGGGGGGCGTCCGCGGACGGCACGCCCCGGGCGCCGGGCGGGGACGGGCCGCCGGAGGGTGCCGCGCGGGGGCCGGTCACAGCCAGCTGAGCTCCCAGAGGCGCCAGATGCCCGTGCCGTCGGAGAGGTACTGCGCGCCCGTGATGTCCGGGTTGCTCAGCACGTAGTCCTTCTTCTGCCACAGCGGCACCAGCGGCACGTCCTCGGCGACCCGCGCCTGGATCTCCTTGAAGACGTCCGCGGCCCTGGCCCGGTCGACGTGCTGCTGGGTGTCGGCGATGAGCCGGTCGACGCGGGCGCTGGCGTAGGCGTTCTGCAGGGTGCCGCCCCGGCCGACCAGGGGCTGGGTGAAGCTGTCCGAATCGGGGAAGTCCGGGAGCCAGCCGATCCCGTACGCGTCGTACGCGCCGTCGGCGTACCCCTTCTGGAACTCCTTCCACTCCGCGGAGACGACCTTCACCCGGAACAGTCCGGTGTCCTCCAGCTGGCGGCGCAGCTCGACCGCCTCCGCCGCCGACGTCTCCCCGGCGCGGTGCGCGTAGGTGAGGCTGACGGGCGTGTCGACGTCCGCGTCGCGCAGCAGCTTCCGCGCCCGGTCCACGCCCTCCCGCCCGTCGGGATAGAGGTCGAAGAACGGCGTGCTGTGGCCGATGAAGCCGCGCGGGATCAGCGAGTACAGGGGTTCCACCGTCGAGCGGTACGGGCCGCTGGCGATCCTGCTGCGGTCGACCAGCGCGGCCACGGCCCGCCGGACCGCCTTCTCCGCCGTCGCCGAGCCCTCGCGGAGGTTGAAGACGATGCTGCGGATCTCCGCCGTGGGGGCCTCCGTCACCCGGACGTCCTCCTCGCCCGGGTCGAGCGTGGAGATCGTCCGCGGCGGGAGGTCCCGGTGGGTCACGTCGACCTCGCCGTCGCGCCAGGCGGCGGCGAGCTGCTCGCCCTCGGCGAAGTACCGCACCTCGACCGGTGTGGCGGGGCGCTCCAGGGCGCCCCGGTAGTTCGGGTTGGGTTCCAGCAGGGCGCGGACGCCCGGCCGGTACTCGGCGAGCAGGTACGGGCCGGAGCCGTCGACGGCGGTGCCCTCGCGCAGCCGGTCCTCCGGGTAGCGGGTGCTGTCGACGATCGAGCCCGCGCCCGTGGCGAGCTTCAGCGGGAACGTCGCGTCCTCGGCGGTCAGCGAGAAGACGACCTTGCGGCCCTGGGCGGTGACGCTCTCCAGCGTCGGGAAGAGCGTCGACGGGCCGACGTCGGCGGCGATGCCGAGCATCCGGTCGAACGAGTGCTTCACGTCCCGCGCGGTCATCTCGCGGCCGTTGGAGAAGGTCAGGCCCTCCCGCAGGGTGCACTCGTACCGGGTGAGCGACGAGCCGACGAAGTCGCAGGTCTCGGCGGCGTCGGGGACCGGGGTCGTGGCGCCCGGCTTGAAGGTCAGCAGCGACTGGTAGACGTTGCTGTAGACGGCCCAGGAGCCGGAGTCGTACGCGCCGGCCGGGTCCAGCGAGGTGACCTCGTCGGTCGTACCGACGGATATCGGCCGGTCCTTGCCGCGGTCCGCCGGCAGCAGGTGCCAGACCCCTGACCCGACGGCCGCCAGGACCGCGCACACCATGATGATCCGGACGTGGATCGACCGCATAGCCGTGATTCCTTTCGCGCCCTCCCCTGCGAGGTGGCGCAAACTCAACCACAGACGGTTCACCCGGGGAAGGGTGGACCTTCACTTCCCGGTCACATCGCTCCCGCCGCCCGGTGCCCGATGCCCGATGCCCGATGCCCGGTGCCCGGCGCTTGACGCCGGCATCCGCCACGCCGCTCGTGTAGCACCGACCCCGCGCGGTTGCTCCCGCGCGACGGGCCGGCGGCACAGCGCTCTTGATCGTCTTCTGCGCGGCGCCTAGGCTCTCGTGCCCATGGGGATGGGGGAACCAGGCCGCGGTCGGCGCGCGTGGCACGAGGGGTCGGTCAGGCGTCGTGCGGCCGCAGCTCTGCTGGCCGGGGCGGGGCTGGTCGTTCTGGGCACGGTGTTCGTCGTACTGCCGGGGGCGGTGGTCGACCACGATCTCGCCGGGGCGAACGTCACCGCGCAGGATCGGCTGAAGGCGGTGAACGATGTCCGTACGACGCTTCTGCAGCTGGTCGGTGGTCTGGTCGTGCTTTTCGGCGCGTGCGCCACCTGGCGGCAACTGCGGGTGAGTCAGGACGGACTGCGCGCCACCCAGGAGGGCTACGTCACCGACCGGTTCAGCCGGGCCGTCGACCAGCTCGGCAGCGACAAGCTGGATGTGCGCATCGGCGGGTTGCACGCGCTGTGGCGGATCGCGGAGCAGTCCGCCCGCGACCGGGAGGCCATCATCTCCATCCAGGCGGCGTACCTGCGTACCCACCTGCCCTGGCCACCCGCCGGGCCGGAAACACCGGCGGCGGACGTGTCCATCAACGACGTCGCGCCCCTGGAGACTCGCGCCGCCGACGCCCAGGTGGCGCTGACCGCGCTCGGCGTGCTGTGCCAGCACCGGGAGCAGTCCTGGGTCAATCTCAGCATCACCGACTTGCGCCGGGCGGACTGCGACGGGCTGTGGTTCCCCGAGGTCAACCTCGACCGCGCCTGCATGGAGGCGGCGGGCCTGTACCACGCCAATCTGACCCAGGCGTCCCTGGTCTCGGTCAACCTGCGGCACGCCGACCTCACGACTGCGATTCTCCGCCGGGCCCGCTGCGTCCTGGCCGACCTGCGGGCGGCGAAGCTGGTCGAAACCGACTTGCGCGACGCCGACTTCACCGAGGCCGACCTGCGCGAGGCGAACCTGCGCAAGGCCGACGCCCACGGCGCGGTCTTCCACCGCGCCGACCTCCGCATGGCCGACTTGCGCGGCACCGACCTGAGCACCGCCGACCTCGTCGAAGCACGCCTGATCGGCGCCCTGGCCAGTGAGCACACCCGCTGGCCCGCCGGCTTCGACCACGTGGCCGCCGGGGTCGTCGACGCCGACGACCCCGGCCCCGAGCCCTCGCCCCTACTCCAGCCGCCCGGGATGACGTGGCAGGCACCGCCGCTGCGGTCCACTCCCTGACCAGGGCGCGCCGGTCGAAACTGCGGCGACCGCGATCCACCTGACCGGCGTCGTTCCTCCTCAGCGGCGTCCTGATCGCGCGGAGCCCCGGGCCGCCGGCCAGATGCGGGAGCTGACACCGCTCCCCGGGCCGTCAACCCGGCGGGGACGGCGGGCGGGGGCGGGCCGGGGCGGTCAGGCGGCGCGGGAGGCCAGTTCCACGACCGTGATGTCGGAGGGGGCGCCCACCCGGACCGGCGGGCCCCAGGCGCCCGCCCCGCGCGACACGTACAGCTGTGTGTCGCCGTACCGCTCCAGGCCCGCGACGGTCGGGTTGGCCAGCTCCGCGAGGAAGTTGCCGGGCCACATCTGGCCGCCGTGGGTGTGGCCGGAGAGCTGCAGGTCCACCCCGTGGCGCACGGCGTCGTGGATCACCACCGGCTGGTGCGCGAGGAGCACTGCGGTACGGGCCCGGTCGCGGTCGCCGAGGGCGCGGGCGAAGTCGGGGCCACCGCCGTGGTTCTCGCCGGCCGGGTCGTCGACGCCGGCCAGGTCGAACCCGGCGGCGATCTCGACGCGCTCGTTGCGCAGCGGGCGCAGGCCCAGCTCGCGGACCTCCTCCACCCACTCCTCGACGCCGGAGAAGTACTCGTGGTTGCCGGTGACGAAGAAGGCGCCGTGCCGGGCGCGGAGGCGGGCCAGCGGTTCGGCGGCCGGGCCCAGGTTCTCGACGGTGCCGTCGACGAGGTCGCCCACGACGGCGATCAGGTCCGGCTGGGTGGAGTTGACCGCGTCGACGATCCGCCGGGCGTGGGCGCGGCCGAGGGTGGGTCCGAGGTGGATGTCGCTGACGACGGCTATGCGGTAGCCGTGGGCGGCGCGCGGCAGCTTGGCGAGGGGGACGGTCACCCGCTTCACGGCGGGGCCGCGCAGGACGGTGTGGGCGCCGTTGGCGACCGTGCCCGCCGCGACGGCCGTCGCGGTCACCGCCAGCGCCCTGGCCACGAACAGGCGGCGGGAGGGGCCGGGGGGCGCCGGGTCCTGCCCGTGCGGCGCGGCGGGGGGGGGCGCGGATGCGGCGGGGGGCACGGGGGCC
>JAAXOU010000302.1 GCA_012396115.1 Streptomyces somaliensis DSM 40738 | reverse complement strand
GGACCGGAACCCGGTCCGACCCGGCGGTACCCGCCCGGCACGGGGCGGTTCCTACGCGGTACCCGGGGTGCCGGGCATACCGGTGGTGCCCGGCGGCGTGCCCGGGGTGCCCGTAGTACCCGCGGCGCCTGTGGTGCCCGGGGTGCCGGACCCCGTACCGCGGACCTCGTCGGCGACGTGCTGCCCGGACCCGCGCACCTGCTCCTTGAGGTGCGAGGCCTGCTCACGCGCCTGCTCGCCGGTGGTGCGGGCGGCTTCCGCGGCGGTCTCCTTGACCTGCGTGGCCGCCTGCCGGGCGGTCTCCGCGGCGTCGTCCTTCAGCCGCTGCGCCGACTCCGCCGCCGCCGCCTTGACCGGCTCCATCATCTCGCCGGCCCGGTCGGAGATCCGGTTCACCGCCTGCTGCTCGGACTTGGTCTCCGGCAGCAGGGAGGCGGCGAGCATCCCCGCGCCGAACGCGATCACTCCGGCCGCCAGCGGGTTGCCCTGCGCCTGCCGCATGACCTGCTCCGGGGCCTGCTTGACGGCTTCGCCCATGTGCTCGGCGCCGCCCTGAGCGGAGTGCGCCATGTGACGCGTCCGCTCGGCCGCCGCGCTGCCGGTGTCCGACGCGACGCCCATGACCCGGGCCCGCAGGCCCGACGCCGCCGAGCGCGCCCGGTCCGCACGCCTGCGGACCATCCGCTTGGGGCTGGTCCGGTCGGCCAGCCGGTCGACGTTCTGCGACAGCCTGTCACGGGTCGCTTCGATGTCGGCCCTCACTTGGTCGGGTGACGTGCCCACTGTGCGTCCTCCTTCAGCGTTTCGATCGTTCGCTCCGGCTTCGGCGACACCTCCCGCATGCGGGACCGGCCGAGCATGAACAGCACGGCCGCGATCACCGCCCACACGGCGGTGACGATGAGCGCGGCCCAGCCGGCGTCCATCACGTTGGCCAGCCCGAAAACGGCCGCCAGCGACAGGAACAGGGCCACCATGTAGCCGGCGAAGCCGGCGCCGCCGAACATCCCGGCGGCCTTCCCCGCCTTCGTGGCCTCCTCCTGGATCTCGGCCTTCGCCAGCCGGACCTCCTGCCGGAGCAGGTGCTGCACGTCCGCGGTCACCGCGGCCAGCAGCTCACCGGCCGAGCGCTCCTGCGAGGGCCGTGCCTCCTCGGGGGACAGGGGGTGCGCGCCGCTCTGCGCTCGAGGGGAAATCGTCGCCATATCACACCACCCGGGGGTATTCCTGCAGTTCCGTGCGTACCGGTTCGCTCACGGGCGGGGCCGGTGCCGCGGTGTCCGGCACCTGCCGCGCGTCACCGTCACCGGAGTGCGCGGCCTTGCCGGCCTTCATGAGGCGGCCGGCCACCACGCCCGCCAGCACCGCGCCGCCCAGGAAGGCGCCCGGACGCCGGCGCGCGAAGCCCTGGAGGTCGCCCATCAGACCGTCCAGGCCGCGCTGCTCCAGGTAGTCCGCGGCACGGCGGCCGCGGTTCGCGGCCTGCACGACGGCGCTGCGTGCGGGGGAGTCGCCCGACGCGCTCTGCGCCATGCCCTCGAGGTCGTCCGCCCACTGGCGCACGGTGCCGACGAGCCGTTCCGTCTGGCCCTGGCCCTCGTCCCGGACACGGCGTCGGAGGTCGCGGACGGCGCTCTCCGCCTGCTGACGGGCCTCACCGACGACCGTCTTCGCCTGCTCGGCGGCGCTCCCGACGACCTCACGGCCCGCCTGACCGGCCTGAGAGGCCGTGACCGAGGCCTGTTCCTTCGCGACCTCGCCCGATTGCCGAACCCGACCGGCATCAGTCATAAGCCACTCCTCCTTAAGCTGCGGATCCCCGTGGCACCGGGGCCCGCCGGATTGTGTGTCGGGCTCGCGGGTACCACCGGGCGGCGGTACAAAACAAAGATCGCCCCGGCTTCCCGTCCCACGACCGTCGCGGGCGGCGCGGGGGAGGGGGCCACCGGGACACCGGGAGCGGACCGGAGGGGGCCGGAGGCGGACCGGGGACGGACCCGCAGGAGGCCGCCCGCCCGCAGCGCCGCCGCGCACCCCGACCGTCCGGCCCTGCGGCTGGGCGCCGACGAGCTGACCTTCGCCGAGCTGGACGACCTCAGCTCCCGCGCCGCCGCCCGGCTCCGCGCCCTGGGCACGGCGTCGGGGGACCGCGTCGCCGTCCTCCTCCCGAACAGCCCCGTCTTCGCGGTGCTGTACTACGGCATCCTGCGCGCCGGGGCGATCGTCGTGCCCCTGAACCCCGCGCTGAGGGCCGGGGAGGTCGAGCACTGCCTGGACGACGCCGGAGCCGCCCTCCTCCTCGCCTGGCACCGGGACGCGCAGGAGGCGGTGGAGGGCGCCCGCCGGACCGGCACCCCGCACCTCGTGGTCGAACCGCGGGCCTTCCTCGACGGGTTGCGGGCCCACCGCCCGCCCGACCGCGACGAGCCGCGCTCGCCCGCCGACTCCGCCGTCGTCCTCTACACCTCCGGGACCACCGGCGATCCCAAGGGCGCCGAACTCACCCACCGCAACCTGCGCCGCAACGTCGACGAGGGCGCGCGCGTGCTCCGCCTCGGCCCCACCGACGTCGTCTTCGGCGGGCTGCCGCTCTTCCACTCCTTCGGGCAGGTCATGGGGCTGAACTGCGCCGTGTCGGTGGGCGCCTGCCTGACCCTGCTCCCCCGCTTCACACCGGAGGACGCCTTGTCCGTGATCGAGCGGGACCGGGTGACCGTCTTCCTGGGCGTCCCGACGATGTACACGCTGATGCTGCGGCTGGCACAGGACCCCGGGTCCCGACCGCGCGACCCGTCCACCCTGCGCGTCGGTCTGTGCGGCGGCTCCCCGATGCCCGTGGAGGTGCTGCACGGGTTCGAGGAGGCGTTCGCCTGCGCCGTACTGGAGGGGTACGGGCTCTCGGAGGCGTCGCCGCTCGCCTGCGTGAACCGCATCGACCGCGAACGCGTGGCGGGCACGGTCGGCGTTCCCGTCGACGGTGTGGAGATGCGCGTCGTCGACCGCGCGGGCCGGGAACTGCCCGACGGCGAGGTGGGCGAGATCGTCATCCGCGGGCACAACGTCATGCGGGGCTACTGGCGCCGCCCGCGGGCGACCGCCGAGGCCGTGCGGGACGGCTGGCTGCACACCGGCGACCTCGGCGTCCGGGACGCGCGGGGGGACTTCCGGATCGTGGACCGCATCAAGGACCTGGTCATCCGCGGCGGGTGCAACGTCCACCCGCGTGAGGTGGAGGAGGTCCTCCACGCCCACCCGGCGGTCGCCGAGGCGGCCGTCGTCGGGGTACCGCACGAGGTCCACGGCCAGGAGGTCGCCGCCGCCGTGGTGCTGCGTGCCGGGAGGTCCGCCACGCCGGAGGAGCTGATCGGCTTCGTCCGCGAGCGGGTCGCGCCCTTCAAGTACCCGCGCGTCGTGTGGATCACCGACCACCTGCCCAAGGGCCCCACCGGCAAGGTCCTCAAGCGCGAGATCGTCCGGCCCGGGCCGGACGCCGGCCGGGGGAGCACGGGGTGACCGGCCGGTTCCGGTTCGCGGCCGCACGCCGGGGGCCGCCCGGCGCCCTCAGGTACCGTCAGGCGCCGTCGTGCGCGGCCGGGTACGGCAGGTGCACCACGAGGAGCGTGAACGCGGCCAGCGCGACGTTGCGGGCGGCCGCGTCGAGGCCGTTCCAGTCGGCGGACTGCCACATCGCGAACCACTCGCCGCCGACGGCCATGAACCCGAACCCGAACAGCAGCAGGACCATGAGGAGCCCGGCTGTGCTCGCCGCGCGGGCGCGGGAACAGGAGCCCCGGCGCAGCGCGGCGAACCACAGGGCGGTGGCGAGGAGGAGGACGGCGGCGGCCAGGGCCTCCCAGGCGATGATCACCACGTAGGCGGCGTCCTGGAGGGCGGGCGACTCGACGGCCCGCCACATCAGGTCGGGGTCCCTGAACGTCGTGTCCATGGCGAGGACGTGCCGGACGAACTGCCGGTTCGTCCCGAAGTCCGTGATGTTGCCGAAGGCGATCAGCGTCATGTGGACGGCGAGGGTGCCGGTCAGCGCCGCCGCGGCGAACGGCACCGTGCCGAGGGTCCGCCACCGTACCCGCCGGGTGCCCTCCCGGGCCTCGCCGTCCGCCATGCCGTCAGCTCCCGCCGTAGACGCCCACCTCGCGGAGGGAGTATCCCCACCGCGTGCCGCGTTCCAACCCGTAGACGCGGAGGTACCGGGCCCGCGAACGTCTCGACGCCGAGGATGGCGGCGAGCCTGCCGTGGCTCTGTTCACGAGGGCGGGCAGCACTTCCGCGTCGGTTCGGGAGGCGGGTGGCGCTTGCGGCCCGGCTGGAACGTTCACGAGTCCTGCCTCCGCCCGGTCGGCGGGAGAGTCCACGCGGTGCCTCCCGTTCTCGTGAACACCGGCCCAGGGCCGGTCCGGGTGCATCCCGAGATGGTGAACGGCCGCTGTGCGAACTCGTGAACAGAGCCACGCGCACCGCCTGTCCGTCATGTCCTGTCGGGGGCGTGACGAGGATCGTGGCGGTGCGGCGGGCAGCCGACACTCGTGACGGCGCCCGCCGCGGGGTGCGGCGGGCGCAGAGACGCGGGGCGTGCGGGGCGGTTGCTCATCCGGCCCCGGCGCCCGCCGGGTCCCCCTCCCGGCCCCCGCCCGTGCCGCGGGCGAGGGCGGCGCGGAGGCGGTCGTAGCGGTCGACGTCCGTCCACACGTCCGCCGGGTGCGGGCGCGAGACGTACCAGGCCCACAGGCTCGCGCCGAGGGCGGCGGCCAGCGGGACGAGCAGCCAGAGGAGCGGCTCCATCGGGAATCCCCCCTTCACGGTCGTCGGTCGTCCGTCGTCGCCGCGCGGCCCGGGCCGTCCGCCGCGGGAGCGCGGCGCACCGGCACCGCGCCCCCGCCCGGGCGTCGGCCGGACGGGGCCGGGCGCGGTGGGCCGGGG
>JAAXOU010000301.1 GCA_012396115.1 Streptomyces somaliensis DSM 40738 | reverse complement strand
CTCCGTCCCGCCCCGCGCCGCTCCCGTCGCGCGCCGGCCCGGGTGCCGGGCGGGGGCCCGGGCCGGAGGGCGCGGCGCCCCGCCGGAGCCACCGATGTGGACCACTCGGGTGCGAAACGCGAACGGGATCGGTGAGAGGCGCCGGTGATCTTGCCCCGGGGCGCGGCGCGGCCTACGTTCTCCTCCTGCGTACCGCTCCACCCGGGCGGAGGCCCTTCGGCGCCGTGCCGCAGGAGCGGTTCGCGTCCCCGACCGCGCGCCGCGCTCGTCCGGGCGGCCCGGACCGGCGGCACCGACCCGACGACCGCCGAACAGGGGGCACCCCCGCGGGGCCGCCGGCCGCGAGGAGGGCGCCGAACTCCTCGGAGGGGCCCCGTGCACCCTCCGGCAAGCCACAGCAAGGGGCCGACACACCATGAGCACCCGCACCCTCGTCCGGGGCGGCCTCGTCGTCACCGCCGCCGAGGAGACCCACGCCGACGTCCTCGTCGAGGACGGCCGGATCGCCGCGCTCGCCGCCCACGGCAGCGCCGTCGCGGCGGCGTGGACCGCCGACCGCACCATCGACGCCACCGGCAGGTACGTCATCCCGGGCGGCGTCGACGCCCACACCCACATGGAACTCCCCTTCGGGGGCACGTTCGCGTCCGACGACTTCGAGAGCGGGACGCGTGCCGCCGCCTGGGGCGGCACCACCACCATCGTCGACTTCGCCGTCCAGAGCGCCGGCCACACCCTGCGCGAGGGGCTCGACGCCTGGCACGCCAAGGCCGACGGGAGGTGCGCCGTCGACTACGCCTTCCACATGGTCCTCTCCGACGTCGACGACTCCTCGCTCCGCGAGACGGACCTGCTGGTGGAGGAGGGCGTCACCTCCTTCGGGCTCCTCATGGCCCACCCCGACGCCCCCCACGGCGACGACGGCCGGGTCCTGACGGCCATGCAGCGCTGCGCCCGCAACGGCGGGTTGGCCGTGGTGCACGCGGAGAACGGCCCCGCCGCCGACGTCCTGGTCGAGCAGGCACTCGCCCGCGGCGACACCGGCCCCCGCCACCACGGCGAGGCCCACCACCCCCTGCTGGAGGCGGAGGCCGCGCACCGCGCCGTCCAGCTGGCCCGGGTCGCGGGCGCACCCCTGTACGTGGCGCACGTCTCGGCCCGGGAGGCCCTCGCCGCGCTCGCCGCCGCCCGGGACGAGGGCCTGCCGGTCTTCGGGGAGACCTGCCCGCAGTACCTGTTCCTGTCCGCCGACGACCTCGCCGGGCCGGACTTCGAGGGCGCCAAGTACGTGTGCGACCCTCCGCTCAGGTCCCGCGAGCACCAGGCCGCCCTGTGGCGGGGGCTGCGCACCGGCGACCTCCAGGTCGTCTCCACCGACCACCGCCCGTTCTGCTTCCGCGGCCAGAAGGAGCTGGGCCGCGGCGACTTCTCCCGGATCCCCGAGGGGCTTCCGGGCGTGGAGAACCGCATGGACCTCCTCCACCAGGCCGTCGTCGACGGGCGCATCGGCCGCCGCCGCTGGATCGAGATCGCCTGCGCGGCCCCGGCCCGCATGTTCGGCCTGTACCCGAGGAAGGGCACCATCGCCCCCGGCGCCGACGCCGACATCGTCGTCTACGACCCCTCGGCCAAGCAGACCCTGTCCGCCGGGACCCATCACATGAACGTCGACTACTCGCCGTACGAGGGCCGGACCGTCACCGGCCGGGTCGAGACGGTCCTGTCGCGCGGCACCCCCGTCATCGACCGCCGCACGTACACGGGCCGCGCCGGGCACGGCGTGTACACACCGCGCGCCACCTGCCAGTACCTCCGCTGAGGAAGCCCGCGGGGCCCGCCGCGCCCGGACCCGCCCCCGGGGCCCGCCGTCGGCCCCCGTCCGGTCCGGCGGAGCCGACGGCCACCGCCCCGGGCACCCGCACGCGGGGGCCGCCCCCGCCGGGACGCACGGCGACCGGGCGGCGGGCACCACCGGCCGGGACGGCCCCGCGCCCGCCGCGCACAGGGGGCGGTGACCGGCGTGCACGGCGGGGAGGCCCTCCCGGCGGACGCGCGGACCACTCCCGGGGCACTCCCGGGGCGACGAACGTTCCCGCACGCCACGGGCGCGCTCCGGCAAGATGGGGGCGGAACCACCGCCGCCCCGGGCGGCACGAGGAAAGATCGCCTGCCATGACAGCCAAGCCCACGCCGTTCGACGAGATCGACCGGAAGATCGTCGCGACCCTGATGGCGAACGCCCGGGCGAGCTTCTCCGAGATCGGCGCGGAGGTCGGCCTGTCGGCCACCGCGGTCAAGCGCCGGGTGGACCGGCTGCGCAGGGCCGACGTGATCACGGGCTTCAGGGCCACCGTCCGGCCGTCCGCGCTGGGTTGGCGCACGGAGGCGTACATCGAGGTGTACTGCGACAACGCGGCCCCGCCCCGGCGCCTCGCGGAGGTCGCGCGCAAGTACCCGGAGATCGCGGCGGCCATGACGGTGACCGGTGCCGCCGACGCGCTGCTGCACGTCAGGGCCACCGACGTGGAGCACTTCGAGGAGGTGCTGGAGCGGATCCGCAGCGAGCCCTTCATCCGCAAGACGATCAGTTACATGGTCCTGTCCCACCTCCTGCCCGACAGCCCGGAGGCCGGGGCCAGCGAGTCCGCCCCGGGGGCTTTCCCCGGCGCGGCGGCGGACGGCGCAGGAAACCTGCTCTGACCCGCCGTTCCACGCAGCGTTCCTGCGTATGGTCGCAGCCCTTTGTTCTTGTTGTGCGAACGGGCCGTTTCCTACGGTGGGAGCACCCCAGTCGTCATCGCAGAAGGCGGAGGAATCCTCTGTGCCCGTGAGATCTGCCTCGTTCGGCCGTGACCGGCGCCCCCGGCGCTACCTGATGTGCGAACCCCGCTACTTCGACGTGCGCTACGCCATCAACCCGTGGATGAACCCCGAGGACCGGGTCGACCTCTCACTCGCCCGCGACCAGTGGCACAACCTGGTCCAGGTCTACCGCGACCACGGCCACACGGTCGAGACGGTGACCCCGGTGGAGGGCCTGCCCGACATGGTGTTCGCGGCGAACGCGGCCCTCGTCGTCGACGGCCGGGTCCTCGGCTCCTCCTTCCACGCGCCCGAGCGGCAGCCGGAGGCCGAGGTGTACGCGGCCTGGTTCAAGGAGGCCGGGTACGACGTCCACCAGACCTCGGCGGTCTGCGAGGGCGAGGGCGACCTCGTGCCGACCGGCCGGTACGTGCTGGCGGGCACCGGGTTCCGCACGCAGCGCGCCGCGCACCACGAGGCGCAGGAGTTCTTCGGCACGCCGGTGATCGGCCTCCAGCTGGTGGACCCCCGCTTCTACCACCTGGACACCGCGCTGTTCCTCCTGCGCGAGGCGGGCGGCGAGGACGACGCGACGGGCGCCGGGAACGTCGCGTACTACCCGGGAGCGTTCTCCCCCGGCAGCCGCGAGGTCCTCCGCAGGCTCTTCCCGCAGGCGGTGATCGCCAGCGAGGAGGACGCCCTGACCTTCGGCCTGAACTCCGTCTCCGACGGCCACCACGTCTTCATCGACCCGCGGGCACAGGGCCTGATCGACCAGCTCGCCGACCGCGGCTACGTCCCCGTCCCCGTCGACCTCTCGGAGTTCCGCAAGTCCGGCGGGGGCATCAAGTGCTGCACACAGGAGATCCGCTGATGACCGGTTCCGCCACCACCGCCGCCGCCCCGGTGTCCGCCTCCGAGACGCGTTCGTCGGCGGAGCTGATCCGCGCCGAGGCCCCCGTGCTCGCGCACAACTACCACCCCCTGCCGGTGGTCGTCGCCCGCGCGGAGGGCACCTGGGTCGAGGACGTCGAGGGCCGCCGCTACCTCGACATGCTGGCCGGCTACTCGGCCCTCAACTTCGGGCACCGCCACCCCGCCCTCGTCGAGGCGGCGCACCGCCAGCTCGACGAGCTCACGCTCACCTCGCGCGCCTTCCACAACGACCGCCTGGCCGGCTTCGCCGAGCGCGTGGCCGCGCTGACCGGCCTCGACATGGTGCTGCCGATGAACACCGGCGCCGAGGCCGTGGAGAGCGCCGTCAAGGTGGCGCGCAAGTGGGCGTACGAGGTCAAGGGCGTCGCGCCGGACCGGGCGACGATCGTCGTCGCCGACGGCAACTTCCACGGCCGCACGACGACCATCGTGAGCTTCTCCACGGACGAGTCGGCCCGCACCGGCTTCGGGCCCTTCACCCCCGGCTTCCGCGTCGTCCCCTACAACGACCTCGCCGCGCTGGAGGCGGCCGTGGACGAGACGACGGCGGCCGTGCTGATCGAGCCCATCCAGGGCGAGGCGGGCGTCATCATCCCCGACGAGGGGTACCTCACCGGCGTCCGCGAGCTGACCCGGCGCGCCGGGTGCCTCTTCATCGCCGACGAGATCCAGTCGGGCCTGGGACGCACCGGCCGCACCCTGGCCGTCGAGCACGAGTCGGTCGTGCCGGACATGCTGCTCCTGGGCAAGGCCCTGGGCGGCGGCATCATCCCGGTCTCCGCGGTGGTCGCCCGCCGCGACGTGCTCTCCGTGCTGCGGCCCGGTGAGCACGGCTCGACGTTCGGCGGCAACCCGCTGGCCGCGGCGGTCGGCTCGGCGGTCGTGGACCTGCTGGCCACCGGCGAGTTCCAGCGGCGCGCCACCGAGCTGGGCGAGGTGCTGGACCGGGGCCTGGCCGCGCTCACCGGAGCGGGCGTCACGGCCTACCGCGCCCGCGGGCTCTGGGCGGGCGTCGACATCGACCCCGCGATCGGCACGGGACGGCAGATCAGCGAGCGGCTCATGGCCGAGGGCGTCCTGGTCAAGGACACCCACGGGTCCACGATCCGGCTGGCGCCGCCGCTGACCATCACCGAGGAGGAGCTGGAGTCCGCGCTCGCGACCCTGCGGAAGGTCCTGGGCTGAGCCCGCGGCGGACGCGCGGCGGGCCGCCCGCCCGCCGCGCGCC
>JAAXOU010000300.1 GCA_012396115.1 Streptomyces somaliensis DSM 40738 | reverse complement strand
AGGCCCCGGTCGACGGCGGCCCAGCGGGCCATGCGCACGGCGTCGGCCAGGACGTGCCGGGCCTGGCGGGCCAGCTCGGCCCGCGGGGGCGTGCCCTCCGGCGGGCGCGGGGCCGACCGCGTCCGCCGGTCGGCCACCGCCCGCCGGGCGGTCGTCGCCAGCGATCGGGGCCGGACGAGTCGGAGTCCGGAGTTGCGCGCCAGTTGCTCATCGGGCTTTCGAGACGTCACGGGGGCAGTCTTCCCGTTGACGGCCCGAAAGCCCAAACGGAAGGGGACGGTCGGCTCACAGGAGGGGGGTGAGGAAGCGGCGCACGGCCTCCTCGTACCGCCCGGGGTCGGCGTTCCACATGGCGGCGTGCGGTGCGTGGCGGACCGCGCGGAGGGTGACGAGGTCGGGGCGCCGCTCGGCGAGGGCCCGGGTCGCCGCCCAGGGGGCGACGGTGTCGTCGGGGCCGTGGAAGACGAGCGCGGGCACCTCCGGCGCCTCGGCGCCGACGGTCCGGGCGGGTTCCCCGGGGCGGAGCCCGGTCCTGCCCTGGGCGGCGCGGACGGCCAGCGGGAGCAGGGCGGCGGGGACGCGGCGGGCCGCGGCCAGGGCGCGGAGGGCGGCCTCCCAGTCGAGGACCGGCGAGTCGAGGACCAGTCCGGTGATCCGGTCGCGCAGCCGGCTGCGCCGGGCGGTGCGCAGGGCCATGGCGGCGCCGGTCGACCAGCCGTGCAGGACGACGCCGCTCGCGCCGTGGCGGACGGCGTGGTGGACGGCCGCGTCGAGGTCGCGCCACTCGGAGTCCCCGAGGTGGCCGAGGCCGTCGGCGGGGCGGGGGGCGCCCGGGTCGCCGCGGTAGGCGAGGTCGAGGACGGGCAGGCGGAACCTGCGGTGGAGGAGGCCCAGCACGTTCAGCGGGTGCTCGCGGGTGGCGCCCAGGCCGTGCGCGGTGATCACCCACGTGGTGCGGGCCCCGGGGACGTACCAGGCGGGCAGGGGGCCCAGTTCGCCGGCCACCTCGACGTCCCGGTACGGGACGCCGAGCGCGGAGGCGGGGGTGCCGGAGTGCACCTGCGGGGTGAGGCGGACGCGGGTGCCGGCCCTGAGGGTGCCGCGGTCGACCCGCAGGAGGCGGCGCACGACGGTGTCGGGGGCGCGGGGCGCGTCGTCGAGCACGGGGCCGACGACCGCGTGGACACCGGGGCCGTCCAGGCCGTACACGCCGGGGCGGACGGAGGCCAGGGAGCGGGTGAGGGCGACCCGGCCGGGGCCCGCGGCGTGCACGGTGAGCCGGGGCTCGCCGGGCAGGGGCAGCCCCGGGCGCGGCCTGAGCGCCACGCCGCTGGCGTACCGCCCGGCCGCCACGGCGGCCGTCCCCGCACCGATCGCTGTGGCGGCGGCCACCGCCGCGGCTGTAGCAGAGCGCATCCGTCCAGTGTCCGCACGCCGGCCGGGCCGTGCCAGTGGGCGGCCGCCGCCGGGGGACGGGAGGGGCGCCGGTCAGTCGGGCCGGCCGTAGCCGCGGAGCTTCTCGGCGGCCTCGGCCAGCTGGTCCGGGGTGAGGAGCGTCGGGGTGCGGCCGGGGTGGCCGTCGGCGGCGAGCCAGACCCGGCACATCCACTCCAGCTGGGCGGTGCGGTCGTACGCCTGGTCGAGCGTCGCGCCGTACGCGACCGTGCCGTGGTTGCGCAGGAGGCAGGCGGTGCGGCCGTCCAGGGCCGCGAGCATGCGGTCGGCCAGCTCCCGCGTGCCGTACAGGGCGTACGGGGCGACGCGGACGGGCCCGCCGAGGGCGGCGGTCATGTAGTGGACCGGTGGCAGCTCGTCGACGAGGGTCGAGACGGCGGTGGCGTGCACGGCGTGGGTGTGGACGACCGCCCCGGCGTCGGTGGACCGGTACACCGCGAGGTGCACCGGCAGTTCGCTGGTCGGCGGCAGCGTGCCGCGGACCCGGCGCCCGTCCAGGTCGACGGCGACGACGTCGTCCGGGGTCAGCCGGGAGTACGGCACGCCGCTCGGGGTGACGAGCAGCAGGTCCCCGACCCGTACGGAGACGTTCCCGGAGGTGCCGACGACCAGCCCGTCGGCCACCGTCCTGCGCGCCGTGGCGACCAGGGCGTCCCACGCCTCCCCGATCGCCGTGGTCCCCGTGGTCTCCGCGTCCGCCGCGCCGTCCTCCGCCATGGGGCGATCCTGCCAGTGGAGGGGGCGGGGCCGGTAGGGCGGGCGGCTCGGGACGGCCGGCCGGGGGCGGGGTCCGGGCCCGGATTCGGGCCGGGTTGGGAGCCGATGGGGCGGAACCGGAATCGACCCGCGAGTCGATACACCACACAGTCGGCCCCAGTTCACCTATCGTTCATCCAGGTTGCCTACGGTCGACTCGCCACTGACGCCGAACGATTGCCTGGGTAAATGGAACACATCACGCTGCTGCTCACCCTCGTGGTTGTGACAGCTCTCGTGTTCGATTTCACAAACGGTTTCCACGACACCGCCAACGCGATGGCCACGACCATCTCGACCGGCGCGATGAGGCCCAAGGCGGCGGTGGCCATGTCGGCCGTGCTGAACCTCGCGGGCGCGTTCCTGTCCGTGGAGGTCGCCAAGACGATCTCCAAGGGGCTCGTCGACGAGACGGGCATCCAGCCGGAGGTCATCCTCGCCGCCCTCGTCGGCGCGATCCTCTGGAACCTCCTGACCTGGCTGGTCGGCCTGCCCTCCAGTTCCTCCCACGCCCTCATGGGCGGTCTGATCGGCGCGACCGTCGCGTCCGTCGGCGTCGGCGGCGTCAACGGCGGCGTCGTCCTCACCAAGGTGCTGATCCCGGCCGTCGCCGCCCCGGTGGTCGCCGGCGTCGCCTCGATGGTCGCCACCCGCTTCACCTACCGGGTCGGCGCGGGCATCGGCGACGAGACCGGCCGCAAGGGCTACAAGGCCGGCCAGATCGCCTCCGCGGGCCTGGTCTCCCTCGCCCACGGCACCAACGACGCGCAGAAGACGATGGGCGTCATCACCCTGGCCCTGGTCGCCGGTGGCGCCCTCGCCCCCGGCTCCAACCCGCCGCTGTGGGTCGTCGTCTCCGCCGGCGTGGCCATCGCGCTCGGCACCTACCTGGGCGGCTGGCGCATCATCCGCACCATGGGCAAGGGCCTCACGGACCTCCGGCCCCAGCAGGGCTTCGCCGCCCAGACCGGCGCCGCGACCGTGATCCTCGCCTCCTCCCACCTGGGCTTCTCGCTCTCCACCACGCACGTCTGCTCCGGCGCCGTGATGGGCGCGGGCCTCGGCCGCAAGGGCGGCGTGGTCCGCTGGTCCACCGCCACCCGGATGTTCGCCGCCTGGGGCCTGACCCTGCCGGCCGCCGGCCTGGTCGCCGCGCTCGCCGAGCTCGTCGCCCGCCAGGGCGACTGGGGGATCGCCGTCGTCGCGGCCTTCCTGGTCGGCTCCTCCGCCGCCATCTGGTTCGTCTCGCGCCGCCAGGTCGTCGACCACACCAACGTCAACGAGGTCCAGGACGCCCCCGGGGCCGAGCCCGCCGGGGTCGTCACCACCGCCATCGCGGCCGTCGCCCCGCCGCCCGTCGGCGCCACCGCCGGCCCGGCGGACGACGACACCCCCGAGACCACCGTCCCGGCCCCGGCCGCCGCGTCCGGCGCGGCGCCCGCGGCCACGCTGTAAGGAAAGGGCGGCATCGCCATGGACATCGACTGGGCAGCCCTCGGCTCCGTCTTCGGCGTGGGCCTCGTCACCACCGTCGCACTCGTCGGCCTGTTCACCCTGGGCCTGGTGGGCCTCTCCCGGCAGGAGCGGGCCGCCGCGCGGGGCGGTTCCGCCGCCCTGGCCCGCACCGGCGCGTACGCCTGCTTCGCGCTGTGCGCCGCGGCCGTCGCGTACGGGATCCACCTGATCGTGGCCTGAGCAGGCCGAAGCGCCCGGCCGGGCCGGCCGTACCCCTCGCGGTGCGGCCGGCCCGGCCGTCGCCGTGCGCCCCCGCCCGGCCTCCCGCCGGCCCGTGCGCACGGCTCCACCGCAGGTCAAGGGCGAGTTGACGGGCCTTCGCGGGCCGTGGTGGACTGCCCGGGCCATATACGGCGGCAGGAGAGGAAGCCCGGTGCGAGTCCGGCGCGGTCCCGCCACTGTCACCGGACCCGGCGCGGCGGCCGCCGCGGGGGCGTCCGGGAGCCAGGAACTCTCACCGCCGGTCACGTCGAGCCAGGGCGCGGACCCTGAGTGAGGACACAGCGCATGCCCGGCCGCCCTCCACCCCGTACCTCCCCGGCCACGGCCCCCGGCTCGCGGAGCCGCGGCCGACCCGGCGCGCGGGACTGCTGAGCCGATGCGGGACGACCGAGTCTTCGCATGCGGCGCCACCGCCGGGTTCCTCGCCGACCTGGTCCTCGCGGATCCCCGCCGCGGCCATCCCGTCGCCGCCTTCGGGCGCGCCGCGGGCGCCGTGGAGCGCCTGCTGTGGCGCGACCACCGCGGCTGGGGCGCACTGCACACCGTCGTGTGCGCCGGAGGCGCCACCGCGGCCGCCGCCCTCGCCGCCCGCGCCGTACGGGGCCGGGGCGCCGCGTCCGTCGCGCTGACCGCCGCCACCGTGTGGGCCGTCGTGGGCGGCACGTCCCTGGGCAGGGAGGCGCGGGCCGTCGGCGCCGCGCTGGCCGCCGGGGACGTGGAGGCCGCCCGGCGGCGGCTGCCGCACCTGTGCGGACGCGACCCGCAGGCCCTGGACGGGCCGGGCATCGCCCGGGCCGTGGTGGAGTCCGTGGCCGAGAACACCTCCGACGCGGTGGTCGGCGCCCTGGTGTGGGGCGCGATCGGCGGCGTGCCGGGCCTGACGGCCTTCCGGGCGGTCAACACGCTGGACGCCATGGTCGGCCACCGCTCGCCGTCACCCATGAGCGGCCGGACACCGGCCGCAGCGTCGTCGTCGCCCCCCAGCGGATGCCGACGGCCTCCCAGGCGGAGTCCATGGCGAGCG
>JAAXOU010000030.1 GCA_012396115.1 Streptomyces somaliensis DSM 40738 | reverse complement strand
CCCGGCGGCGCCCCACCCTCCGCCGATGCCCCCTACGGCACCCCGCCGCCCACCGGCACTCCTCCCTACGGGGTCCCCCCGGCTGCCGGCGGGACCCCCTACGGCACGCCCTCGAAGGCCCGCCGGCCTGCCGGTCCCACCCCCGTGCTCCTCGTCGCCGCCCTCGTCGTCACCGCGGCCGTCGCCGTCGCCCTCGCCGTCACCCTCGTCGTCCTGCTGCTGTCGACGCGCTGACCGGGGCGCCCCCGCCGGCGGGCGCCGGTGCGGGGCCTGCCCGGCGGAAAGTTGTTACCGCCGGGTACCCAAAAGTACGGGCCGGGCATAACCTCGCCCCCATGACGGACACGCAGGCCCCCGCCCACGCCACCGGCCCCACGTCCCCCTCCGCGTCCACCCCCGTCTCCCCGTCGGCGACGGTCTTCGGCCCCGGACCGGCGAACCCAGTGGCCCCCGCCCCCGCCGGCGCGCGCACCGCCGCCGACGTGGTGACGCCCGAGGTGGTCGCCCGGCTCGTCCGCGGCGTCGTCGGCTCCGGCCGGACCGCCAACCGCGCCCCGTTCACCGGCGAGCGCCTCGCCGAGCTGCCCGAGTCGGCGCCCGAGGACGTGGCGGAGGCGTTCGCCCGCGCCCGCGCCGCGCAGACCGCCTGGGCGGCCGTGCCCGTCCGGCGCCGCGCCGCCGTCCTGCTCCGCTTCCACGACCTGCTCCTGGAGCGCCAGGCGGAGGTCCTCGACCTCGTCCAGCTGGAGACCGGCAAGGCGCGCCTCCACGCCCACGAGGAGGTCCAGGCCGTCGCCATCGCCGCCCGCCACTACGGCGTGCGCGCCGCCCCGTACCTGAACCCCAGGCGGCGCGGTGGCGCCGTACCGCTCCTCACCAAGGTGACCGAGCTGCGCCAGCCGCGCGGCGTCGTCGGCCATATCGCACCCTGGAACTACCCGCTGGAGCTGTCCGTCGGCGACGCGCTGCCCGCGTTCGCCGCCGGCAACGCCGTCGTCATGAAGCCCGACACCCAGACCGCGCTGACCGCCCTGTGGGCGCGCGAACTGCTCGTCGAGGCGGGGCTGCCCGCCGGGGTGTTCCAGGTGGTCCTCGGCGACGGCCCGGTCGTCGGCCCCGAGGTCGTCCGGCACGCCGACTACGTGTCGTTCACCGGCTCCACCCGCACCGGCCGCGAGGTCGCCCGGGGCGCGGCGGCCCGGCTCGTCGGCGTCTCCCTCGAACTCGGCGGCAAGAACCCCATGCTGGTCCTGCGGGACGCCGACGTGGAGAAGGCCGCCGCCGGCGCCGTGCGCGCCTGCTTCTCCTCCGCCGGGCAGCTGTGCATCTCCGTCGAGCGGCTGTACCTCCACGAGTCGGTCGCCGACGCGTTCCTGGAGCGGTTCGTCGCCCGTACCAGGGCGGTGCGGCTCGGCGCGTTCCTCGCGTACGGCGCCGACATGGGATCCCTCGTCGGCGTGCGGCAGCTGGAGGCCGTCACCCGGCACGTCGAGGAGGCCGTCGCCAAGGGCGCCCGGCTCCTCGCGGGCGGCGTCCCCCGCCCCGACGTCGGCCCCCTCTTCCACGAGCCGACCGTCCTGGAGGGCGTCGACGCGTCGATGGCCGTGTGCACCGAGGAGACCTTCGGCCCGGTCGTCTCCGTGTACCGCTTCACCGACGAGGACGAGGTGATCGAGCGCGCCAACGACACCGCGTACGGCCTCAACGCCAGCGTCTGGACGAGGGACGGCCGCCGCGGCCTCGCCGTCGCCGCCCGCCTGCGCGCCGGCACCGTGAACGTCAACGAGGGGTACGGGGCCGCGTACGGCAGCGTCCAGGCGCCCATGGGCGGCATGAAGGACTCGGGCCTGGGCCGCCGGCACGGCTCGGAGGGCATCCTCAAGTACACCGAGGCCCAGACGGTCGCCCGGCAGCGCGTGATGCCGCTCGCCCCGTCCTTCGGGATGGACGACGAGAAGTACGCGGCGTTCATGAGCCGCAGCCTGAGGCTGATGAAGGCCCTGCGCCTGCGCTGACGACGGGCGCGCACGCCACCCGCTCCGCCCCTCCGGCACGAGGAGAGCCATGTCCATGTCCGAGGTTCCCCCCACCCAGCACCCGCCGGAGCCCGGGCGGAGCGGCTCCGGCGGCACCGGCGCGCATGACGTACCGGGCGAGGCGGCGCGCACCGGCGCGCATGACGTACCGGGTGAGGCGCGCACCGGCGCACACGACGCGCCCGGTGACGGGTACGACTACGACGTCCTCGTCGTGGGCTCCGGGTTCGGCGGCTCCGTCGCGGCGCTGCGCCTCACCGAGAAGGGGTACCGCGTCGGCGTCCTGGAGGCCGGCCGCCGCTTCACCCCGGCCACCCTGCCGAAGACCTCCTGGGACCTGCGCAACTACCTGTGGGCCCCCGCCCTCGGCCTCTACGGCCTCCAACGCGTCCACCTGCTCGGCAACGTCATGGTCCTCGCGGGCGCCGGCGTCGGCGGCGGCTCCCTCAACTACGCCAACACCCTCTACGTGCCGCCGCCCGCCTTCTTCCAGGACGCGCAGTGGGCGGGGATCACCGACTGGCAGGCCGAACTCGCCCCGTACTACGACCAGGCCGAGCGCATGCTGGGCGTCCGCCCCAACCCGACCACGACCCCCTCCGACGTCCACCTCAGGGCGGCGGCCGAGGCCATGGGCGTCGGCGAGACCTTCCACCCGGCGCCCGTAGGGGTCTTCTTCGGCGACGGCCGGGACGCGGACGGCGCCACCCGGACTGCCCCCGGCGAGCGGGTCCCCGACCCGTACTTCGGCGGCGCCGGCCCCGCCCGCCGCGCCTGCGCCGAGTGCGGCGAGTGCATGACGGGCTGCCGGCACGGCGCGAAGAACACCCTCACGCAGAACTACCTGCACCTCGCGGAGAGGGCGGGCGCCGTCGTCCACCCGATGACCACCGTCACCGCCGTGACCGAGGACGGCGGGGGCGGCCACCTCGTCCGCACCGTCCCCACCGACCGCCGCCGCAGGGGTGCCCCGCGCACCTACCGCGCCCGGTACGTCGTCCTCGCGGCCGGCACGTACGGCACCCAGACCCTCCTGCACCGCATGAAGGACCGGGGCCTGCTGCCCCGCCTCTCCGACCGGCTCGGGGAGCTGACCCGCACCAACTCCGAGGCCCTCGTCGGCGCCCAGACCACCGACCGCCGCTACCGCAGGCGGCACGGGGCGCCCCGCGTCGACTTCACCCGGGGCGTCGCCATCACCTCGTCCGTCCACCCGGACGGGAACACCCACATCGAGCCCGTCCGCTACGGCAGGGGCTCCAACGCGATGGGCGTCCTGTCGATCCTCCAGGTCCCCTACGCGAAGCACCGCGTCGCCGCCTGGTTCGGCAACGTCGCCCGCCACCCCGTCCGGGCGCTGCGGTCCCTGTCCAACCGCCGCTGGTCGGAGCGGACCATCATCGGCCTCGTCATGCAGTCGCTCGACAACTCCCTGACGACGTACCTCAAGCCAGGCGGCATCGGCAAGGGCCTGCTCACCGCCCGTCAGGGCCACGGAGCCCCGAACCCCAAGCAGATCCCGGAGGCGACCCGGGCGGCGACCCTGATCGCGAAGGAGATCGGCGGCTTCGCCGGCTCCAACGTCGGCGAGCTGATGGGCACCCCGCTGACCGCGCACTTCCTGGGCGGCTGCACCATCGGCGCCACCGCGCGGGACGGCGTCGTCGACCCGTACCACCGGCTCTACGGCCACCCGGGCATTTCCGTCGTGGACGGGGCGGCCGTCTCCGCGAACCCCGGGGTGAACCCCTCCCTCACCATCACCGCCCAGGCGGAACGCGCCATGTCCCTCTGGCCCAACAAGGGCGAGCCGGACCCCCGCCCCGCCCAGGGCGACCCCTACGTGCGCCTGGCCCCCGTCGAGCCCAGGTCCCCGGCCGTCCCCGGGGACGCCTTCGCCGCGCTGCGCCTGCCGTTCCTGGGCCTGCCGAAGGTCCCGCCGAAGAGCCCCGGCGCGTGACGCGCGGCGCGGCGTGGAGCGTGACGCACGGCGTGGGTGTGGCGTGGGGTGCGTGACGCGTGGCGTGGGGCATGGGGCGTGAAGTGTGGCACGTGGCGTGGGGCGTGACACGCGGCGCTAGGTGTGGCGTGTGCGACGCGCTGCGCGGACGCGTGGCGGTACGGCGCCCTCCGCGCGCCGGCCGGCACCCGCCTGCGGAAAGCGCGGAGCGGAAAACGAGAACACAGAGAGGCGCTGCGCCCCCCTCCGAGCGCAGCGCCTCCCTTGTCCTCGGGTGCCTCCGTTACGCGGTGGCACCGTTCTGCCGGCGCCTCAGCGCGAAGACGACACCGGTACCGGCGACGAGCGCGACGCCGCCCGCGATCCCGATGACCGGCAGCATGGAGTCGGAGCCGGTCTCGGCGAGGTTGCCGGTGACGGGGAGCTGCTCGACGCCGCCCTGCGGCTTGGTGTCCGGCTTCTCGACGTCCTTGCCCCGGCCGTCGCCCGGAGCGGCCTCACCCGGGTCGCCGACGGAGCTGCCCGGCTTCAGCACGGCGAACTCCACCAGCGCGCCGCTGTTCTCGGCGAGGCACTCCTGGCCCTTGACGTCACCGACGTAGCCGCCGGTGCCGAAGGCGTAGCTGTCGCCGGCCGGGGCGGCCTTGTCGATGCGGACGCGGAGGTCGATCTCCACGAAGTCCTTCGGCTTCATGGTCTCGACGCCCCAGAAGTAGCCCCCGGCCCACTCCTCGTCGCCGATGCCGACCCACTTGTCGCTGTTCGGCATCTTGAACTGCAGGTCGACGTACTTGCTGAGCCACTTGGACTCGTCCTCTTCGAAGTTCTCGACCTCGGCGAAGAAGACGACCTCCTTGAGGTCGAGCTTCGACTTGTTCGTGATGGTGAGGTCGAAGTCCTTCCAGCCGCTGCCGGCCACGATCTTGCCGGGCAGGCCGGAGATCCGGACGTCGAGGGCCTTCTCCTCGAAGTTCTCGTCGACCTCCTCGCAGTACGGCAGCTCCTCGCCCTCCTCCCCTTCCCCGTCCTCGCCCGGGGCGGTGCCGGCGGGCTGCCCGGGGGAGGTGCTGTCGGAGGGCGCCGGGGCGGTGCCGTCGGCCGACTTCTCCTCCGGCTTCTTCTCCTCGGTCGGCAGCGGGGTCGCGGAGACGCTCGGCGCGTCGGACGGGGCCTGCTCGGTGGTCTTCGTCCCCTCGTCGGAGGACATCGACGGCGAGGACTCCGCCGTCGACGGAACCCCGTCCTCCGCGTGCGCGGTCGGGGCCATGAGGAAGGCGGCGGGCGTGATGACGGCGGTCGCGGCGGCGACGGCCACGGCACGGCGAAGCTTCAAGTCGAGCCCTTGTGGGTGGGGCGTGCCGCCGGATGCGGCACGGGGTGCGGTTGGGCCCGAGCCGTCGCGTGCGACGGGCACGGCCCCTGTGTCGCATGCTTGACCGGCGACGACGGGCACGGGTTGCCCGCGGACTGCGAACTTTTCATGTGACCTGCATCACGCGGTACCCGGGTCATCCTCCACGGCGGTCACGGCACCACGCCGTCCACCCGCCGCCCCTCGGCGCGGCGGACGGAATGCGGCAGGACGCCTCCGGCGCCCGGGGCGCAACCGGTCGCGGCAGGACCACTTGGCTTCGTTCGAGTTCAGCAACAGCGTTTGTTCACTGGTTGCGGCGGCATCTGGTGATCAACAAGGTCCTGGATGTTCACGGGAAATAGCGTCAGTGCCTGGGGACGGCCTGGCCGACACGGTCAGGGCAATGTCAGCCTGATGGGCAGAGTCCGTAGGCTCCCTGAGTTATGAAGATACTGATGTCTGTTGACATGGAGGGCGTCTCGGGGATCGTGCATCCCAGCGAGACGAACCCGGATGGCTACGACTACGCGCGTGGTCGGGCGTTAATGACGGCTGAGGCGAACGCCGTGATCGCCGGTGTCCTGGACGCCGAACCCACGGCCGAGGTACGGGTCGCCGACGCGCACGGCGCTTTCCGTAACCTGCTGCCTGAGGAACTCGACCGTCGGGCGCACCTGGTCCGTGGCAAGCCGCGGCCCCTGGGCATGCTCGGCGGACTCGACGAACAGACCGACGCGGTTCTGCTAGTCGGCTACCACGCCCGCGCCGGCGGCGGACCGGCCGTGCTGGCACACACCATGAACGACGGCATCCTCGACGTACGCGTGGCGGGACGTTCCATGGGCGAGATCGGCCTCAACGCCGCCATGGCCGGACATCTGGACATACCGGTCGTGTTGCTCAGTGGCGACGACAGCGCCTGCGCCGAACTGCAGGATCTGGTCCCCTCCGCGGTCACCGTCGCGGTCAAGCAAGCCCTCGGTCAGGGCGCTGCCGTAGCCCTGCACCCCGAAGAAGCTCGGGAGCGGCTGCGCCAAGCGGCCGCCGAAGCCATCACGCGACGTGCACAGATTTCACCGCTGGCCCTTGGCGGGCCCCTCGACGTCGAGGTCGACCTTTCCGCGCCGTTCATGGTTGACCTGGCGACACTCGTGCCAGATGTCTCACGCGGTGAAGGTGGCAGGACAGTCGTCTTCACCGCCGCCGACTTTGCCGACGCCTACCGGCTGGTCCTGCTACTCGCGCAGCTCGCCACCATCAAACCTGGCTAGGGTTCAACCGGCTTTGGACGGCTCTTCGGCAGGGACTGTAAAACGTTCGGTGTAACTCCTGATCAAGGGAGATGCATCGATGACCAGCGACAACGTGAACGAGGCCGAGTCCGTGAAGACGGTTGAGCCGCAGTCGGCGAAGGCGGTGGACGACCAGCTGATCGACGAGTTGGTGGGTCGTGCCCAGGCCGAGGGCCAGCAGCTGACCGGCGAGGGCGGACTGCTCCAGCAGCTGACGAAGCGCCTGCTGGAGTCCGCCCTGGAGGGCGAGATCACCGACCACCTCGGCTATGACAAGCACGACCCGGCGGGGAAGAACGGCGGCAACAGCCGCAACGGCACCGGCGCCAAGACCGTCCTGACCGACGTCGGCCCGGTGGAGATAGCGGTGCCGCGCGACCGTGAAGGCTCGTTCAAGCCGAAGATCGTCAAGGAGCGGCAGAAGCGCCTGTCCGGGGTGGGCGAGATGGTGATCTCGCTGTCCGCGAAGGGCCTGACGACCGGTGAAGTCCAGGCCCGCCTGGCCGAGGTCTATGGCGCCGATGTCTCCCGTCAGACGATCTCGACGATCACGGACAAGGTCATGGACGGGATGGCCGAATGGCAGAACCGGCCGCTGGATGCCGTCTATCCGGTGGTGTTTATCGACGCGATCCACCTGAAGATCCGGGACGGTGCCGTGGTCAACCGGCCCATCTACGTGGCCCTGGCCGTCACCACCGAGGGTCGGCGGGACATCCTGGGCCTGTGGGCCGGCGACGGCGGCGAGGGCGCCAAGCACTGGATGCACATCTGACCGAGATCAAGAACCGCGGCGTGAACGATGTCCTCGTGCTGGTCTGCGACGGCCTGAAGGGCCTGTCCGACGCCGTCGAGACCGTGTGGCCGCGGACGGTCGTGCAGACCTGTGTGGTCCACCTGCTGCGGAACTCCTTCATCGAGGGCGTCACCGAGAAGCTCACCAAGGCGCTCGACGACCTCGGTGAGCACGTCGGCAGGAAGGTCCCCGCCGCTATCACCGGAAGCTCCAAGACGCACAGGGACACCGACGGCGGTGTCCGTGACCGGGTCCGGTCCATCAACGCGAAGGACGGTGCGGACGAGGACGGTCGCCGTGAGGGAGGCGGCGGTGGAGGCGGCGGTGGTGGCGGTGGCGGTGGCGGTGGAGGCGGTGGTGGCGGGAACTCCGGCGGGCCCCACGGGAAACCGATGTCCCCGCAGCCGGACTGGCACGGCCAGAGCGCGGGGAAGATGAAACACCACCGGCGCGACGCCCTCGATGTGAACCACCTCAGCGAAGAGGAACAGCGGACCGCTCTGGTCCGGGAGACGCGCGCCCTGGCCGACGACGCCCAGAAGCAGGAAGCGGGGCACAACCCGCCCGGTAAGGACCGTCTGGTGAAGGCGTGCGCGGGCGGGCTCCTGCACGAGGGAACGCTGACGAGCCACACCAGCTCCACGAAACGCCACGGCCAGTCGCAGCTCGACGTCCACCCCGCACTGAAGAACGTTCTCGACCAGGTGGAGAACCAGATCCGGGCGGACGGCGAGAACCCGGGCGCAGGGCACGGGAAGTGTGCGGAGATCGCGCTCGTCTCGGACCGGCTGCGTAGTATAGAAGACAGGGACGGGAAAGCGATCGGTACACCGGACGACATACGCAGCGCGATGAGCGGGGCGCTTGTCTACTCCCTGCAGATCGGGGAGCAGGATTCCCCCACCGGACTGAAGAAGCACGGTGACTACAAAGAGCCGTGCCGGTCCTGTTCGAGGATTCTCCCGCTGATCGGTGTCACGGCACACGTCTAGAGTGAGGGTGAGAATGCCGATTCTTTCTTCGGCTGAGGAAGTGGATGCCTGGCTGGCGAAAGCCGGATGGTATCCCGGCCGTGACGTCGGCGAGGAAGCGGCTGAGGCGGTCATGACGGTGGTGGAGCGGTACCGATCCTACGGTGTGGAGATCGAACCCTCCGCGCCCGCCCTCGCGTTCGTCAGGGAGCACGCGTTCCTGCGTGCCGTCATCGACACCGCCCCCGAGAACATCGCCGTCTTCACGCCGCATCTCGTCTTCAAGGGGGATGCCGAGGAGATCGGCGAGCTTGCCGTCGATCTGGGTGCGAAGCTCTTTCCGGTCGGCTACGACACATACGACGGCTCCACCGTCCTCATGGACGAGAAGGGGCGGTTCTTCTTCTCACACCACACCGGAGCCTATTATCTCGGGAGTGAGAAGTACGAGGCGCTGATGAACCTGATGAGCAGCAACCTGGAAGACGCGGAGGATTACTTTGTCTGACCTCGTCCCCGGGGTAGCGGCGTCGCTGCTGGTCCGTGGTCAGATCTACAGCCACACCAACCTCGCCGGTGACAGCGAACCCCGACTCCACCCCTCCGTACGGCGGTTCTTCGACACCCTGCCGGTGGAGCAGCGCGAGCCCTTCCTCGGATACTGCGCCGAATCGGCTCTGGTGTCCGACCAGTTGTGGGGTCTGGACCGTCAGCGCAACGATCCCGGATCGACCACCCTCGACGAGGCCGTCGCCCACTTCGCCGGTGCCGTCCTCGTCTCGAAGAAGATCCGTGCCCAGGGCGACCCCGAGCACGGCACCCCCGCTGAGGTGTGTCGCTCCTGCTCGGCGCTGCTCCGCCGCCTCGGTATCGACGTCATCGGGTCATGACTCGGGGGGAGAACCCGCTGACCGCGGCCGGCTGGTACGAGGGCCGTGACGCCGGGGACGCCGCCATGCTTGCCGCCCTGCGGACCGTCACGCTCGCCGAGCCGGTGGTCGGCGGGGCCACGTGGACACTGTTTCCGGCCGTCGAGCGGGCGTTGCGCGAATTCCACGGACTGCGCGTGCACCCGACGGGACCCGGCCGCGACGTCGCGGCCACGGGGTGCGTGATCGACCCCACCGAGGCGAGACACGCCCTGCGCCCCTGCGCGCTCCTCGGCGAGTCCACGGGCTCCCGGTTGTTCCCGTTCGGACGCACGGACGCCGACGCGCTGCTCGCCGTCGACGACGAAGGCCGCCTGTTCTCCCTCGACCATGGAGGACGCTGGCACCTCGGAGACACCGTGCACGAGGGCCTGACCACCCTCACGGAGGGCCACGCCCCGCGCAGGGTCGCCGCCCGGCGGTGGAGCTGGGCCGCCCCGTCGACCGCGCAACCGCTCGTCGACACCGTACGCACGGCCCTGGCGGCCGTGTACGTCCTGCACCACCGTCGGGTGTTCAGCGCCCGCAGCCTGAGGCTTACGGTCACGACGCTGCGGGGCATCGGCGTGAGGACCGTGGACGGAACCCTGCCCCTGCCCGGTGGCTCCCTGGAGGAGGCCGCGGAACCGCTCGTGGCCGGCATGGAGGCGCTGATCGGGGCCGCGGGCGCCACCGCGCGAGGCGCCGAGGTCCAGGTGGCCGTGAGCGTCCCCCCGCACACGGCCGTCCCCCTGTCGTCCGTCGAGTGCACCGTACGCACGGGGCACTCCGCGAAAACCCCCACCTCGACGGAGCTCGTGCTGTCCGCCGGCGCGGGTGCCTCGGTCGGCCGGGCCCGGGCGGCCCTCGACGCGTGCTCGGAGGACTTCGCCCGGTACACCGGGCAGTCCTCACCCTGAGGAGCGGCCCGCCTGCTCCCGGTAGGCCGGCACGGCGGGTGGGTGGGCCCGGTACGTCCCGGGGCCGGACCGCCGGGTCGGGTACACCCCGGACACGGCGCCGGATCCCCGGTGAGCCCGACCGGCGCGCGACCGTCACCAGGGAGGCCCGGTGCGGGGTGCGAGGGCAGCCGTCACCAGCGGCACCGGCGGTTCCGGTGGTCGTGCGGCATCCGGCGGTCGGGTGGTCCGCGGGTTGTGGTCGGCGGGCTGAGCCCCGCTTCTCCGGTGGTTCGTACTGACGGCGGAAGCGGAGGAGACAGGGCGTCCGGGCGACGACGCGCCCGCCCCCGGGGGACTTCCGCGAGGCCGCCGCCCGTGGGCGGCGGCCGGCTCCGGGCGTCCCCGGAGCCGACCGCCCCTTCGGGTTGACCGGACCGCTGTCCCCTGCCGTCCGGTCACATACGCCGGAGCGCGGTCCCACGGCGCACACGCGATGCACCACACCCTCCGACGAGGTCACGCGCTGGCGCGGACACCGGGATCAACGAAGGCGATGTGGCCCAGGTCACGTGCCATACGGGTGAGGGCGCCCCGTCCCGAACGCGCCCCACCCCACCGGTACATCCCCGTCGGGGCCGCCTCAGACTCGGCCCCGGCACAGCTCCAGCACCGTCATCGCCAGCGCCGTGCCCGGCTTGCCCAGGGCGTCCCTGTAGTGAGCCAGCACCTCCATCTCGCGGGCGAGGTTCACCCGGCGGCCGCCCGAACCGATGCGGGCCTCCTGGATGACGGCCGACATGGCCATCCGCTCCTGGATCAGGCCGATGATCCGGTCGTCGAGCGAGTCGATGCGCTCACGGGCGCCGGTGATCAGTTCCGCGGCGTCGTCCGTGCGCGCTCCGGTGATCTCGGCGGCGGTCCTGTCGGGGGCGGTCCTGCCCGTGGCGGCCTTGCCGGGCGTTCGGGCGGGGGCGTTCGAAGGGGTCATCGCTGGGGCTCCTGGTGTCTCGCGGAGCTCCGGGCCGTCCTGCGGCCCGGGGGAGACGACGGGTGCCCCGGGCCTTGTCGGTCCGGGGCACCTGGGAGGTCGCTTGTCAGCAGATGCTCAAGCAGCACGACCAGGGCAGCCGGACCAGCCGGTGCCATAGGTGAAGAAGAAGGTCGAGTGCGTGCGCATGGCGGCAAGTATGGACCGGCGGACGGCCCCCCTGCCAGCCGGATCGGCAACCGGTTCGGATGGTGAGACGAAACGCTTGTCGGCCACGCCGGTAGAATCGACTGATACCGACCCCCTCCCACCGCCGGAAGGCCGCCGTAGTGACATCAGCGCCCCCCGCTGCCGCCTCGCCCGACGCCAACCCGGACGCAGTCCTCGTTGTCGACTTCGGCGCGCAGTACGCCCAGCTCATCGCCCGTAGGGTCCGCGAGGCGCGGGTCTACAGCGAGATCGTGCCGTCCACCATGCCGGTGGCCGAGATGCTCGCGAGGAACCCCAGGGCGATCATCCTCTCCGGCGGCCCTTCGTCCGTGTACGAGGAGGGCGCCCCCCGCCTCGACCGCGAGATCTTCGAGGCCGGCGTCCCCGTCTTCGGCATGTGCTACGGCTTCCAGCTGATGGCGACGGCCCTCGGCGGCACGGTCGACAACACCGGCGCCCGTGAGTACGGCCGTACGCCGCTGCACGTCAGCAGGACCGGGTCGACCCTGTTCGAGGGGACCCCCGCCGAGCAGTCGGTGTGGATGTCGCACGGCGACGCCTGCTCCGCCGCGCCCGAGGGCTTCACCGTCACCGCGTCCACGGACGTTGTGCCGGTCGCCGCCTTCGAGAACGACGAGAAGAAGCTGTACGGCGTGCAGTACCACCCCGAGGTGATGCACTCCACGCACGGCCAGCAGATCCTGGAGCACTTCCTCTACCGCGGAGCCGGCATCGAGCCCTCCTGGACGACCGGCAACGTCATCGAGGAGCAGGTCGCGGCCATCCGCGAGCAGGTCGGTGACAGGCGGGCCATCTGCGGCCTGTCCGGCGGCGTCGACTCCGCCGTGGCCGCCGCGCTCGTCCAGCGGGCCATCGGCTCCCAGCTGACCTGCGTGTACGTCGACCACGGCCTGATGCGCAAGGGTGAGACCGAGCAGGTCGAGAAGGACTTCGTCGCCGCGACCGGCGTCGAGCTGAAGGTCGTCGACGCGCAGGAGCGGTTCCTCGCCGCGCTCGCCGGGGTCACCGACCCCGAGGAGAAGCGCAAGATCATCGGCCGTGAGTTCATCCGCGTCTTCGAGCAGGCCCAGGCGGAGATCGTCGCGGAGGCGTCGGGCGACCAGCCCGTCGAGTTCCTGGTGCAGGGCACGCTCTACCCGGACGTGGTGGAGTCCGGCGGCGGTACGGGCACGGCCAACATCAAGTCCCACCACAACGTCGGCGGTCTCCCCGAGGACCTCGAGTTCAAGCTGATCGAGCCGCTGCGGAAGCTGTTCAAGGACGAGGTCCGCATGGTCGGCCAGGAGCTCGGGCTGCCGGAGGAGATCGTCCAGCGGCAGCCGTTCCCCGGCCCCGGCCTGGGCATCCGGATCGTCGGCGAGGTCACCCGGGAGCGCCTGGACCTGCTGCGTGAGGCCGACGCCATCGCCCGCGAGGAGCTGACCGCGGCCGGCCTGGACCACGAGATCTGGCAGTGCCCCGTCGTCCTGCTCGCGGACGTGCGGTCCGTGGGCGTGCAGGGCGACGGCCGCACCTACGGCCACCCGATCGTGCTGCGCCCGGTCTCCTCCGAGGACGCCATGACGGCGGACTGGACCCGCATGCCGTACGACGTGCTGGCGCGCATCTCGACGCGGATCACCAACGAGGTGAAGGACGTCAATCGTGTCGTCCTCGACGTCACCAGCAAGCCCCCGGGCACCATCGAGTGGGAGTGATCCCGCGGCCCCCGGAGCGTCCGGGGGCGCCGGGGTGACCCCGAGCCGGTCAGCGAGCCGCCGTCCACAGCCGTGGACGGCGGCTCCGTCGTTACGGTGGAGCGCCGGCCCGTCCCGCCCCGGTTCCCGCCGACGGGGCGCGGCGGTCGTCGGTGCGGTGCGATGCGGTGCGGCGCCCTCGGCGAGCCCCGCTGCTCGTCGGCGAGTCGCAGCGGCCGTCGGCGAGTCGCCGCGGCCGTTCGGCACGGAGGGGTGGCCGTCGGTGCGGAGGGAGCGTGCGGATCCTCACTGCACGGCGGTGCCGCGGGGAACCCCGCCAAAAGCCCACCACGAGAACCGAGGGCACCTACTACGGGGACTTCGGGGCCGTCGTCTCCTGCGGATCGGGGAAGGGGACGGAACAGGCCCTCCCACGGAACAGGCCCTCCCGTGGACCTGTCCGGTACGTGTCAGGGAGCGGGCGGGAACACCCACTTGAGCCGATGAGAGGCTGAACCACCGGCCCACCAGTCGGTACGGTGCCGCTCGTACCGGTAGGGGTGCCCGTACCGTTCCCCTCGGCGGCCCCGGGGTGTGCTGCCGCGCCCGACGGCCGACCCGAGAGGCCGCCGCCAGCACCAGGCCGCAGCACAGGGGGAGGAGCCCCGCATACCAGGGGACGTCCCAGGAGCCCCGTCGCGTCGCCCCCGTACACGGCGGCGACTCCCAGGCCCGTCACACCGGCGACCAGCCGACCGGGGGGAACTCATGACGCAGCACGGACCACCTCCACCCGCCCCACGCCGATCCGAAGGTCCAGCTCCAGCGTGCCGCCCGGGGCGGCACCCGGCGGCGGGGAGACGGTGCGGGTGACGTCCAAGTCCGCCGCCACCTTCGGGTCACCGCCGGACGCCGGCTTCGGCCGGTCGGAGGCCGAGCCCGTGGCGGGAGGACCGGGCAGGCGTATGTCCCCGAGGCCGGCTTGGGCGCGGGCCCGCACGGTCACACCCGCAGGCACGGTGACGGCCAGGCGTCCCGCCCCCACCTCGGCGGCCACCCCCACCGTCCGGCCGCGCGGCACGTCCAGGGCGGAGAGGTCGAGGCTGCCCACACCCGAACCGAGCGCGTAGCGGGGCCGCAGGTCCCCGAGGGACGCCGGAGCCCACTCGGCGCGCGTCCACACCGTGTCGATCTGCGACGGTATCGCCGAGGCACCCGCCAACAGCAGCGCCGTCACGACCGTCATGAGGACCGTGACGAAGCCCGTACGGCCCAGGAACGAGCTGACGACCAGCCCCAGGGCGAACACGGCGAGCGCGGCCCCGAACCCGAACTGGAGGCTCACGCCGAGCGGGTGCCCGTCCCAGGCGGCCGCGGTGCCCGCGTACCCCGCCACCGCGGCGAGGAGCAGGATCAGCCCGCTGAGGGACCGCCGCCCGCCCGGGGCGGCCGCCGTCCGGGGCGGTGCGCCCGGGACCGCGCCCCACGCCCGGTGCGGGTCCTCCCGCAGGCCGGCGTGCGGGCCGTCGGCCGGCCCCCACAGGTAACCGAGCGGTACGGGCCCGGTCGACCCGTCCTTGACGATCGGGTCGCGCCACCACGAGGGGACGACCGGCAGGGGAGGGGCCTTGGTCTCCGGAGGGGCGTCGGGCCCCGCCGGGTGCGCCGCGGCGGCGGCCTCCCCCGCGCCGGTGAGCCGGCGCCGCTGCGACCAGACGGCCGCGCCGCCGGTCGCACAGGCCAGCAGGACCGCGAAGCTGATCACTCCGCCGTTGCCCCCCGCCATCGACAGGAACAGTCCGCAGCCGACCAGCGCCGTCAGGACGGCGACGAGGGACGCTCCTCCGACCCGGCCGGTCAGCAGCCGCCGCGCCTCGCTCTCGTCCTCGCCGTCCGCGGTGACGCACAGCCAGGCGAAACCGTAGAAGATCAGGCCGGTGCCGCCGGCCGCGGCGAGCACGCCCGTCACGACCCGGAACACCACCGGGTCGAGGTCGAAGTGCCTGCCCAGGCCCCCGCACACCCCGGCCACCACCCTCTGCCGCAGCATGCGGCGCAGCGGCGGGTGCTGCGAGGTCGCGGGCGCCTCCGGCGAGGCGGACGTCGCACTTGTCATGCGACCATGGTGACCGGCTACCGCCCGCGGCGGCACCCGCCACGACCCTGGCCCACCCCTGATATTCCGCCCCCGAGCCCCCAAGGGTGCCGGAACCGCCGGGGTACGGCCGGCCGATTCTCAGGGTCCGGTTCAGGGCCGACCCTGATGTCCCGGCGGGCACGGCGTGTGACGATCTGCCCATGCCCGTCACCGCCCGCATGCCCGAGACGACCGACGACCCGCCCGTGCGCAGGCTCTACCGCAGCGCCGACGGCCGGATGCTCGGTGGTGTCGCGCGCGGGCTGGCCGGGCACCTGGGACTGCCGGTGGTGTGGGTACGGCTCGCGTTCCTCGGGCTGTTCCTCGCGGACGGCCCGCTCGGCGTCCTGCTGTACGCGGCGTTCTGGATCGCCGTGCCGCTCGGCGTGGGCGGCCGCCCCGGCGGGCCGCGCACGTGGTTCGAGACGGCGCCCGACGGACGCCGCCGCCTGCGCAAGCCCGACAGGGGGCAGGTCGTCGCGCTGATCGCGCTCCTGGTCGGCGCGGCCGTGTTCGTCGGCACGGTCGACCTGGGCGGCGGGGCGAACCGGTACGTGTGGCCGGCCCTCCTCGTCGGCTTCGGCGTCGTGCTGGTGTGGCGGCAGGCCGACAACGCGCGCCGCGCCCGGTGGACCGAGCCGGGCCGCGGCAGGCGGCTGTTCCAGCTGGCCCGCGGCCTGGCCGGGGTGTCGCTCGTCGGTCTGGGACTCACGGTGTTCCTGGTCGTGCGCGGTTCCGCCGCCCAGCTGGGTACGGCGCTGACGGCGGCGATAGCGGTGCTGGCGGGCATGGCGCTGCTCGCCGGGCCCTGGCTGGTACGGATGTCGCAGGACCTGACGGAGGAACGGACCATGCGCATCCGGGCGCAGGAGCGCGCCGAGGTCGCCGCGCACGTCCACGACTCGGTGCTGCACACCCTGACGCTGATACAGCGCAGCGCCGGGGACGCCGCCGAGGTGCGCCGTCTCGCCCGCGCCCAGGAACGGGAACTGCGGAACTGGCTCCACCGGCCCCAGGGCACCGGCAGGGACGAGGCGGAGGAGCCGGGGACGCTCGCCGACGCCGTCCGGAGGGCCGCCGCCGAGGTCGAGGACGGACACGGCGTGCCACTGGAGGTCGTGGTCGTCGGCGACTGCCCGCTCGACGAACGGCTGACCGCACAACTCCAGGCCGCGCGCGAGGCGATGGTCAACGCCGCCAAGTACGGTGGCGGAGGCGGCCCCGTGCAGGTCTACGCGGAGGTCGAGGGGCGTACGGTCTTCGTGTCCGTACGGGATCGGGGGCCCGGCTTCGACCTCGGCTCCGTCCCCGAGGACCGGATGGGCGTACGGGAATCGATCATCGGCCGGATGCGGCGCCACGGCGGCACCGCGCGTGTGCGGTCCGCGCCGGGTGACGGCACGGAGGTCGAGCTGGAGATGGACAGGGCCGAGGAGGCGGACGGATGACGACGACCGGACAGGTGACCGGAGGGGCTGCGGAGCGCCGGGTGCGGGTGGTGCTCGTCGACGACCACCGGATGTTCCGCACCGGAGTGCAGGCCGAGATCGGACGCACGGAGGAGACCGGGGTGGAGGTGGTCGGCGAGGCCGCCGACGTGGACCAGGCGGTCACCGTCATCAACGCCACCCGACCCGAGGTGGTCCTCCTCGACGTGCATCTGCCGGGCGGTGGCGGGGCGGAGGTGCTGCGCCGCTGTGCCCCGTTGACGACGGATGCGGAGCAGCCGGTGCGGTTCCTCGCGCTGTCCGTGTCCGACGCGGCGGAGGACGTCATCGGTGTCATCCGGGGCGGCGCGCGCGGGTACGTCACCAAGACCATCACCGGTGCCGACCTGGTCGACTCGATCTTCCGGGTTCAGGAGGGCGACGCGGTGTTCTCGCCGCGCCTGGCCGGCTTCGTGCTGGACGCGTTCGCCTCCACGGACGCGCCGCCCGTCGACGAGGACCTGGACCGGCTCACCCAGCGCGAGCGGGAGGTACTGCGGCTCATCGCGCGCGGTTACGCGTACAAGGAGATCGCGAAGCAGCTCTTCATCTCGGTGAAGACGGTCGAGTCGCACGTCTCCGCGGTGCTGCGGAAACTCCAGCTGTCCAACCGGCACGAGTTGACCCGTTGGGCGACGGCCCGGCGGCTGGTGTGATCCGCCGGCCTGTGTGACGCACCGGCCGGCCCGGGCCGGTATCCTGCCGGCCCACTTCCGGCACCTACCGGGGTCGCCCCGGTGCCGCGTCCGACCTCCCGGCCCCCGGCCCCCGGCCCGTACCCGGAGACCCGCCCGGCCCGTACCCGGCGACTCGTCAGGTCCGCCCGACCCGCTCCGGTCCCTGGTAGGCCGTCCGGGTCCGTCCCGGCGGCTCGCACCGGCTCCTGGTAGGCCGTCCGGGTCGCTCCGGCGGCCTCGCACCGGCCCCTGGCAGAGCCGCCTGACCTGAGGCCGGACGCTTGCTGACGGCACTTGACGGCACTTGACGGCACCTGACGAGCCATCCGTCCCCGAGCACGTACCGTCCCACCCCCTGAGCGCGCACCGTCCGACCTCCTGAACGTGCGCCGTCTCACCCCTCCCCGAACGCGCGCCGTCCCACCCCTGAACGCGCGCCGTCCCGCTCCGAGCGCGCGCCGCCTTCGTACCGTGTCGTCCCAGCGCAGGGGCGGCACGTGCGCAAGTGGAGATCACCGCGCGGATGTGGCAACCGCAACACGCCCCGGGCCCTCCTAATTGCCGTGATGAGCCTGACGGGTACCCCCTTCCTCGCGACCGCGGCCACGCTCGCGTTCCTGGCGGTCGTCCTGCCGCTCACGTTGTGGAACCGGGTGCGGGGACCGCTCCTCGTACGCGGCCTGGCCCGGCTGGTCATGGTGGGCTTCGCCCAGGTGACGGCGGTGCTGGTGGTCTTCGTCATGGTGAACAACGCCAACGGCCTGTTCAGCGACTGGAACGACCTCCTCGGCCGCGAGGACCACGTCGACGCGGCCCCCGACCTCGGCCCGGACGGGCTCGGCGGCCGCCGGATCACCGACCTGCCGAAGACGGGGCAGACGTTCCGGCCCGTCGCGGCGCCGCTCGACGGCCGCATCCGGACCACGCTCCTCAAGGGCCGGGTGTCGGGCGTCACCGCCGAGGTGTACGTGTGGCTGCCGCCGCAGTACGACGACCCCGCCTACCGGAACGTGAGGTTCCCCGTGGTGGAGCTGTTCTCCGGTTATCCCGGCACCCCCTCGTCCTGGTTCGCCGGGCTGCGCGTCACCGAGCAGTTGGAACCGCTGGTGCGGAGCGGGAAGGTGGCGCCGTTCATCCTCGTCGCGCCCCGTACCAAGCTCCTCGGCGACGCCGACGCGGGCTGCGCCAACGTGCCGGGCGTGGTCAACGCCGAGACGTGGGTCAGCGTCGACGTACGGAAAATGATCACCGACCACTTCCGGGCCGTCACCACGCCGGACGGCTGGGCGGTCGCGGGGTTCTCGGCCGGTGGCCACTGCGCGGCGAAAATCGCCCTGGCCCACCCCGACCGCTACCGGTACGCGGTCAGCATGTCCGGTTACAACGACCCGGCCACCGAACCCGACTCCGTCACCGCTCGCGACCCGGCGCTGCGGCGGGCCAACGATCCGCTCACCATCCTCCGCGAGGCACCCGCCCCGCCCCGCCTCTTCCTCCTCTACACGGGCGACGGCGACGACGGCCACCGTCAGGGGCTCGAACTGCGTGCTGCCGCCCGGCCCCCGACGTACGTCGAGGTGCACCGCGTCGCCGGCGGACACCGCACGTCGACGTGGGCGGGGGAGGTCCCCGCGGTGTTCACCTGGCTGACCGGGCGGCTGGAGGGGGCGGGAGCGGCCGCGACCATACCACCGGCGAGCCGGTGAGCCGACAACAGGTGAGCGGGTGAGCAGACCAGCAGACCAACAGACCAACAGACCAACAGATGACCGGGCAGACGGGCGAGCCGACGAACCGCCCAACAGGCCAACAGATGACCGGACGAGCAGTCGAGCCGACAAACAGGCCAACAGGTGACCGGACGAGCGAGCGAGCCGACAAGCAGGCGACCCGACGAGCAGGCCAGCCGACAGACGGACCAACCGACGAGCAGACCAACCGACAAGCAGGCGAGCGGATGAGCCCGTCGGGTGCACCCGCCGGATGAGCCCGGTCAGCCCACGCGGACGGCACCCGCCCAGGGCATCTCGTCGACCGGCGCGACCCGCACCGTCGAACCCGGACGTGGCGCGTGGATCATCCTGCCCCCGCCGACGTAGATCCCGACGTGGCTGACGCCCGGGTAGAAGAAGACCAGGTCACCAGGGGCGAGCTGGGAGCGTGTGACCCGCTGACCGGCGTTGATCTGCGAGTACGTCGTCCGGGGCAGCGCGACCCCGGCCGCCCGCCACGCCGCCTGCACCAGCCCCGAGCAGTCGTACCCGGACGGGCCGGTCGCGCCCCACAGGTACGGCTTGCCGATCGCCCCGTAGGCGTAGGAGACGGCTCGCGCGGCGCGCGGGTTGGGCGCCCGGACCCCGTCGACCGGGGTCACCGCACGGGTGTCGCCGGGGCGGCCCTGGGCCTCCGCGCGCACCGCGGCCCCGTACGCGGCGCGTTCGGCGGCGGTGAGGCGGGCCAGCAGCCCCCGGGCGGTGGCGAGCCGGTTCCGGACGGCGGCCTTCTGCCGGTTCAGCTCGGCCTCGTGGGTCCGCAGCTCGCGGACGTGCGCGTCCCCCTCCTTCCGCAGCCGGTCGATCTCGACGAGCTGGCCGTTCAAGGACGCCACCATGCCGACCTGCCGGTCGGCGACCCGCTCGGCGAGGGCGGCGCCCCGAAGGTAGCGGTCGGGGTCGGAGGAGAGCACCAGCCGGAAGGCGGGCCCCAGACCGCCGGTGCGGTACTGCGCGGTGGCGGTGGCGCCGAGCGCGTTGCGGCCGGCGTTGAGGCGCTCGGTGCGCCGGGCGGCCTCGTCGCGGAGGGCGTCGAGCCGGTTCCGCTCCGCGTCGGCCTTCTCCTTGGCGTCGTTGTACCTCTCCGTCGCGGCCTCCGCCTCCCGGTGGAGCCGGTCGACCCTGGCCTTGGCCTGGGCGGCGGTGAGGCGCGGCTCGGCGTGCACGGGGCCCTCGAAGGCGGTGGCGGTCGCGGCCCCGGCCAGGGCCAGGGTCGCGGCCCTGCGGCCGGCCCGTCCGCCGAACACGCGTTGCCTGGGCTTCCGATGCGCTGCCACGGGGGCGCTCACTTCCCTTCGTACGGTGCCGTGCTGTGGGCCCGGCCGGTGGCGGCCGGGCCGCATGGGGGAGGACGCTAGGCGCGGAACACCGGGTGAGGTGGCGAAATGACCGGTATTGGCCTCAGGTGGAGGTTTGAGTGCGGATTCCGCGTGCAACGCTCCGATCGAAACCGTTTGCTCCGTATCTCCCGTGACCGTTGTGGCGAAGTGGGTGGACCCGGCCGGCGGGCGGTGGTAAGGCCGGGATCCGGCCGGAATCAGGCCGGGAATAGGCTCCGTCCCATGAACGTCCTCCTCAACGTCTTCGTCGCCCTGCACGTCATCGGCATCGCCGCCCTCCTCGGGGGGTTCCTGACCCAGGTGAGGGCGATGGGCGCCGGTACGGCCCGCATGGTCCCGGGCATGCTGCACGGGGCGCTGACCATGCTCGTCACCGGCATGGCCCTGGTGGGCCTCAACCAGGCCCAGGGCTCCGCCGTCGACAACGTCAAGACCGGCGTCAAGCTGGCGCTGCTGGTGGTCGTCCTCGCCCTGGTCTACGTGAAGCGGGACGACGAGCGCGCCGGCAAGGGCCCCTTCGCCGCGGTCGGTGCCCTGACCACGGCGAACGTCTTCATCGCCACCCTCTGGACCTGATCCCCCCGGCGCGCCGCGGCCCGCCGGGCCGCCACCGCCGCCGCGTCGTCGTGCGCGGGGCCCGGTTCCGGCTCCGGAGCACCGTCGGGGCCGCCTAGACTCGGTAGGCGATGAGCAGCCTCTTTGACGACAGCTTCCTGGCGGACCTCCGCGACCATCCCGCGGAGGAGCCCCCGCCGCCCGAGGACTCCGAAGCCCCCCCGGCCGCGGAGGAGGTCCCGTACGACCTCTTCGAGGGGAGGTTCGACGCGCCCCCGGCCCGCGACCCGTACTACCGGGACGGCTCCCCGCGCCCGGTCGTCGCCCCGGAGGCCCTGCTGGAGGGGCTGAACGAGCAGCAGCGCGCCGCCGTCGTCCACACGGGCTCGCCGCTCCTGATCGTCGCCGGCGCGGGCTCCGGCAAGACCCGCGTCCTCACCCACCGCATCGCCCACCTCCTGGCCGGCCGGGACGTCCACCCGGGGCAGATACTGGCGATCACGTTCACGAACAAGGCCGCCGGCGAGATGAGGGAGCGCGTCGAGCAGCTCGTCGGCCCGCGCGCCCACGCGATGTGGGTGATGACCTTCCACAGCGCCTGCGTCCGCATCCTGCGCCGCGAGTCCAAGAGGCTCGGCTTCACGTCGTCGTTCTCGATCTACGACGCCGCCGACTCCAAGCGCCTCATGGCCCTGGTCTGCCGCGACCTGGACCTGGACCCGAAGCGGTACCCGCCGAAGTCCTTCAGCGCCAAGGTCTCCAACCTCAAGAACGAGCTCATCGACGAGGAGACCTTCGCCGACCAGGCGTCGGACGGCTTCGAGAAGACCCTCGCCGAGGCGTACCGCATGTACCAGGCGCGGCTCCGCGAGGCCAACGCCCTGGACTTCGACGACATCATCATGACGACGGTCCACCTGCTCCAGGCGTTCCCGGACGTCGCCGAGCACTACCGCCGCCGCTTCCGCCACGTCCTCGTCGACGAGTACCAGGACACCAACCACGCCCAGTACACGCTCGTGCGCGAACTGGTCGGCCGGCCGGGCGGCGACGGCGGTCCCGACCCCGCCGAGCTGTGCGTCGTCGGCGACGCCGACCAGTCGATCTACGCCTTCCGCGGCGCCACCATCCGCAACATCCTCCAGTTCGAGGAGGACTACCCGGACGCCACGACGATCCTGCTGGAGCAGAACTACCGCTCCACGCAGACCATCCTCTCCGCCGCCAACGCGGTGATCGAGCGCAACGAGAGCCGCCGCCCCAAGAACCTCTGGACCAACGCCGGCGCGGGCGCCCGCATCACCGGTTACGTCGCGGACACCGAGCACGACGAGGCGCAGTTCGTCGCCGACGAGATCGACCGGCTCACCGACGCCGGCGAGGCCAGGGCGGGCGACGTCGCCGTCTTCTACCGCACCAACGCGCAGTCCCGCGTCTTCGAAGAGGTCTTCATCCGCGTCGGCCTGCCCTACAAGGTCGTCGGCGGCGTCCGCTTCTACGAGCGCAAGGAGGTCCGCGACGTCCTCGCGTACCTGCGCGTCCTGGCCAACCCCGAGGACGCCGTCCCCCTGCGCCGCATCCTCAACGTGCCCAAGCGCGGCATCGGCGAGCGCGCCGAGGCCATGATCGAGGCCCTCGCCCTGCGCGAGAGGATCACCTTCCCGCAGGCGCTGAAGCGCGTCGACGAGGCGTACGGCATGGCCGCCCGCTCCACCAACGCCGTGAAGCGGTTCAACACGCTGATGGAGGAACTGCGCACGGTCGTCGAGTCCGGTGCCGGTCCCGCCGTCGTCTTGGAGGCGGTCCTGGAGCGCACCGGGTACCTCGCCGAACTCCAGGCGTCGACGGATCCGCAGGACGAGACGCGGATCGAGAACCTCCAGGAACTCGCCGCCGTGGCCATGGAGTTCGAGCAGGGGCGCGGGGAGGGCGAGGGGACGGGCACGCTCGCCGAGTTCCTGGAGCAGGTGGCCCTCGTCGCCGACTCCGACCAGATCCCCGACGGCGACGAGGACGGCGACGGCGTCATCACGCTGATGACGCTGCACACCGCCAAGGGCCTGGAGTTCCCGGTGGTCTTCCTGACCGGGCTGGAGGACGGGGTCTTCCCGCACGTGCGGGCCCTCGGCCAGACCAAGGAGCTGGAGGAGGAGCGCCGCCTCGCTTACGTGGGCATCACGCGCGCCCGGGAGCGGCTCTACCTGACGCGTTCGTCGATGCGCAGCGCCTGGGGCCAGCCCGCCTACAACCCGCCGTCGCGGTTCCTGGAGGAGATCCCCCCGCACCACGTGGAGTGGAAGCGCACGGGCAGGACCTCCGCCGCCCCGGCCGGCCCGTCGGGCCCGGCCTCGGGGGTGGCGGCCTCCCTGTCGGCGTCCCGGTCCCGTTCGGGGCCGTCCGGCTTCGCGACGCGGCGTACCGCGGACAAGCCGGCGGTCGCGCTGGCCGTGGGCGACAGGGTCACGCACGACCAGTTCGGCCTGGGCACGGTGACGGCGGTGACCGGGTCGGGCGGCGACGCGCAGGCGACCGTCGACTTCGGCGACGGGAAGCCGAAGCGGCTGCTGCTGCGGTACGCGCCGGTCGAGAAGCTGTAGGGCGCGGGCGGCCGGTACGGAGCACGGAGCCGGGCGGGCCGGTGGACGGCCGCCCGGCGGTACCGCCTCCGGGCCGGGCGGTCTCCGAGCGGGCGGCCTCCGGGGCGGGCGGGTGCCTCAAGGGCGGGCGGTCTCAGGGGCGGCCGGTCCCCCGGGCGGACGGCCGCCCGGTGCGCCGCTTGTCGCGGGTCGGCCGGGTCGTGGGACCGGGTCGGCCGGGTCGTGGGACCGGGTCGGTCGGGTCGTGGGACCCGGGTCGTGGGACCCGGGTCAGCCGGTCGGGTCGAGGCCGTGCTCGCGGAGCCACGCCTCCGGGTCGATCGCGGTGCCGCCGCCCGGCCGTACCTCGAAGTGCAGGTGCGGGCCGGTGGAGTTGCCGGAGTTGCCCGAGTACGCGATGACGTCGCCCGCCTTGACGAAGCCCGAGCGGATCTTGGCGCTGCTCAGGTGGCAGTACCAGGTCTCGGTGCCGTCCTTGGCGGTGACGATGACCATGTTGCCGTACGCGCTGTTCCACTGGGTGCGCACGGTGCCGTCCGTCGCCGCCATCACGGGCGTGCCGTACTGGACGGGGAAGTCGATGCCGGTGTGCAGGGACATCCAGTTGACGCCCGCCTGACCGTAGCCGGCGCTCAGCTGGCGCAGGTGCACGGGAAGCGCGAACTTGGGGCGCATGGCCTCGCGGCGCTTCGCCTCCTCCTCGCGCTTCTTGCGCTCCGCCTCCTGGCGGGCCTTGAGGTCGATGCGCTCCTGCGTGCGGCTGGCGCGGTCGCTGAAGTCGAGGGCCTCGGCGTCGAGCGCGGCGAGCTGGGTGTCGAGGGCGCTGTTGACGACGGCCGGCTTCAGGGAGGCCGGGTCGGCGGCGGTCACCGCCTTGTCGTCGGTCTCGGCGCCGGTGAGTCCGCTGACGGACGCGGCGGCGATGCCGGCGACGCCCATCACGCACGCCGACGGCACGGCGACGGTCAGCAGCGCGGAACGCCGAGCCGGGGTGCGGCGCCGGCCGCGGCTGCCGCCGGCGCGGCGGGCCGGGCGCGCGGCGGGCGCGGAGGTGACGGCGACGGTCTCGTCGAGCGCCTCCGTCAACGGGCCGTCGTCGACGGGTTCGTCGGTGAACCCGTCGGTGAGGTCGCCGGTGAACTCCTCCGCGAACTCCTCCGCGAAGCCGTTCGCGAAGTCGTCCGCCTCGAAGGCGAAGCCGCCGTCCTGCGGGTCGTCGCCGGACCCGGCCCCGTGAACGGGGTCCGCCTCCGGCACCGCCCCGGGATTGCCGCCGGCGACGGAGGGGTCGTACTGCTCGGGGATGAACACCCCGGCGGGAACGGCCTCTTGGGGCGTCTGGGCCCATCCGGCCGCACCGTAGGGGTCGGTGTCGTACGCCCCGGCGCCGGAGGGGTCCACCCCGTACGCCCCGGACTCCGGTACGTACCACTGGCCGGTCGTCCCGTAGGTGGGATCCACCGCCGCGTACTGCTGGTCGTCCTGCGGCGGGGACCAGGCGGCGGTGTCCCACTGGCCGGTCCGGTCGGCGTACGTGGTGTACGCGTCGGGCCATCCGGCGGTGTCGTACCGGCCGTCGTACCCGGTGTCGTAGCCGCCGGGGACATCCCCGTAGAGAGGGTCGGCCACCTGGTGGGCGCCGGTCTCGTAGGCGCCGGTGCCGTATGCGGGGACCTGCTGGCCGCCGTCGCCGAAGCCGCTCTCGCCGGTCGTGAAACTGCCCGTGGTGTACACGTCGTCTCCGACGTAGCCGGCGTGGGGGTGCTGGTCGTTCACCAACTTCTCTCTCGCCTCGGCAGCAGGACCAGTTCCGGGCCGGCCCTGAGGGGACCCGGAGGGGAAGCAGTGGGCGCGACTGTACCCGGCGGCCTGTGCAACCGACAATCTTCGGCGGGGTTTACAGCCCGTGGAAACGGGCATTCGGTCGCCTTTCGGCGGAGCGCACACCGAGCCTTGGCCCTACGTTCGAAATCCGTTCGACATGGGGTGGTGATTTCACGCCACGGTCATGGAGTTCCGGCTTCCGGGGAGGGGTCCCCGTGGTCCAGTTCCGCGACGACCCTGGCGGTCACCGACGGGTGGACCGGAAGCGTGAGGTGGCCGACGCCGTCGACCCTGACGTTCACCGCGTCCAGGTCGGGGTGGTCCAGGCGGGCCGCTTCCACGGGTGACATCCAGAGGTCGAGTTCGCTCCAGAAGCTGACGAAGCGGGTGCGGCAGCCGGGGGCCGGGGCCGCCAGCTCGCGCAGGACGGAGGAGCCGGGGCGCATCTGGCGGACGAGCGGGTGCACGCCGGCGAGCGGCACGGCGGAGGTGCCGCCGTGCGGCGTGCCGAGCGTGACGACCGTGCGGACGTGAGGGGCGCCGCCGAGCCGCTGCACGTAGTACCGGGCGACCAGGCCGCCCAGGCTGTGCCCGACGAGGTCGACCTCCTCGTGGCCGGTACGGGCGCGGAGCTCGTCCACGTGCCCGGCGAGTCGGCGGGCGGCGGCGCGCAGGTCGCAGACGAGCGGCGAGTGGTTGACGGCCCGGACGTGCCGGGTGCCGTCCCGCGCGAGGGCGCGGTGCAGCGGGACGAAGACGGAGCGGTTGTCGGAGAGCCCGTGCAGCAGGACCACGGGCGGGCGGGCGCCGTACGCCGCGGTGGCGGGGCACCGGCCGGGGCGGAGGGCCGCGGGGCACAGGCCCGTGGGGTAGAGGAGCAGGTGCCCGGCGAGGACGACCGCCTCCACGACGGCCGACCTCAGGGCGTCGGCGCGGAGGGCGGTCGCGGTGACGGGCGGTGGCGGTTCCCGCATGGCCGACCTCCTGGTGGGCGGCACACGGAGGGCGGCTCCCCCCGTACGCCCTGGGGTGCCGCGACCGAGGGTGGGGATGCGCCGCGCCTCCGTGCCGCGCGGCTGACGGCGCGGGAACACGACGGCCTGGTCACGACTCCGGAGCGCGTTCACCCCGGCCCGCCCGCGGCACGCCCGGTGCGGGTGCGACACGCGGCGAACACGTCCCACGTGTGATTTCCCCCTCGCTCTTGACCGCGAAACGGCCGGTTGCGGGATGCTGGCGATAACGTTCGTTCACCTCCCCGGCACACAGGTACGGGGGACGCATGTGGAGGCAGTGATGGGTGTGACCGGTCCGATCCGCGTGGTGGTGGCCAAGCCGGGTCTCGACGGCCACGATCGCGGTGCGAAGGTGATCGCGCGGGCGCTGCGCGACGCCGGTATGGAGGTCATCTACACCGGCCTGCACCAGACGCCGGAGCAGATCGTGGACACCGCGATCCAGGAGGACGCCGACGCGATCGGGCTGTCGATCCTGTCCGGGGCGCACAACACGCTGTTCGCGCGCGTGCTGGAGCTGCTGAAGGAGCGCGACGCGGAGGACATCAAGGTCTTCGGCGGCGGCATCATCCCCGAGGCCGACATCCCGCCGCTGAAGGAGAAGGGCGTCGCGGCGATCTTCACGCCCGGTGCGACGACGGCCTCCATCGTCGACTGGGTCAACGCCCACGTCCGTCAGCCGACCGAGGCCTGACGCCTGGGGCCTGACGACCGACGTCTGACGCCCGAGGCCCGACGCCCGAGGCCCGACGCCCGAGGCCCGACGGCTGGGGCCCGACAGTCTGGACCCTGAGCCCGAGGAGGCGCCCGTCGCGAGCGCCCCCTCCCCGCCGCCCGGGCCCACCCGCCGCGCCGGCCCCCTCACAGCGCCGTGCCGGTCGGGCCTCGGGTCGTCCGCCGGTCCGGTGCGCGGCTCGCCTTCCGCCGCCGCGCCCGCCCGTCCCCCGGCCCGCGCCGCCTCCCCGCCGGTACGGGGCCCGGAACCGTCCGCCCGCCCGCCCACCGCGCCGTGCCGCCCCTCCCGCCGGTCCACGGGCCGGGCCGGGGCCGCTCGGCGGCCGGTGCGAGGGCCGCTCAGGCCCCCGGGGGGGCCAGTTCCGCGTGCATCGCCGCACGCAGGCGCAGGGTGGCGACCAGCCGCTGGAACGCCTCCGCCCAGTACCCCCCGGCCCCGGGCGCCGAGTCCGCCCCCTCCTCGGACGCGGCCGTCAGCACCTCCAGCCGGTCCGCCTCACGGGGGTCGAGGCACCGCTCCGCCAGCCCCATCACCCCGCTGAAGCTCCACGGGTAGCCGCCGGCCTCCCGGGCGATGTCCAGCGCGTCGACCACGGCCCGCCCCAGCACTTCGGACCACGGCACCGTGCACACCGCGAGCAGCTGGAACGCATCCGGCAGGCCGTGCGCCGCGATGAACGCCGCGACCCACTCGGCCCGCTCCCCGTGCGGCAGCGCCGACAGCAGCGCCGCCGACGACGAGGGCCCCGGCCCGGTCGCGGGCGACGCCGACGCGGAGCCGAGCAGCGCCCGCGACCACGCCGCGTCCCGCTGCCGGACCGCCGCCCTGCACCACGCGGCGTGCAGTTCGTCGCGCAGGTCGTCGGCCACCGGCAGCGCGACGATCTCCTGCGGGGTCCGCCCGCCGAGCCGCTCCCGCCACAGGTCCAGCGGGGCGGCCTCCACCAGCTGGCCGAGCCACCAGGACCGCCGGCCCAGGCCCGGGGGCGGCTGCGGTACGACGCCGTCGCGCTGCATCCCCGCATCGCATTCCCGCGGCGCCTCCACCGTGATCACGGCCCGCCGCCCGGTGCGGCGGTCCAGGCCGACGCACGAGGCGGCCCGCGCGGCCATCCGCGCGGCGAACGCCGACCCGGGCAGCGCGGACAGCAGCTCCGCGGCCGTGGACCGGACGTTGCGGCTGCGGTCCGACAGGGCCCCTTCGAGGAACTCCTCGTCGGCCGCCGACAGGCCCGTCCGCAACAGGTCCAGGAACGCCGCCCGGTCCTCGGCGCGCTCCGCCGCCCACGTCGACGCCAGCAGGTCCGGCGCCGCCGCCGGGTCGTGCGCCCGTACGGCGGTCAGCAGGGCGGTCCGCTCGGCGAGCAGGCCCTCCTCCCACAGCCGCCGCACGCCCTCGGCGTCGTCGGGACCGGGCAGCCCCGCCCCGCCGCCGTGCGCGCCGCGCAGGGCGAACCCCCACTCCGGGTTGAACGCGGCCAGCCACCGGGCGCGCGGCCCGCCGAACTCCAGCGCCTGCTGCCGCAGATCGGTACGGGCGCGGGCCGCGTCCAGCAGCGCGGGCAGGACCGCCGCGGGGGCGCGGTAGCCGTGCGCGCGGGCGGCGGCCAGCCACTGCGGCAGCAGCTCGGTCAGGTCGGGCGTGGAGTCCGGCAGCGTCATCGGTCCG
>JAAXOU010000003.1 GCA_012396115.1 Streptomyces somaliensis DSM 40738 | reverse complement strand
CAGGATCGAGTCGCCGCCCAGGTCGAAGAAGTTGTCGTGCACCCCCACCCGCTCGACACCCAGCACCGACGCGAACACCTCCGCCAGCGTCCGCTCCACCGCGTCGCGCGGAGCGACGTACGCGGCGCCGGCCGTCAGTTCGGGGGCGGGGGCGGGCAGGGCGCGCCGGTCGACCTTGCCGTTGCTGTTCAGCGGCATGGCGTCGAGGGGGATCAGGGCCGCGGGGACCATGTACTCGGGGAGCCGCTCGGCCAGCCGGGCCCGGCAGCCCTCGAGGTCCAGGGGGGTGTCCAGGTCCCGCTCCGGCACGACGTAGGCGATGATCCGCTTGCCGCCGGCCTCGGTGCCGTGCACCACGACCGTCGCCTCGCCGATCTCCGGGAGCCGCAGCAGCGCGGCCTCGATCTCGCCGAGTTCGATGCGGAAGCCGCGGATCTTCACCTGGGCGTCGACGCGGCCCACGTACTCCAGTGCGCCGGCGGGCGTCCAGCGCACCAGGTCGCCGGTGCGGTAGAGGCGCTCCCCGGGCGCGGTCGGGTGGGCGACGAACCGCTCCGCGGTCAGGTCGGGGCGCTCCCAGTAGCCGCGGGCCAGTCCGGCGCCGCCGATGTACAGCTCGCCGGTGACCCCGGCCGGCACCGGCCGCAGGAAGGCGTCCAGGACCAGGGCCCGGGTGTCGTCGAGGGGGGTGCCGATGGGCAGCGTCTTCGCGTCGCGCTCGCTCGGCGTGTAGGCGTGGACGGTGGCGAAGGTGGTGGTCTCGGTGGGCCCGTAGCCGTTGAGGACCATCAGGTCCGGGCAGGCGTCGGCGACCTTGCGGACGGCCTGCACGCTCGCGGCCTCGCCGCCGGTGATCACCGCGCGCATCCCGGAGAAGCACTCCGGCAGCTGGTTGGCGTACAGGTTGAACAGCGAGGTGGTGACGAACGTCGACTGGACGCCCCGGGCGTCGACCAGCGCGCCGAACGCCTCGGCGTCGAGGTGCTCCGGCGGGGCGACGACCACGCTGCCGCCGTTCAGCAGCGGCACCCAGATCTCGAAGGTCGCCGCGTCGAAGGCGTGCGAGGAGTGGAACAGCGTCCGCTCGTGGCGGCCGTCGCGCCAGCGGCTGTCGAGGGCGAGCCGGGTGATGTCGTCGTGGGTGACGCCGACGCCCTTCGGGGTGCCGGTGGAACCCGAGGTGAACATGAGGTAGGCGAGCTGGTCGGGGTGGTGCGTGGCGGGTCCGTCGAGCGGTTCGCCCGGGCCCTCGGAGGTCGGCCTGCCGGCCTCGTCGAGGACGATCAGGGGCAGTCCGGTGTCCTGCGGGACCCGGTCCCTCGACGCCTCGTCGGTGATCACGCAGACCGCTCCGGCCTGCTCGATCAGCGCCCGGACCCGGTCCACGGGGTACCCGGAGTGCGCCGGTGCGTAGGCGCCGCCCGCGCGCAGCACGGCGAGCATGGACACCACGACCTGCACGCCGCGTTCGAGGACGAGCACGACCGGTGCCTCGGCCCGCACCCCCGCGGCGCGCAGGCGGCGGGCCAGGGCGTCGGTGCGGGAGTCGAGTTCGGCGTAGGTGAGCTGCTCGGCGGTGCCGACGAGGGCGGTCGCGTCGGGCGTCCTCGCGGCGATCTCGGCGAACCGCTCGGGAACGCCCGGCACGGTGTCCCGCGGGGCGTCGCCGGACCACTGCGCGAGCCGGTCCCGCTCGTCGGGCGACAGCAGGTCGAGGGCGGCCAGGGGCAGCCGCGGCTGCGCGGTGGCGGTGGCGACGAGGCGGCGCAGCCGCTCGCCGAGGCGCCGGGCCGACGCCTCCTCGAACAGCTCGGTGTTGTACTCCAGGGCGACCCGCAGGGCGCCGTCGCGCTCCTCGTACTCCACGACCAGGTCGAACAGCGAGCGGGTGCGCGGGAGCAGCACCTCGGAGACGTCGAGGCCGGGCAGCTCGACCCGCTGGGGAAGGGTGTTCTGGAGCACCATCATGGCCTGGAACAGCGGGGTGCGGCCGGGGTCGCGCTCGGTGACCAGTTCCTCGACCAGCCGGTCGAAGGGGAGTTCGTGGTCGAAGGCGTCCCGCACGGTGGTGCGCACCTCGTCGAGGAAGGACGCCACGGTGTCCGTGGTGCGCGGCCGGGAGCGGATGACGACGGGGTTGACGAAGAAGCCGACCAGGTCGTCGGTCTGCTGGTGGTCCCGGCCCGCCGAGGCGACGCCCAGGGCCACGTCGCGGGTGCCGGACGCGGTCGCCAGCAGCAGCTGGGTCATCGCGGTGAGCGTCATGAAGAGGGTCGCGCCCCGGCCTCGGCCCAGCTCCTTCAGGGCCTCGGTCTCGGCGGCGGTCAGCTCGAAGCGGTGCACCGCGCCCCTGGTGGTGCGGACCTCGGGGCGCGGCCGGTCGGTGGGCAGCGCGAGCGGCTGCACCTCGTCCAGCTGCCGCTCCCAGTAGGCGAAGCGGTCCGCGACGGCGGCGCGGTCCCAGCCGTTCTGCTCCCAGGCGGCGAAGTCGGCGTACTGCACCTCCAGTTCGGCCGGCGCGGTCGCCCGCGGGTCGATCGCGGCCCGGTAGAGCGCCGCGAGGTCCCGGGTCAGCACGTCCAGTGACCAGCCGTCGCTGACGATGTGGTGGGTGCTCAGGACCAGGACGTGGTCGTCGTCGGCGAACCGCACCAGCACCGCCCGCAGCAGCGGACCGGCCGCGAGGTCGAACGGCGTCTCCACCTCGGCGAGCAGCAGCGCGGACAGCGCCTCCTCGCGGTCGGCGCCGGACAGGGCCGACAGGTCCTTCTCGTCGAGGGCGAGCGGGGCGTCGCCGGGGGCGTGCACCCGCTGGACCGGGTGGCCGTCCTCCTCGTGGAAGGTGGTCCGCAGGGACTCGTGCCGGGCGACCAGCCCGCGCAGGGCGGTGCGCAGCGCCGGCACGTCGAGGGCGCCGGCCAGCCGGTAGGCGCTGCCGGTGTAGTACTCGGTGGAGCCGCCCTCGTACCGGTCGAGGAACCACAGGCGGCGCTGCGCGGAGGACAGCGGCAGCGGGCGGTCGCGGTCGGCGCGCGGTATGCCGTCGTCGGCGGAGGCGGCGGTCAGGCCCTCGGCGGCGAGTTCGGCGACGGTGGGGTGGGCGAACAGGGCGCGCCGCGCGGCCTTGACCCCCAGCCGCGCCTCGATGCGCGACAGGGCGTGGACGGCGCGGATGGAGTCGCCGCCGAGGTCGAAGAAGTCGTCGTGGACGCCGACCCGGGCCACGCCCAGGACCTCGGCGAACACCTCGGCGACGGCCTCCTCGGTGGTGTCGCGGGGGGCGACGTACTCCCCGACCAGCTGGGCGGGGGACGGTTCGGGCAGCGCGGCGCGGTCGATCTTGCCGTTGACGGTGAGCGGCAGCGCCTCCAGCGTGACGACGGCCGACGGCACCATGTACTCGGGCAGCTCGCGCCTCAGGGCGGCGCGGACCGCGGAGGGCGTGGGCGCGTCGGTCGTGTCGTCCGGGACGGCGTACGCCACCAGGCGGCGGTCGCCCGGGCGGTCCTCCCGGACCAGGGCGACGGCGTGGGCGATGCCGGGCAGCCGCATGGCGGCGGCTTCGACCTCGCCGAGCTCGATGCGGAAGCCGCGCAGCTTGACCTGGTCGTCGACCCGGCCGGCGAACTCCAGTTCGCCGTCGTCGGTGCGCCGCACCAGGTCGCCGGTGCGGTACATGCGGGTGCCGGGCGCGCCGTGGGGGTCGGCGACGAAGCGTTCCGCCGTGAGGTCGGGGCGGCCCCGGTAGCCGCGGGCCAGTCCCTCGCCGGCGATGTACAGCTCACCGGTGGCGCCCGCCGGGACGGGCCGCAGACGGCCGTCCAGGACGTACACCTCGGTGCCCTCGACGGAGGTGCCGAGCGGCGGGGTGCCGCCGCCGCTCATCGGGGCGCTCATGGTGGCGCAGACGGTGGACTCGGTCGGGCCGTAGCCGTTGTACATGCGGCGGCCGCGCGACCACAGGTCGACCAGCTCGCCCGGGCACGCCTCGCCGGCCACCATCAGGGCGGTGAGGCCGGGCAGGTCCTCGGGGTCCATGGTGGGCAGCACGGCGGGGGGCAGCGTCGCGTGGGTGATTCCGAAGTCCCTCAGGACCCGGGTCAGCTCGGCGCCGGCCAGTCCGCCGCGGTCGGGTACGACGAGGGTGGCGCCGTTCAGCAGCGACTTGGTGACCTCGAAGACGGCCGCGTCGAAGCTGGGCGAGGCGAACTGGAGCACCCGGGAGTCGGGCGTGACCTCCATCCGCTCGCGCTGGGTGCGGGCCAGGTCGGCGATGCCGCGGTGGGTGACGACGACGCCCTTGGGACGGCCGGTGGAACCCGAGGTGTAGATCATGTACGCGGCGTCGTCGGGGCCCAGCTCCGCGGCGGGCGCGTCGGCCGGCGCCGCGTCGTCCAGGTCCGCCAGGAGCAGCCGCCGCGGTCCGTCCGGCACCCGCTCGGCGACGGACGGCTGGGTGATCACCAGGTCGATCCCGGAGTCGTCGGCCATGTAGCGCAGCCGCTCCGCGGGGTAGGCCGGGTCCAGCGGCACGTACACGCCGCCCGCCCGCATGACGGCGAGCATCGACACCACCAGTGCGGTGCCGCGCTCCAGGCACACGCCGACCGGCGTCCCGCGCCGCACCCCGCGGCCGTGCAGCACGGCGGCCGCCCGCGCCGTGCGCACGTCCAGCTCGGCGTAGCTCATGGACCCGGATTCGGCCGCCAGCGCGGTCGCGTCGGGGCGGTGGGTCACCTGTGCACCGAACAGGGCCGGGAGCGTCCGGTCCTCCGCGTGCTGGGCAGAAACCACGGTTGCTACTCCTTCGAGAGCTGCACGCGCCGCGGTACCGGTCCGGCGCGAGCCGAGCAGCCGCACGCCGGTGCGGCTCCACGTGAGGGCAGGGCCGTGCCGCCGGCCGGGCCGGCGGCACAAGGAAGGACTGAGGGGGGTTGTGACCGGAGGTCAGGCGGCCTGGCAGATCCGGCTCGCCCGGCGCAGGGTCCGGCCGTTGTACTGCATCAGGTCGGCCGGACGGCCCTTCCGGGAGCTGAGGAAACGGCCGCTGAACAGCACGTCGCCCTGGTCGGCGGCGCGCACGCTGAAGATGAGGTCGGAGCCGACGGTGAGCGTCCCGGAGACGCCGTTGTCCGCTTCCAGGCGCAGCCTGCCGCCGTTCCCCTCGGGGGACACGCGGATGGCGAGTTCGCCGTTGACGAACTCGCCGGCGAGCGCGGCGGCCTCGTCGCACGGACGGCCCGCGGGAGCGGGCTGCTCGTAGTGGCCGACGCGCAGGCCGAAGGCGCGGTCCAGCTCGCCGACGAGGTCGAACCAGGCGGCCAGGCCGGTGGTGGAGTTGGTGGTGAAGGCGAGGGCGGTGCCGCTGGCCTGGTCGACGCGGACGTTGCAGGAGCCGCCGTCGAGGGTGCCGTCGTGGCCGAGCCACAGGCTCTCCCCGGCGGGGTAGAGGCCCCAGCCGGCGCCCCATCCCGCGGCCAGGCCGAACGGCTCGGCGGCCGGCACGGCGTGGCCCATCACCGCCAGCACGTCGGGGTCGGCGATGTCGGTGTCCAGGGCCTCGTGGCCCGCGCCGAGGAACGCCCGGCCGAAGCGCACCAGGTCGGTGGCGCTGCCCGCGATGCCTCCGGCGGCGGCCAGCGTCGACTCGCAGTAGAAGTCCACGGGTTCGGTGCGGCCGGTCCGCGCGTTCACGGCGTGGCCGCTCACGGCGGCGCCCGGTCCGCGGCCCGGGCGCGGGTCCTCGATGAACGCGAGGTCCAGCCCGGTCGGGCCCGCCAGGTACGACTCCAGCGAGTCCCACCAGCTCTGCCCGGTGAGCACCTCGATGACGTACGCGGCCACGGCGTAGCCGGTGTTCGAGTAGGAGAAGGCGGTGCCGGGCACGCCGAAGTGGCCGTCGCGCACGACGGACTCGAAGTAGCGGCGCAGGGAGGGGGAGCGCAGCGGGGCTCCCTCGTGGTCGGACACGAGCCCGGCGGTGTGGCTCAGCAGCTGGCGGAGCGTCACCTGGTGCATCGGGTGGTCCGCGGGCACCGCCGTGTGCCCCGCGATGTCCGCGAGGACTTCCATGACGGGAGTGTCGAGTTCCACCTCGCCCTCCTCGACCAGCTGCATGACGAGCGCGGCCGTGAAGACCTTGCTCACCGAGCCGTAGGCGAAGCGGGACTTGACGGACACCGGCACGTCGGAGCCGATCCGCTCGACGCCGGTGCACACCTCCCACAGCGTGCCCTCGCTGTACAAGGACAGCTGGGCCCCGGGTATCCGGTGGTCACGAACCAGTTCGTTCACCATGCCGGAGAGGATGCCGACATCCATGCTCTCGTACCCCCGTTCGAGAGTGCCGTGCGGTCTGAACCATCGAATCAGCCGCTTAGGGATAGCTGGCTCTACCTCTTTCGTAGGGCCAGCCTGACTTTCGGTCACAGACTCATCGATACCGTCGGCAATCTCAAGGAGTCCCAGCTCAAACCGAAAACTCCAGGTCAAAGCCGCGCTACACGCGCAGAAACGACCATGCTCGCCCCCCTCCGGAACGACCCGGGAGGGGTGGGCCGGAGGCCCCGTCCCACCGGGTCGAACACCCCCGCACACCCCGCGCCGCACGCCACCGGAACGGGTGAGGACCCCCGTCGGCGGGGAAGGCGCAGTTCACGGGCGTCCGGCGCGCCGGACGCGCTCTACGGCCCGGGACCTCGGAGAACACCCGGTACGGAGCCGGCTCCCGGAGCCCGCCCCGTCGCGGCCCCGGCCGAAAACGCCGATCGGGGCTGTGGAAAAGCGCCACCCCGCCGGGATGCGTCCGCGGGGCGGGAGCACCGGGGCGGCACCACGCCGGGGAGGGGTGGACTCCCCCGTCAGGGGTGGGGCAATCCCCCCCTCGCACAAGGGGGGTGGCCTTCCTCACAAACGGGCCCCGATCGGAACACCGGACCGCTTTTCCGCCTCCGGCACGGGGATTGACACTCCATCGAGCGGGTACGCAGGTGTCCGCACCGCTCCCGGACGTGCCGGCGTACGGCACGCGAACCCGACCGCCCGCAGTGCTCGCAGCGCTCGCAACACCCGAACCACCTGAAACACCCGCAACATTCCGGGAACGTGGACACCAGCCGTGCGGTGGTGACCCTCCCCTGTCTTCCCGCAGGTGGGCCGACCACCGGTCCCGGGGCGGACGGCGTGAGCGTCGTCAGAGGGGTGGTGTAGCGTGCTGCACCACAACCCCGTTACGGCGCCGCCTCGTTCGATGCTGCGAGCCCGGGCACCGTACTGCCCACGAGGGCATCGGCCCTTCGCCCGACGAAAGAAACGGTCATGAAGATCCTCCTCTGGATCCTGCTCGTGGTGGCCCTCGCCGCCAACGCCTACTCCACCTTCGCCTTCCAGGGCGGCAAGCAGACCGCCGTCAGCGCCGTCAGCGGTACGATCGCCCTCGCCTCGGCGGTCACCCTCTTCCTGACCCGCAAGAAGCGCTGAGCGGACCGGGCCCGGCGCAGGGGCGGCCCGGCCGCCCGCGCCGTCCCCGGACCTCCGCCGCACACCGGTCCGGCCCAGGCCCGGTGACCCGCGGAATCGCCGGTGAGCCCGCCACGGAACGTCCCCGCGTGGGCGCACCGGAGTCCTCTGGAACTCCGAAGGCACCCAGGGCGCCCGGCCGTCTCGGAGCCCGTGCGGACGGCTCCCGCGGCACTCCCGGGTTCTCCGCCCGGCGCGGGGGGAGTTCCATCCCGGGTACGGCGCCGGGCCTCCGGTCCGTCCGCCCTGCCCTGCCGGGCCTCCGTCGCCCGGCCCGCACGCCCTGTCCACACGCCCGGCCCACACGTCCGGCCCTGCGCACCTGCCCGATCGACGACGCGGTGCACGAGGGAGGGAAACGGGCTGCTACCGGCTGCGGAGACCACCGGGCACCGGGCTCCACCCGCCCCCGGCGGAATGAGGACACAGCCGATTGACCGGGCCGGACACGACTCCGCCCCGGCGCGGGACCGGGCGCAGAGCCCTACCGCCTACCGCGCGGCGAAACCGACGAACGCCCCCCACGCGGGAGCACCCACTGAGAGGGCCGGTCGGCTCGTGTCCTTGGAGTCACGGACGTGGACGGTCTGGACGCAGTCGGCTACCTCGACGCACTCTCCTCCAGCACCACCGCTGTAACTGCTCTTGCGCCAGAGCAGGTCGCCCGCCGCACCCGGGGTCTCGTTCACCTTCACACCTCTCCAAGCAGCTTCTCAACGAAGGCCAGCGACTCGCGCGGAGTGAGAGCCTGCGCACGGATGATGCCGTAGCGCGACGCGATTCCCTGGACTTCCCGCCGGTCGCTGACCATTGTGCTGCGTCCCTGGGCTTCCAGGTAGGCCACTTGATCGCCTCCGACGCGATTCGGCAAGGTGAAAGGACCGTCCACCCCAGCGTTGTCCTCCCGGTCGAGCGGCATGATCTGGATCTCGACGTTGCGGAGGGCACCGATGAGCAACAGGTGTTCCAACTGGCCGCACATGACCGACCGGCCGCCCAGCGGTCGGCGCACGACCGCCTCATCGATGACGAAGCTCAGCAGAGGCGCGGGCCTGCGCTCGAAGACGTGCTGGCGTGCGAGACGGGCCGCGACTCGTTGCTCCAGCGTCTCCTCGTCCAGCAGCGGACGCCACATGCCGAAGACCGCCCGCATGTACTCCTCGGTCTGGAGCAGCCCGGGCACCGCCTGGTTCGCGTACACGTGCAGCTCCACCGCCTCCCCCTCCAGCCGGGCCGCGTCCCGGAAGAACGCCGGGTACTGGGCGCGTGCCACCTCCTCCTTCATCTCCTGGAGGACGCCGCCCGCGTCCAGCACCTCGTCCGCCCGGTCGATGAACCTCGGCGGGGGCACCCGGCGGCCCTGCTCGTACGCGGCGATGGTGGGGACCGAGTAGCCCGTCATGGAGCCGAACTCGGGCCGTTCCAGCCCCGCCCTCAGCCGGAACCGCTTCAACTGGCGCCCGAAGACCCGCAGGACGCCGGAGTTCACGTCCGGTTCCGGGTGCCGTTCGTCGGCCCCGCCTTCTCCGCCGCCGGAGACCTGGCCCGCCGGGCGCGTGGGTTCACTCATCCTCGTACCCCCTCCCCCGGCCAACGCGCCCCCCGCGCCGACCGTCACGCTCCACCCCGCCGACACCCGTGCACCCGTCGCCTACAGCGTTCTTCCGTGTGCGCGACGTGCCTGGTCGCGCCGGGGCCGCGCCGGGGCCGCGCCGGCAGCGTGGGCGGATCGTCCCGTCTGCTCCATCGCGCCCGCAGGACGGCGGCCGGCGCCGGTACGAGGATCGCCACACGCTCCACGTGGTGCGTCATCGGGAAGACGTCGGCCTGAGCGAGCTACGGAAAAGCCAGCTCAGAGCCGCTTTCTCGGCCTGCCACCCTGCGTGCGGGCGCCCGGAGCGCCAAACGAGCGCCACAGCTGTCGGCCCGTCCCCGCCTGCCCGCGGCAGACCGGGCTGCCACGACCGGCCCCCCGACAGGCTCCGTCCACTCCGGGCGCCTTCTCGCTCATGGTGACCCGCGCCACTTCCCCGGCCGCCATAATGGACTCATGGCATCCAGCTCACGGCATCGTGCACCCGCGCCGAGGGGACTCCCGGGCGCGGATGCCGAGGACCTCGCGCTGTACCGGGAGAAGTTCCGGCTCCGTCTGCCGGAGTCGCTGGACGGGTTGCAAGGGCCGACCCGTGGTGTCGTGGAGCTACCGCTGCACATGGCCTGGTCCGGGATGACCTCGTACGACCTGGGCAAGCCTCGCCAGCGCATGGGCCTCTACCGCACCGTCCTGCACGAAGGTCTACGTGACGACCTGCCCCGCTACCTCAACCGGGATCTGCTTCTCCGGCTGTGGCCGGTGCTGCGCACACTCGTCGGCCGCACCGTGCGCACCGTGTGGGAGGACGCCTTTCCCCAGCTCGCATCCCGCACCCGGACAGCCGCGTGACGGACATGCCGGAGCTGCACACGCGGCTCCTGGCGGACGTGATCGCACTCGGTTCCCGTACCCACTGGTTCTCACCGGCGGGTACGCCGTGCGAGCGCACCGCCTCGTGAACCGCCCGAGCCGGGCTCTCGATGTCGCCACCGAGAACCCGGCACCCATGGCCGAGATCTCCGCCACGCTCCGCGTCGGCCTGGAATCCCGCGGCTGGAAGGTGCACGCGTTGGAGACCGCCCCGCTGTCCGCCCGCTTCACCGTGACCGACCCGGCCACCGGACAGGAATGCGAAGTCGACATCCTCAAGGAGGTCTTCTGGCGGCCGGTCGCCCAGAGCCCGTACGGGCCCGTCCTCGCGGAGGAGGATGTGATCGGGACCAAGGTCCGCGCCCTCGCCGACCGCGGAGCACCCCGCGACCTGATCGACGTGTTCGCAGCCTCCCGCCACTGGTCCAGTGCCGAGCTCGAGGAGTTCGGCCGCCGCCACGCCCGCGGCCGCTTCGAGCGCGAGGACTTGCAGGCGAACCTCACGGGCGCCGAGTGGACCGACGACGAAGCCTTCGCCGCCTACGGACTCGATGACGCCACCATCACCGCTCTCCGTTCCTGGGCCGTGGAGTGGGCCGACGACCTTGCGGCCCGTCTCCTCGAAGAGGCCGACGATCCGGACATCGGCTGATCACGTCCGGATGAGACCGCACCTGCAATCGATCAGTGCAAGGACCAAGAAACAAGTAGGTGGCAAAGCAGCGGGGCGCGGGCCGGCCCGGCGTCGAGTACACGGGGCAGGCCCTGGGAGGAGCCGGCGGGCGGGCTGCGCCCCGTCGGCACGTCGCTCAATCGGGGTCGACCCTGGTGTGTCCCCCCACGCCGCCCCCCTGTCCTCGGCCGACGGGAAACGACGTGAACAGGTCGGCGTGCCCGCGCGGCCGGATACCCGTACGCCGCATCCGGCGGTCAGCCGTCCAGACAGCAGGCGGCGGCACCCGGAGCCCTTGCCCTTGCCCTTGCCCTTGCCCTTGCCCTTGCCGCACGAGCATCTCTACGAGAAGCGCTGTGCCGCGACATGGGGGCGGCCTCGTACGTCCCGGGGGCGACCACTATTCGGAGTCGGGGTGCATCTGTACCCACCGGCCGTCGATGAACTTCATCTCCACGCCGTAGTACGGCTGGGACGAGGCGACCGGCCGCTTGCCCCGGTGCGGCGCTGTCGGCGGCCTGGGGCGGTCGACGGGCTGCACCTTCGCGGTGCGCGGCTTCATTTTCGCGTCGCGCTTCCGCAACGCTTCGATCTGCTTGAGGAGTTCGGCGCGGCTGATGTCTTGCGGTGCCCGGGTGGGACCGGCCGGAGCCGCCGGACGGGTCGACGATCGGCCCGTGGTCGACCGGCAGGCGCGGTGCGCCGGCTGTCCACCCGGGGTGAAGACAAGCTTCTTCCTGGCCACCGGCAGGCGGCACACGACACAGCGCTTGAGCGCAGGCTTGGACCTGAACACGTCGGACACGATCCCCCCCGGATGGTGATGCCTCGATGGGACAACAGAATAGGCGCGCCGGTGAAGGCTCGGGGGGGATTGGGTGAAAACCGTTGAGTCTCCGAGAACGCGTCTTCCATCGAACAGGACCGTGGGTCGACGGGCGACGGAAAACCGGTGCGGCCGAGCGATCTTCCCGCGGACCCGCGACGACGGCACTTGCGTACCGGATCGTGATCAACACGATGCACGTGTCGGCACTTTGCAGCGCGCACGAGCCGGACTCGCCTATCCGGTGCGTCGGCTCGGCGGAGCAGCAGGTCAGCGACCGTCTGAACCACCGCCTGGGCCCGCGACAGCAGCGCCTACACCCCGCTCCGCTTCCCCGGCCAGTACTACGACCCCGAGACCGGCCTCCACCACAACTGCTTCCGCCACTACGATCCGGAGACCGGCCGCTACGCCTCCCCGGACCCGCTCGGGCTGGCTCCCGCGCCGAACCCCGTCGGCTACGTGGACAACCCGTACACGACGTGCGACCCGCTGGGGCTCATGCCCAAGTACACGAAGGAGGAGAAGGCCCAGCAGGCCAGGGAGAAGGCCGTCCAGACCGCGGACGAGGTCATCGAGAGGGCTCAGGGGGACCGGATGAGGAAGTCCGGCAACTACCACGCGGATTCCGCCCACGCCTTCAGTGACGAACGGGTCCTTGAAATCCTCAAGAAGCCGGACGCGGTGTACCACTCGACGGCGGGCAGCGGAAACCTGATTTTCCAGCAGGGTGAGGATGTCGTGATCACGAAGGGGGGCGGCGCCGGAGCGGGCGACGTCATCACGGCATACGGCCCGTCGGGTATCAAGGGCGACTCCGGGGCGAAGGCACTTGGCGGCCTGCCCACCGACCCCGGAGGGCCGATCACCCACAAGGATATTGTGGAAGGCGGGATTCCGGCCAAGAACGGCTACATGGCCCCGGCAGTGCAGATCCGATGAGGCGGCATCCACCATGAGACTCACCTTTGACGACGGCTGGACCGCGACGGTGACGGGCGACCCACTGGACATCACCCCGCGCCTCGACTTCAGGGACTTCTGCGTACGCATCGCCCGGTACGCGGACGTGGAGGAGCGCGAGCGCTTCCTGCTGAATTCCTTCGGCAGCGGGCCGTGGCTGTGGGACACCCCCGACGTGCTCCGGTTCGACCGGGCCGGGTGGGACCTGGTCGGCGCCGAGTTCCAGCTGGCCGGTGAGCTGGCCGCGGCCGAGGACCGCGCCCGCGTCCCCGTCGCGCCTCCCGCCCGCCCGGGGGGGCTTCACGCGGACGAGGTCCGGGACTTCCACCTGGAGACGACCACGGTTCTCTGCCTCGCTCCCGAGGCCGCCGTGCTGACCTGCCTGCGCGACCTCGACGTCCTCGACGAGCCGCTGGACGCCCGGATCGGCATCGCCCCCGACGTGGCGCTCCTCGTCCAGCACGGCACCGTCGTCGGCTGGAGCCTCACCGACCCCACCCGGTACGTGACCAACGGGTACGCCGCCCCCGACCCCGCTCCGCCCTCCCCCGCCACCCGCCGCCTGCTCACCGAGTGCCTGGAGCTGCTCACCGAGCCCCTGCTCCACGAGGTGAGGGACCGGGAACCGGCCGCCCTGGCCCGGCTCCGCGCCACCGACGGAGCCCTGCGCGTCCAGCACGAGGACCGGCACCGAGCCGATGCCCTGCGCACACTCATCGCCACGCTGGTCGAGGACTACGCCGGCCAGTGAACCGGCGGGTGAACCGCTCCGTCCTTCCGCTGGTCCGCAGCAGCGCCGACACCTCGACCGGCGGGGTCTGGGACCACGACAGGGCCGAGGGAATCGACTCCGGGCCGGGGTGGGCGAGGTGGGCGTGGCGTGCCGAGCCCAGGCCGAAGGCCGCCGACCACAGCCGGTGCAGGTCCTCCTCCCCGGGCGCGGCGGCGAACCAGCGCGCCAGCTCACGGAAGTCCTGTACGGCGCTGGAGGAGCGGCGCCGTGACTCGCGCCTCCAGCACGGCCGTCTGCAACGCCCCCGTCGAGGCGAGCACCTCCAGCGCGTGCCGCACCCCGGCGAGCGCCGCCTCACCCCGACGGGTCGGCGAGTACTGCAGGTTGCGCCGCTCGTACTCCTCGGCCGTGCGGTAGTCCTCGGCGTGGTTGTGGACCCGGTCCAGGAGCCCCCAGTCCACGAGCTTCTTCAGTAGGTCACGCAGCTCGTCGTCCTCGACCGCGGCCGGCCACCCCGCCGTCCGCATCCGCTCGCGCACGTCGTCGAGCCCCAGCGCCCTCTCCAGGTGCTCGCCGGCCAGTCCGAAGGCGTTCAGCACCGCCCCGTACAGGTCGGACCGCTCCGCCGTCGTGAACCGGGACATCTCCGGTGGCGCCCTGCGCGCGCCCGCCCCCTCCTCCCCCAGCACCTCGGCGGCATCCGGAATTCCACCGCAGTGGTCGGCCGCGCCGTCTCGGAGCGAGTCACGCCGACTGGTCCGAGCGCCGGCACGGACAACTTCCATCGGTTCGTTAACAACGTCAACATGGATTTCCCTGCCGAATCCACAGGTCTGCGTGTACTGTGACGGTCGCGTCGCCCTCTGTTCTGAGACGATGGGCCTCGCGGCAGGTGCAGAAGGGGGGCGCGTTCACCCCGGGGACGGTGGGACGCGTGCAGAGAGCAGAGGAGCGGCAGTGACCCACGAGCTCGTCGACGGCAGGTTCCGCATCGGACGCGTCATCGGCAGGGGGAACATGGGGGAGGTCCACCAGGCCGAGGACCTGCGGGCTCCCGAGGAAGCCTCCGAACGCACCGTCGCCGTCAAGACGATCCTCCGCCGCCGTACCGGTGCCCGTATCGACACCGGCAGCGACGCGAAGGCCGTGGAGCGCTTCGCCCGCGAAGTGGACATCATGCGGCTGCTGGACCATCCGAACCTCACCAGGCTCGTCGCGGGCGGGATCGCCGCGGACTGCGACGACCTGCCCTACCTGGCGATGGAGTTCCTGGACGGCGGGTCGCTGCGCGACCTCATCGAAGGGGAGTCCCAGCTCCCGATCCCCTGGGCCGCCGCCATCGCCGCCCAGATCGCCGCCGGACTCGCCGCCGCCCACGCCCAAGGCGTCGTCCACCGCGACCTGAAGCCCGCCAACGTCATGCTCACACGCGGTGGGACGGTGAAGGTCCTCGACTTCGGCATGGGCAGCATCGTCGACGACCCCGATCAGACCCGGCTGACCAGCACCGGCGTCAGTGTGGGCACGGCCCGCTACATGGCGCCCGAGCAGTGCCAGGCGAAGCAGGTGACGCAGGCCGCCGACCTCTACGCGCTGGGCTGTGTGCTGTACGAGATGCTCGTCGGCGTTCCGCCGTTCACGAGCGAGTCCGCGTACGAGCTCGCCGAACGGCACGTCCATCAGGAACCGGCGCCCATCCGCCGCATCCGCGACGGGATCCCCGCGGAGCTGGCCCGGCTCGTGGACCGGCTGCTGGCCAAGGATCCCGCCGACCGGCCGGCCGACGCCGTCGCGGTGCGCGACGCGCTGCTCCCCCTCGCGGTGCCGGCCGGGGAGACGTGCCTCGTGCCCAACCGACGCGAGCTGGACCCGACGCTCCCCCTGCGCGCCGCCGCCCCTGCGCCGGTTCCCGACCAGGGACAGCCGGCCCCGGTGACCGCGTCCGGCCTGGCCATGGACGTCTTCGGCGTCCACCAGGCCCTGATCCGCGAGTACCGCTCCTTCACCGAGGGCGGCACCGTCATCCGTGACGAGCGCGTCAAGGCGTACGTCGCCAAGGACCTCGACGGGAAGTCGCAGTGGCCGAACCCGTGGCTGTCGATCAACCCCTTCTTCCAGGGCGGCGGCTCCGTGGTGGAGCTGGCCCAGCAGAAGATCCTGCACCCGGAGTGCGCGCGTGTCTTCCAGGCGAAGAAGACGAGGGGCGGCACCGTGTGCGACGGCCGTCCGCTCACCTTGCACAAGCACCAGCGGGACGCCATCGACGCCGCCGCGTCCGGCGCCTCGTACGTCCTGACGACCGGCACCGGCTCCGGCAAGTCGCTCTCCTACATCGTCCCGATCGTCAACCGGGTGCTGCACCAGCGTGACGAGGAAGGCCCGAACGCTCCCAAGCGCGTCCGCGCGATCATCGTGTACCCGATGAACGCACTCGCCAACAGCCAGCGGGAGGAGTTGAGGAAGTACCTCCAGGACGGCTACGGCGAGGGCGCCGAGCCCGTCACCTTCGCCCGTTACACGGGCCAGGAGGACGACGAGACGCGCAAGCGGATCCGCAAGAGCCCGCCGGACATCCTGCTCACGAACTACGTCATGCTGGAGCTGATGCTGACGCGTCCCGACGACCGGGACAGTCTGATCCACATGGCCCGCGGGTTGGAGTTCCTCGTCTTCGACGAGCTGCACACCTACCGCGGCCGCCAGGGTGCCGACGTCGCCCTGCTGATCCGCCGCGTCCGCGAGGCCTGCGGGGCCGAGAACCTCCAGTGCATCGGCACGTCGGCCACCATGTCGACGGAGGGCACCCTGGAGGACCGGGGCCGCGAGGTCGCACGGGTCGCGAGCACGCTTTTCGGGACGACGGTCCGGCCCGAGCACATCATCGGCGAGACCCTGGTCCGTGCGACCGGCGAGGCGCCCGCCACCGTGCCCGCCGAGCGTCTCGCCTCCCCCGCCCCGCGGGCGTACGACGCTCTCGTGCGCGATCCGCTGGCCCGCTGGATCGAGGACCGCTTCGGCCTGGTCGAGGACGAGGCCACGGGACGGCTCGTGCGCCGGCCGCCCACCCAGGTGGAGGTGGCCGCCCGCGAGCTGCACGAGCTGTCGGGCGTGGACGAGGAGAGGTGCGCGCAGGCCATCCGCGAGACGCTGGAAGCCGGCTCGCAGGCGTACAACCCGCGCACCGAGCGCCCCTTGTTCGCGTTCCGCCTCCACCAGTTCCTGTCCAAGGGCGACACGGTCTACGTCACCCTGGAGGACAAGGCGTCCCGCCACCTCACGCGCTCGTACCAGCTCGAGCAGCCCGGCAGCGGCGGCAAGCTGCTGATGCCGCTGGCGTTCTGCCGGGAGTGCGGGCAGGAGTACCTGACAGTGTGGCGCACCGAGAAGGACGGAGCGGTGCGCTACGAGGCCCGTCGCGACACCTCGGCGACCGGCGGCCGGCAGGGCGACGGTTACCTCTACATCGACCACGAGCGGGAGTGGCCGTCCAACACGCAGTACGCGGTGGACGACCGCCGACTGCCGGAGTCCTGGCTGGAGTCGGACGACAGGGGCCAGGAGGTCCTCAAGCGCGCCTACCGCGACCGCGTGCCGAGGGCCGTCACCGTCGACCCGTTCGGGTACGAGGGCCGGGGTGAGCTGAAGGCCGCGTTCGTCCCGTCACCGTTCCTGTTCTGCCTGCACTGCGGTGTGGCTTACGAGCAGACGCGCGGCCGGGACTTCGCCAAGCTGGCCACCCTGGACCAGGAGGGCCGTTCCTCCGCGACCTCGCTGGTCTCGGCGTCGATCGTCCGCTCGCTGAAGTCGGTACCGGAGGAAGCCCTCGACAAGAAGGCCCGCAAGCTCCTCACCTTCGTCGACAACCGGCAGGACGCCTCCCTCCAGGCCGGACACTTCAACGACTTCGTGCAGATCACCCAGTTGCGCGGCGCGCTGTACCGGGCGGCCCTGGACGCCGGTGAGGACGGCCTGCGCCACGAGGAGCTGGCCTCGGCGGTGACCAACGCGCTGGCCGTCTCCCCGCTGGACTACACGGGCGAGTCCGACCTGCCGCCGTCGCTGGCCCGCAACGCGGCCCGCACCCTGCGGGACGTGGTCGCCTTCCGGCTCTACCTCGACCTGGAACGCGGCTGGCGCGTCACCATGCCCAACCTGGAGCAGACGGGCCTGCTGGAGATCGACTACGAGGACCGGGAGTGGGTCGCCGCCAAGCAGGACCGCTGGGAGGGCACGCACCGGGCACTGCGGGACGCCGACCCGGCGCTGCGGGCCGAGATCGCCAAGACCCTGCTGGACGAGATGCGCCGCTCGCTGGCCATCGACGTGTCCTACTTCCGCGACGACGCCTTCGACTCGCTGCGGCGCGCGAGCGAGGAGCGGCTGGTGGACCCGTGGGTGCTGTCCTCCGCGGACAAGCCCCGGGTGGGCACCGCCCATCCGCACCCGTCGCGGCCGGGCATGGACCGGTCGGGGCTGTTCCTGTCGGCCCGCGGGAAGTTCGGCAAGTACCTGCGACGCGCGGACCGCGCCTTCCGCGACCTCGACCAGGGCGACCTCCAACTGATCGTCTCCCAGTTGCTCACGGTGCTGGCCGAGGCGGGCCTGGTCAAGGAGGTCGAGTCGGCGCCGCAGCGCACCGGCCGCTACCGCAGGACGTCGTCCGCCGCGACGACCGGCTACCGGGTGGCCGCCCAGTCGCTGGTGTGGCGGGCCGGCAGGGGCGAGTCGGGCGCCCACGACCCGCTGACGCGCACGTACCAGAGCGGCGACGGCCCCCGCATCAACAGGTTCTTCCTCACCCTGTACCGCGAGACGTCCGACGCCCTGTCCGGCCTGTACGCCCGCGAGCACACCGCCCAGGTGTCGCCGGAGGACCGCGAGGCGCGCGAGAAGGCCTTCCGCGAGGCGGAGCTGAAGCTCCTGTACTGCTCCCCCACGATGGAACTGGGCGTCGACATCTCCGAACTCAACGCGGTGATGATGCGCAATGTGCCGCCCACGCCCGCGAACTACGCCCAGCGTTCGGGACGCGCGGGCCGCAGCGGCCAGCCCGCCCTGGTGACGACGTACTGCGCGACGGGCAACAGCCACGACCAGTACTACTTCCGCCAGCCCTGGCGGATGGTGGCGGGCGCGGTGGCCCCGCCGCGCCTGGACCTGGCCAACGAGGACCTGGTCCTCTCCCACCTCCAGGGCATCTGGATCGCCGAGGCCCGCCTGCGCCTGGGTCGCTCCGTCCCCGACGTGCTGGACGTGTCGTACCCGGACGACGGCGACCGCCCGGACCCGGCGCTGCGCCTGCTGCCGGACGTCCGGGACGCGGCGTACGACGAGGGCGCCCGGCGGCGCACGGTGGACGCGGCCCTGCGGGTCCTCGGCCCGCTGCTCCCGTCCTTCGCCGACACCACGTGGTGGCACGACGACTGGATCGACGACAAGGTGCGGACGGTCGCCGAGCGCTTCGACCGCGCCTTCGACCGCTGGCGCGACCTGTTCCGGGCCGCCCTGCACGACCAGTACGTGCAGAACAGGCGGCGCCTGGACTACAGCCTCACCGAGGGCGACCGCACCCGTGCCAACGCCCGCCGCCGCGAGGCCGAGACGCAGCTGAACCTGCTGATGAACGAGAGCGCCGACAGCAAGTCGGTGCTGTCCGACTTCAACCCGTACCGCTACCTGGCCTCCGAGGGCTTCCTGCCCGGCTACAGCTTCCCGCGCCTGCCGCTGGCCGCGTACATCCCGACGGTCGGCCGCCGTCGCGGTGACGGCGACTACCTCCAGCGTCCCCGCTTCCTGGCGATCCGCGAGTTCGGCCCGGGTGCGCTCATCTACCACGAGGGCGCCCGGTACCAGGTGACCCGCGTCCAGCTGCCGCCGGACTCCTCGGGCGAGCTGACCACGGGCGAGGCCCGCCGCTGCGCCCACTGCGGCTACCACCACGACCCGAAGGAGCGCGAAGACCGCTGCGCCTTCTGCGAGGAGACGCTCGGCGCGGCGACCTACGGCCTGCTGCAACTGCACACGGTGTACACCAGCCGCCGGGAGCGGATCTCCTCGGACGAGGAGGAGCGGCGCCGGGCCGGCTTCCGGCTCCAGACGTCCTACCGCTTCCACGACCACGGGGCACGCAGAGGCCGCCTGAACGCCACGGTCGCCGACGCGGACGGGCGGCTCGCGCAGATCGCGTACGGCGACTCCGCGACCGTCCGCATCACCAACACCGGACGGGTGCGCGCCCGCACGGACGAGCCGCCGGGCTACTGGCTGGACCTCGCCGACGGCCGCTGGATGAACGACAAGGACGCGGCCGAGGCGTCCGGCGACTCGGGCGAGCTGCCGCGGGTGGACGCCGACGGCAACGAGCGGCGCCGCAAGAAGCGGGTCATCCCGTACGTGGAGGACCGGCGCAACATCCTCGTCGTCACCCTCGACGAGGCCCTGCCCGAGCCGATCGCGCTGACGTTGATGTACGCGCTGGAGCGGGGCATCGAGGCCGCGTTCGAGCTGGAGGACGCCGAACTGGCCGCCGAACTGCTGCCGCCCGACGACGGCCCGCGGCGTCGCATCCTGTTCATGGAGGCCGCCGAGGGCGGCGCGGGCGTGCTGCGCCGCCTCCAGGCGGAGGAGGACGCGCTCGCCAAGGCGGCGGAGCGCGCCCTGGAGATCTGCCACCTCTCGGCGGACGGCGGGGACGAGGGCGGCGAGGAGCACCGTCCCGGGCGCCCCTGTGCGCGCGGCTGCTACGACTGTCTGCTCACCTACGGCAACCAGCTCGACCACGCCCAGATCGACCGGCGCACGGTGGCCGGTCTGCTGGTCCGCTTCGCGTCGGCGACGGCACGGCGCGAGGAGCGGGGCGAGTCCCGCTCCGAGCAGTACCGGCGGCTGCTCGCCGACCCCGCCGCGACGTCCGAGCCCACGCCCGTGGAGGTCGCCGCCGCCGCGGAACTGGCCGCGCGGGGCGACTTCCTCGGCTGGGTGAAGGCACGCGGTCTGCGCCTCCCCGACGAGAAGGACGTCTTCCTGGCGGAGGCGAACGCGGCACCGGACTTCGTCTACCGGCTCCCCGGCGCCAATGTCGCCGTGTTCGTCGACGGCCCGTCGACCCGGGCCGGCGCCCTGCGCGACACCGACGCCGAGGAGCGCCTGTACGACGCCACCTGGGACGTCGTCCGCTTCCCGCACGGCGCCGACTGGGACGCCGTCGCCCGGGCGCACGAACGCTACTTCGGCTCCCCGGCCGCGAACTGACCGAGACCAAGAGGATTTGACGATCGCTATGGCATTCACGTTCTCCGCCGGATCCCTGGTGAAGGCCCGTGGCCGCGAATGGGTGGTGCTCCCCGAGAGCGAGCCCGACCTGCTGGTGCTGCGCCCGCTGGGCGGCTCGGACGACGACATCGCGGCGGTGTTCCCGTTCGAGCCCGTGGAGGAGGCCCGCTTCGCGCCGCCCGAACCGTCCGACCTGGGCGACCAGCGGGCCGCCGGCCTGCTGCGCACGGCACTGCGGGTCGGCTTCCGCTCGGGCGCGGGCCCGTTCCGCTCGCTGGCCGGCATCGCGGTGGAACCGCGCGCCTACCAGCTCGTCCCGCTGCTGATGGCACTGCGGCAGAAGACCGTCCGCATGCTGGTCTCGGACGACGTCGGCATCGGCAAGACGGTCGAGGCGGGCCTCATCGCGAGTGAGCTGCTGGCGCAGGGCGAGGCGAAGGGCCTCGCGGTGCTGTGCTCCCCCGCGCTGGCCGAGCAGTGGCAGCAGGAGCTGCGCGGCAAGTTCGGCATCGACGCGGAGCTGGTGCTGGCCTCCACGGTGTCCCGCCTGGAACGGGGCCTGGACCTGGGCCAGTCCCTGTTCGACAAGTACCCGAACGTGATCGTCTCCACGGACTACATCAAGTCCCCCCGCCACCGCGACGACTTCGTCCGCCACTGCCCCGACCTGGTGATCGTCGACGAGGCGCACACCTGCGTGACCGCCGACGACACCTCCGCGAGCGCGCAGAGCCAGCTGCGCCACGAGCTGCTGCGCCGCGTGGCCGAGGACGCCGACCGGCACCTGCTGCTGGTCACGGCGACCCCGCACAGCGGCAAGGAGTCCGCGTTCCGGAACCTGCTCGGGCTGGTCAAGCCGGAGCTGGCCCAGGTGGACCTGGAGTCGGAGGCGGGCCGGAAGCTCCTGGCCCGGCACTTCGTGGCGCGCAAGCGGGCGGACGTGCGGCAGTACCTCACCAAGGAGGACGGCCTGGCCGACGACTCGCTCGCCGAGCGCACGGCGTTCCCCTCGGACCGCTACTTCAAGGACGAGACGTACAAGCTCTCGCCGGAGTACCGGGCCCTGCTGGACGACGCGATCGCGTACGCGAGCGAGCGCGTCGAGGAGGCGGGCGGCCGGGGCGGGCGGGAGGCCAGGATCGCCTGGTGGTCCGCGATCGCGCTGCTGCGCTCGCTGGTGTCGTCGCCTCGGGCGGCGGCGCAGACCCTCACCACCCGCTCGGCGGCGGCGATCGCCGCGTCGGCGGAGGAGGCCGACAAGCTGGGCGCCCCGCTGAACAGCGACGCGGCCGACAGCGACGCGCTGGAGGGCATGGACGTGGCTCCGGGCGCGGAGACGGACGAGGGACCCGTCACCTCGCGCCTGGCCGAACTAGCCGCACTCGCGAAGCAGTTGGAGGGCCCGGAGAAGGACCTCAAGCTGAAGGCGCTTATCAAGCAGCTCAAGGCGCTGCTGGCCGACGGCTACAACCCGATCGTCTTCTGCCGCTACATCCCGACGGCCAAGTACCTGGCCGAGCAGCTGGAGAACGACCCGGCGGCGAAGAAGCGCGGCCCGCTGGGCGCGAAGACGGTCGTGAAGGCGGTCACGGGCGAGCTGTCGCCGCAGCAGCGCATCGAGCGGATCGAGCAGCTGGCGACGGAGGCCGGTGCGGACGCGGCGGCCCGGCGGGTCCTGATCGCCACGGACTGCCTCTCGGAGGGCGTGAACCTCCAGCACCACTTCGACGCCGTGGTCCACTACGACCTGGCCTGGAACCCCACCCGCCACGACCAGCGCGAGGGCCGCGTCGACCGCTACGGCCAGCGCCGCGACGAGGTCCGGGTCATCACCCTGTACGGCGACGACAACGGCATCGACGGCAAGGTCCTGGAGGTGCTGATCAAGAAGCACCGCCAGATCAAGAAGGACCTCGGCATCTCCGTCTCCGTCCCCGACGAGCTGTCGACGGGAGTGACGGACGCGATCGTGGAGTGGCTGCTGATGCGCGGCCGGGAGGACCAGGACGCGCTGTTCAGCGCGGACGCGTTCAAGGTGGGCAAGGAGAAGCTGGAGAACGACTGGAACTCGGCGGCCGAGCGCGAGCGGGCGTCGCGTTCCCGGTTCGCGCAGCGCTCGATCCACCCGGAGGAGGTGGCCCGCGAGGTCGCCTCCATCCGTCAGGCGCTGGGCGGCACGGGCGAGATCCGCACCTTCGTACGCGAGTCGTTGAGCGCGCTCAACGCCGTGCTGCGCGACCACGGCGACGACTTCACGGCACAGGTCGGCGGCACGCCGGCGGGCCTGCGGGACGCCCTCGCGTCGACGGTGGGCGCGGAGATCGTCGAGAAGGACCGCGAGATCCCCTTCCGCGGCGACCCCGCGGTGGCGCGCGGCGAGGCGGCCCTGGTCCGCACGGACCCGGTGGTGGGCGCGCTGGCGTCCCACGTCCTGAACGCCGCCCTGGACACCCAGGCCGAGGGCGCCCGCCCGGCACGCCGCTGCGGGGTCGTCACGACGGACGCGGTGAGTACGCGGACGACGCTGCTGCTGGTCCGCTACCGCTTCCACCTCACCCTGCCGTCGCGGCACGGCGAGCGCCAGATCGTGGCGGAGGACGCCCGGCTGCTGGCCTTCGAGGGCGCCCCGAGGAACGCGGTGTGGCTGCCGCGGGAGCGGGCGGCGGAGCTCCTGGACGCGACGGCCTCGGAGAACACCGACCCGCACTTCGGTGAGCGGACCATGACCCGCATCCTCGACCAGCTGCCCGATGTCAACGGCCACCTGGAGGCGTACGGCGACGAACTGGCCGCCGACCTCGACGCCGCCCACCGCCGGGTGCGGGCCGCGTCCGGCGAGATCGTCCGCGGCCTGTCGGTCAGGGCCCAGAAGCCGGCCGACGTCCTCGGCGCCTACGTCTACCTCCCCGCCTCCACCTCTGTTCCCGCAGGAGCGTCCGCCTGATGTCCGCCACCGCCCGCAACCAGGTGTTCACCGCCGTCCACACGGTCGGGGGGCTGCTGCCGGCCGACATGCTGATCAGGATCTCGGAGGGCAGGGACGTCCCCGGCTGCAGGTCCGCCGACTACGGACTGCCGTCGTCGCGTTCCGTGCGGGACGAGGCGGAACGCGGCTGGGAGTACCTGAAGCCGCTGTGGCGGGAGCTGCGCACGCGCCTGCCGGAGGACCGGGAGACGGGCGTGCCCGCCGCCGACCCGACGGGGATCGCCGGCGCCGACTGGCTGGCGCCGCTCTGGCGCGAGCTGGGCTTCGGACGGCTCGCGGCCGTCGGCCCGGCGGGCATCGCCGCCGACTCCGACGCGGAGAGGAGGTTCCCGGTCTCCCACCGCTGGGGCCACGCCCTGATCCACGAGACGGCGTGGAACGCCGACTTGGACAAGCGGCCCGGCGGAGCGGGCACGGTCCCGCCGCAGTCGATGCTCCAGGAGTGCCTGAACCGCACGGAGGCCCACCTGTGGGGCGTCCTGACCAACGGCCGCCAGATCCGTCTGCTCCGGGACTCCAGCGCGCTCGCCACGGCGTCGTACGTCGAGTTCGACCTTGAGGCGATCTTCGACGGCGAGCTGTTCAGCGAGTTCGTCCTGCTGTACCGGCTGCTGCACGCCTCGCGGTTCGAGGTGGCCGAGGGCGCGCCGCCGTCCACGTGCTGGCTGGAGTCCTGGCGCACGGCGGCCATCGAGTCCGGCACGCGCGCCCTGGAGCACTACCGCGACGGCGTCCAGCAGGCCCTGGCCGCACTCGGCACCGGCTTCCTGCGCCACCCCGACAACACGGACCTGCGCGAGAACCTCGACCCGTCCGCGCTCCAGTCGGCACTGCTGCGCCTGGTCTACCGGCTGATCTTCCTCTTCGTGGCCGAGGACCGGGACGCCCTGCTGGATCCCGAGGCCGACGAGCAGGCCCGCACCCGCTACCACCGCTACTTCTCCACGGCCCGGCTGCGCGAGCGGGCCCAGCGCAGGCAGGGCACCGCCCACAGCGACCAGTACGAGGCCCTCCAGCTGGTGCTCGCCGCGCTCGGCGACGAGCAGGGCCGGCCGGAACTGGGCCTGCCCGGCCTCGGCGGCCTGTTCAACACGACGGACGCGGACGCACCGCTGCGCGGCGCCCGGCTCTCCAACCGGTACTTCCTGGAGGCGGTACGCCACCTCGCCCGCGTCCGCGACGCCGACTCCGGCCGCTGGCGCCCCGCCGACTACCGGCACATGGGCGCCGAGGAACTGGGGTCCGTGTACGAGGCGCTGCTGGAGCTGGTGCCGAAGCACAGCGCGACGAAGCGCACGTTCGAGCTGGTGGACCGCGCGGGCAACGACCGCAAGAAGACGGGCAGCTACTACACCCCGTCCGCGCTCACCGAGACCCTGCTCGACTCCACCCTCAACCCGGTGATAGACGCCGCCGTCGCGCGGGGCGAGGAGCGGGCGCGGGCCGAGGGCCTCGCCGACCCCGCCCAGGCGATCGTCGAGGAGCTGCTCGCCCTGACGGTCTGCGACCCGGCCTGCGGTTCCGGCCACTTCCTCGTCGCCGCCGCCCGGCGCATCGCCAAGCGGGTCGCCTCCGTGCGGGAGCGCAACCCGGAGCCGACGGTCGAGGCGGTGCGGCACGCCATGCACGAGGTCGTCTCCCGGTGCGTCTACGGCGTCGACCTCAACCCCATGGCGGTGGAACTGGCCAAGGTCTCCCTGTGGCTGGAGGCCATGGAACCGGGCCGCCCGCTCGGCTTCCTCGACGCCCACGTCAAGCACGGCAACGGCCTGATCGGCGCCACGCCGGCGCTCATGAAGGACGGCGTCCCCAGCCGCGCGTTCAAGAAGACCGAGGGCGACGACGAGGCGTGGGCCAAGCGGCTGCTGGCCCAGAACGAACAGGAGCGGGCCGGGCAGGGGCTCCTGTTCGAGGCGGAGGAACGCGAGCCGAACGTCGCCAACACCGTCTTCGCCACCGGCCTCCGCCGCATCACGTCCGCGCCCGCGCGGAACCTGGCGGACGTACGCCGCAAGGAGGAGGCGTTCAAGGCGTGGTCCACGTCGGCGGAGTACCAGCGGGCGCTGCACCTCGCCGACGCGTGGTGCGCCGCGTTCGTGTGGGTGAAGCGGGAGGACGCGCCGCCGGCCGTCACGCACCGGGTGTTCCGGGGCCTGGAGGACCCCGAGGGCGACGCCGCCCCGCAGTCGACGCACGACGAGATCGTGCGGCTGCGGGAGCAGTACGCCTTCTTCCACTGGCACCTGGAGTTCCCGGAGGTGTTCCGGGTGCCGGAGGAGCACGCGGACGGGGTGGACCCGGCCACCGGCTGGGCGGGCGGATTCTCGTGTGTGGTGGGGAATCCGCCGTGGGACAAGGTCGACTTCATGGACAAGGAGTACTTCAGCGTCGTGGAGCCGGAGATCGCAGCGATCTCGGGTACGGCTCGGCGGACGCGCATTGCGGAATGGGAGCGGGAGCATCCGGCGGAGGGGACGCAGTATCGGAAGGCGCGCCGCACAGTGAAGGGAACTTTTCATTTCGCCGGGGACGCGGGAGTTTTTCCGCTCTGCGCAAAGGGGTTGACGGTAAAGGGTGTCAACTCGCTTCAAATAGACGCCTTGTTCGCCGAGCGCATGTCGAGTGTGGTGGCGCCGAAGGGGCGGTTCGGAGCGATCTTGCCGACGGCTATCGCGACGGGAGCGGGCTCACAGTACCTATTCTCGGACTTCACGCGGCGCGGGGCGCTGGCCTCGCTTTACGATTTCGAAGTGAGGCGACCCAAATCTGCCGCCTTGCCGCGCGGAGGGAAGTGGTTCGACATCGACTCGAAGCAATCCTTCTGCTTGCTCTCCCTCACCGGCCGTGGCTTGCGAGGGTCCGCTGCACGATTCGGATTCTCCCTCGGTGACATCACAGACCTCAACAATCCGAACCGGACCTTCGCACTAACCCTTGAGGACATCGCCCTCATCAATCCCAATACGGGCACGCTCCCGAAGTTTCGCTCTCACCGGAGTGCCGACCTAACGGCGGCTATCTACCGGCATATTCCTGTACTCTGGGACGAGGGGCGTAGGGCCGGAAACCCCTGGGGAATTAGCTTCAAGCGCCTTTTTGACATGACCGACGATTCGGACCTCTTCCGAGTTCGTGAACAATTGGAAGAGGAAGGCTGGCAGCTGGAGGGCAACGTCTTCGTCCGAGACGAAAAGCGGATGCTGCCGTTGTACGAGGCCAAGATGGCCCACCACTTCGACCACCGTTGGAACTCCTACACCGGCACGGGTAACGAGGATCGCCGCCGGATCGAGTCCTCCGAAAAGGAAGACCCTTCACTTTACGTCACCCCTCGTTATTGGGTGGCGGAGGACGGGCCAATCGCCACGACGCGGAAGGGAAAGCAGGTATTCGGACGCGGCGTCGCTGAGCGCCTTGCTGAAGTTGAGTGGGAGCAGGGCTGGCTAATCGGCTGGCGGGACGTCACGTACTTCACTAACGAACGCACCTCCATCCCGGCCGTCCTGCCTCGCACAGCAGTCGGCAACACCTATTCCTTGATGTTTCCGCGAGTCGCGCCCCCATTGATCGCAGCTTTGCTCGCCACACAGTCTTCTCTAATCTTCGACTTCGTTAGTCGGCAGAAGATCAGCGACGCTCACATGAAGCCGTTCATCTGGAAACAACTCCCCGTCCCCACCCCCACCGCCCTCGAACCCCACCTCCCCTTCCTCCTCCCCCGCGTCCTCGAACTCGTCTACACCGCCTACGACATGACTCCCCTCGCCCGCGACCTGGGCGACGAGGGCGAGCCGTTCCGGTGGGACGAGGAGCGACGGGCGCAGCTGCGGGCCGAGCTGGACGCGTACTTCTTCCACCTGTACGGCATTTCGGCGGAGGACACCGACTACATCCTGGAGACCTTCCAGTCGGAGTCGGGCGGCCTGAAGAACAACGAGATCGCCAAGTTCGGCGAGTACCGCACCAAGCGGCTCGTCCTCGCCGAGTACGCCCGCATGGCCGACGCCGGCCTGACCCTGGAGAGGCCCCTCATCGACGGCGAGACCTACACCTCGCCCCTGACCCCGCCCCCAGGCCACGGCCCCCGCCACCCGGCCCGGCAGTGATCACGCAGATACCGTGAACGCATGGCGACGACCCACCTCGTGATCATCAGTGACCGCACCGCCCTGAGCTGGGTGCTTACCGAGCAGCGGATGGCATTCCCGCCCAGCCGGGCGCGTGCGGCGCACGCCATCAACGAGGGCGACGAGGTGCTGCTCTACTCCACACGCGGCTGTTTCCGAAACCCGACGCGCGATATGGGCCGCATCCTCGGACACGCCACGGTGTCGTCACCCGTCCGCACACTCGCCGAACCCGTCGTCTTCGGCGAGCGGAGCTTCACGGAGGGGTGCGAGCTGACCGTCCACGGCCTCGCGCCCTTCCGCGAGGGCGTGGTCCTGCGCGATCACGTGCACCGGCTCAGCATCTTCCCGGACCCGAAGTCGTGGAGCGTCCGCATGCGCCGGGCCTCCCTGCCGCTCCCGGAGGCCGACGCAGAACTCCTCCGGAAGGAACTCCGCCCGCTTCTCAAGCCGTACACAGACGCAGTCGAGGCGTACCGCTGGCCCCGCTGACGGGCACCATCGGCACGCCTCACGCTCGCTTCAGCTCCCGGCGGCGTACCGCACGAATCGCGTCCAGCCATCGCGACCGACCGCGAAATCGGGCCGCGTGACGTCCTTGGAGTCGCGCACGTGCACGGCCTGCTCGGTGACGGCGACCTCGATACAGCTGTCCCCCTGTGCGCTGCTGTGGCTGGACTTGAACCAGTCGAGTTCGGACGTACTCATAGCGCTCCTCGCATCCGCTCCAGTAGGCCCACGGAGTCCTTCGGGGAGAGGGCCTGCGAGCGCAGTCTCGCATAGCGCATGTGCAGTCGACTGACCTGTTTCGGGTCAGCGATCAAGCGGCCGTTCTCTTGTCCTTCGGAGTACCCGCGCCAACTGCCGTCAGTGGTCTCCAGCAGCTGGATCGGTCCAGCCATGCATGCGTGGTACTCGGCGTTCACCGGCATGATCTGGAGCGTGACGTTTCTCGGCGCAACCATCTTCAGGACGTGGTCGATGAGGTCCCGGGTCACGTCCGGGCCGCCGAGGCGACGCATGAACACTGCCTCTTCAACGATGAAGTCGAAGGCGGTGTTCGGGCGCTCTGCCAGCAGCCGTTGCCGTTCCAGGCGCGCCTGAACCGTGGCTTCCAACGCGTCATCCGACAAAGGCGGGATGTCGTTCTCACAGAGGGCCCGCATGTACCCCTCCGACTGCAACAACCCCGGCACCAGCCGACACTCGTACGTACACAGGCTCACCGCGATCCTCTCCAGCTTCGCCCAGCGCCGGAACCAGGCCGCCAGCCCCACCTCCCCCCGCGTCAGATGCCGCGCCGACCGCCGCAACGCGCCCGTGTTCCCGGTCGCCTCCTCCGCCCGCTCCACGAAGGACTCGTCGGGCATGCGCCTGCCCAGCTCCACCGACTCCACGGTGTGCTTGGAGAACCGCACCGCCTCCCCGAACTCCACCCTGCTGTACCCCGCGTGCTCGCGCAGGGCCTGGACGACGGCTCCGAACGTCCGCAGGCTGTCCGACGGGTCGGGCTCCCGCTCGGTCTCGCAGACCGCCGGGTCGTCGTTCTCACTCGCGTCGCCGTGCGACATCCGCGGCCACCTCCAGGTGCGTACGTACCGTGCTGCGTCCCCGCTCTCGACGGCACCCAGCGTGGCGGCAGGAGCCCCGCACCGTCCACCGAACGTGCCCGTACGCTGACTCACCGTACGGGCCGCACTCCTGGCTCACGCCCCCGCGCGCCCGTCACCGTGGCCCCATGAACAGCTCCACGCCTCACGTTCAGGCCGCACCCGCGACGTTCGCCCAGCTGCTGTCCTCCACCCGCCGCGGCGCCCGCCTGGCGCGCCTGCTCGCCACCGGGCAGCTCCGCACCTGGGACGTGTCACCCGCCACCACCGAACGAGCCGAGCAGATCGTCGCCGAACTCGCCGCCAACGCGGCCCTGCACGGCCGGGTGCGGGGCCGCGACTTCCGGCTCGCCCTCCGTCTCGACACCGCGACCGGGACCCTCCGCATCGCGGTCAGCGACGCCCGCGGCGACCGGCTCCCCGTACTCGTCACGGCGCCCCTCCCGGAGGAGAACGCCGAGTCGGGCCGCGGGCTCCTCCTCGTCGACGCACTCGCCGACCGCTGGGGCACGGAGCCGTACCCGCCCGCCGGCAAGACGGTCTGGGCGGAACTCGACCGCCGCCCGTGACGCCGCCCTGGCGTCCGGCGACCGCGAGCCCGCCCCTCCGGCCCCCGCCTCCGCGTCGGAGCACCGGATTCCAGGCGGGGACGCACCGGCGGCGGACGACGCGCGGCGCGCGAGGGGACGCACAGGAGTGGACGGCGTGACCGGGACGGGGACGGCGGTCCCGGTGCTGGAGGCGCGGTACCCGCCGGGTGGGACGCAGGCCTCCGGTTCCTCCGTCCCCCCTCTCGCGCCGCTGATCAGCGATTCGGCAGGGGACGGCGGGGAGTGGCCCGGCAACGTGTCCTCCTCGCCGTCCGCTGCCACGCGGTCAGCGGACGAGCTGTTCGGCGTGCGGGTCGGGAACGACGGTCGGCCCACCGATGTCGGCCCGCCTGCCGTCCGCCCGGCCCTGCCAGTAGCCCGTGCCCTTGAACTTCGTGGGCCGGGCCTTGCCCAGCTTGGGGTAGCGGACGTTCAGGTGTGCGTCCACCACCGTCGACCGGTCGGCGAGGACCAGGGCCACACTGCGCCGCGTCCCTTCCGTCCCCTCCTGCTCGTGCTCCGCGGCTGTCCGCGCCGCCTCCTGGGCCGCCTTGACCCGGTCGGTCACCTCACGGACGAACCCGAGCATCCAGGAACGCTTGTAGGCGCGCACGTCCTCCCCCGCCGGCCGGTGCAGGCGGTCGGCGCGGTCGGCTCCGTCCAGCATCTGCAGCCGCAGGCTGGCGAACAGGACCTCGCTCGCCTGGATGTCGCCCTCGAAACCGAAGAGGTGGACCCGGTGGCGGTTCGCCTTGCCCCCCGGGTACACCGACCGGCAGCGCATGGCCCCGGCGATCCAGCTGAGCAGCCGCCGCATCTCCTTGGCGTAGGGCGGGTGAACCTCGACGACCTTGTCCAGGGGTCCGGCGGGTCGGTCCGGGTCTTCGAGCATGGCCTGTTCGATGCCGTACTTGGCCATGAGCTCCGTGGCCTTGGCGAGGAAGGCGCGGGCCTCCTCCTCCGTGGCGGCCCGGTCCTCCGCCTTGCGGAGCAGGGCCCGCACCTTGCCGAGCAGTTCGGGCGGAAGGCTGCCGTTCGTGGTGCGGCGGCCGGAGGGCGAACCGCCCTGCTCGGGAGAGGGCGCCGTGCCGGGACCGGTTCCGGAGCCGGTGTCCCTCGTCCTGTCCGCCCCGGTGGTCTCGTGCGGTTCGTCGGTGTCCTCCTCGTCCCGGGCGATGAGGTCGGCGAGGTCCTCGGGATCGGCGGCCATCTCGGTCAGCGCCGCGAGGGCCCAGCGCCGGTAGGCCGTGGCGTCGTCCTCGCGCACGAGGGCGCGGACCGAGCGCAGGGTGCGCACGGTTCCGTCCGCGTGGACGGTCAGGAACTCCAGCCGGGCATGGCCGAGTCGCGTCAGCGCGAGGAGCGCGCACAGGTCGAAGGCGCTGTGCGGCTCGTACGGTACGTCGATGCCGGGATCGGGATACCAGTCCGCCGACTCGTCGGCCTCGTCGAAGAGCCCTTCGAACAGGGAGGAACCCGGGACCGTCACGTCGTCGTCGCCGGTCCGGACGCGGACGACGGAGGCCGACGGCCGTCCCGAGTAGGCGAGGGCGGCGGCTTTCTCCTGCGGGGAGGTGACGATGTGGTACCAGACGGGCACGGAGCCCCGCATGCCCTGCCAGGTCGTCTCCCCCCGCTCGCGGTGCTCCCGCGCCTGCCGTGCCACGTCGGCGCTCGGTGCCTCGTCCCGCCAGGCGTCCTCGTCCGACTGCACCTGCCAGTCGAGGAACACGCCCAGGTAGTCGGCGGCGTTGCGGTGCGCGCCGGGCCGGCTGCCGTCCAGGAGCGCGCGCTCGCAGGCGGAGAGCGCGTCGACGACGGGTCGCAGCACCAGAGTGGCGTAGCGCTTGACCACCTCGGACAGCTCCGCCAGGAAGTCCCGTGTGGCCTCCGACCCGGTCTCCTGCTGGGCTCTGCGCCACGCTTCGAGCTGGTCGGCGCAGGCCTGCTGCTCGGCCAGCCACCTCAGGTGCCCGGCGCCCTGGAGGTGCTCCTCACGCAGGAGGACGGCGTCCTCGACGGCGGCGACCGTCCGGGGTGACCCGAGCACCGCGTGGGCCAGGAGTCTCAGCGGCTCGGGTTCCGAGGCGAAGAACTCGGCCGGCGTGACCAGTGCACGGCCGTGCCGTCGCGGCGCGAGCTCGGGCCGGTCGACGTCCCCGTTCCGGGGAACCTCCGCCGACCAGCGCGAGCGCCATTCGGCGGAGTCCCGTGCGGGATCACCGGTGCGCGGCTGGTGCCGTCCCCACCACCACAGGGTCATCTCCTCCCACGCCGCGGCGTTCCACGACCAGACGGCCGGCTCGCCCCGGGTCGCCAGGCGCGCACGGAGCGCTCGGGCCGTTCCCGTCAGGTCGTGGCGGTGCCCACCGGGAACCAGGCGTTCGAGCAGGCGGGCGGTCTCCGCCACGGACTCGGCGCGCGCCTCGCCCGCGGCCACCCTGGCCACGGTGACCGCCGCGGCCAGTCGCCGCTCCCCCAAATCGGCCGGCAGCAGCTCGTAGAGATCCGGGCCGGTGGTCTCCAGTACCTCGGCGAGGTCCTGGATCCTGCCTTCGATCCACTCCTCACGCGCCCGTCGGAACTCAACCGCCGAGGGCCCCTCCGCGCGGCTTTCCGTCATGTGTCCCCCTCCTCAAGTCCCCGTCCGCATCCGGGAGATCATCCCGAGAAGACACACCGTAGGGGATCACAACCCTGCGCCGGTGGCGGCCATTGCGCCGTCGGACCGGTGCCCCGGCCGGGTGAGGGCCGTGTTCCCGGCCGCATACGGCCGGGCGGCAGGCCGACGATGTGACAGGGGTCCCGCGGATGGCGAGTCCTTCCTTCGCTCGACGGCATCCGGCCCGGAGGGGTTCATCGTCCGAGAGGTCCACGCCGGCGAAGGCGTCGTCCGGGAAAGCCGGTGGCCCGGTTTCCCGTCCAGCACGCCGGCCCCTCGATCAGCGGCTCCCCGTCCGCGGCGGGCACCGTACCGCGCGCCACGAACGACGAGGCCGAAAGCCGGTGGCCGTGTCAGCGGCGGCCAGTACGCTGCGGCCGAGATCGAACCAGCGGTACGAGGGGGCTCCATGGCCGACGACGACACGCAGTACCCGGAGTTCCGGCTCCGCCTGCCGGGTGGAGGCCCCGAGGCTCGAGGACGACTGCTGACGGAGAAGGGGACGAACGGGAGCCAGAAGTTCGTCGTCCTGGCCGGGTCCCCGGGGCGCCCGCAGGTCGTGCCGTCGTTCCCTGTCCGCATGCCGTCGTCGTACCGGCTGAGGCAGCGGCTGATCGAGGACGGGAGACTCACGGAGTCGACCGCCTGGCCGGGCTGGCTGGAGGCGACCCAGGACATCGAGTGCAACTCTCCGTCGGCCGCCGCCGAGATCCTCGTCGGCCGCAGCGCCAACGGCTGGCTGGAGTGGAAGTCGGCCGACGGCCACCCGCTCTCCGACTACCTCGACCAGGTGTGGTGGGGCCCGAACCGGGCCTGGCTGGTGCGCGGTTCCAACGTCTCCGGCCTCGACCTCGTCCGGCGGCTGTGGCTGTCCGAAGGCGTGGTGACACTCCAGGCCCGGCACCTGCGCCAAGGTGTCGAACAGGGCATCAGCAAGGATCGTCTGCGGGTCGCCGTCGAGGAGGACTACGCCTCCACGGCGACGTACAACCAGAAGGTCCAGCTGGTCGAGGAGCTGCACATGTTCCTGTCCCGGATGCGGCCCGGCGACACCATGTGCACCATCTCGGGCGGTCGCCTCTACGTCGGCAAGATCACCGGTGGCGCGGAGCAGCTCGCGTCCGAGGACGGCCGGTCCGGTCTGCGTCGGCCGGTCGACTGGGCGGAGCAGGGGCACCCCTACGAGGAGCTGCCCGAAGCGCTCCAGCAGAAGCTCTCAGCACAGCATGACGTGGTCGACCTGACCGCGGTGAGGGATCTCATCGACGGCCTGGGCATAAGCGACGAGGACCTGATCGAGGAGGCCGAGGCGACCGATCGGGATCCGAGCGTCGAGATCCCCGCCCTGACGGCCCGTCGCGAGCTGGAGCTGCCTGTCCCGACGGAAGTGCTCGCCGCGGAACTCCTGGTGCACGACGTCGCTTGGCTCCGAGAAGTGCGCGACCTGTTGTGGGACGAGCGCCAGTTGGTGCTCTACGGCCCGCCCGGCACCGGCAAGACGTATCTTGCCCTCAAGATCGCCGAGTTCCTCGGTGGAGGCCCGGAGCAGGTGAAACTCGTGCAGTTCCACCCCTCGTACGCGTACGAGGACTTCTTCGAGGGATTCCGCCCCCAGGAGGATCCGCACACACGGGAGGTCGCCTTCCGGCTCACCGCAGGCCCGCTGCGCGAACTGGCCGATCTGGCGTCCCGTGAGGGCAGCCGCCACATTCCGCACTTCCTGATCATCGACGAGATCAACCGCGCCAATCTGGCGAAGGTCTTCGGCGAGCTGTACTTCCTGCTGGAGTACCGGAACAAGTCCGTGCGCCTCACCTACTCCGGCGACGACTTCGCTCTGCCCCCCAACTTGTTCGTCATCGGCACCATGAACACCGCGGACCGCTCGATCGCCCTCGTCGACGCGGCCATGCGGCGACGCTTCGCCTTCGTCGAGCTCTCACCGCGCACCGAGCCCACGAGCGGACTGCTGCGCCGCTGGCTCGCGCGTGAGGGTCGTGACAGCGAGCCGGCCGATCTCCTCGACGCGCTCAACTCCCGGATCGATGACGCGGACTTCCGCATCGGGCCCTCGTACCTGATGAAGACGGGTGCCTACCGGGAAGGCGGTCTGGAACGAACCTGGCGGACCAAGATCCTTCCACTGCTGGAGGAGCACCACTACGGCGAGGGCGTGGACATCGAGAAGCGGTACGGACTGGCCGCGCTCCGGGAGTCGCTGGGGTGACCCAGGTCGTCGAACTCGTCGAACACGCCCCCGCCCGCTCCGTCCCCCTGCCGGAGGCGGTGGGACGCGCCCTGGCCGCGGGGGACGTGGTGGACGCGTCTCCGGACCCGTACGCCCCCGGGCACTGGTCCCTGCGGGCGGGCAGCAAGGTCGGCGCCGTGGCCTTCACGGTGCCGGGCGCCGACACGCCGGTCACCGTGCGCGTCATGCCCAAGGTTCCCATCGACCGCCTGTTCTTCCTCCTCGGGTACTCGCTGCACCCGAGTGGCATCTGGCGCGACGGGGAAGTCGAGGCCGCCCGGCACCGCGATCTGCTGCCCGCCCTCGCTCACGCCGTGGAGCGGCAGGTGGACCGGGCCCTCCGGCAGGGTCTGCTGCAGGGGTACCGGGCGAGCGAGGAGACCTCCCTCGTCGTGCGCGGCCGCATCCGGGAGTCCGAGCAGATACGGCGGCGGTTCGGCGCCACGCTGCCGGTCGAGGTCGCGTACGACGAGTTCACCACCGACATCGCCGAGAACCGCATCCTGCGCGCGGCCGTGGAACGCCTGCTGCGGCTGCCCGGCGTGCCGGGCGACGTGCGCCGCAGGCTCCTGCACCAGCGCGCCCGGCTGGCCGAAACCGCCGTGCCGGTACGCGGACAGCCCCTGCCCCGGTGGCGGCCCACACGCCTCAACGCCCGCTACCACCAAGCCCTGCACCTCGCCCAGGCCGTCCTCACCGACATGTCCGTCGAGCATGCCGTCGGCGGGCTGCGGGTCGACGGGTTCCTGTTCGACATGAACAGGCTCTTCGAGGACTTCGTGACCGTCGCGCTGCGGGAAGCATGCCGTGCCCGTGGTCTCTCGGCCCGGCTCCAGGACCCGCACCACCTCGACGTGGCCGCCGCGATCCGCATGAAGCCCGACTTCGTACTGTACGGTCCGGACGGTGCGGTGCGTGCCGTGGTGGACGCCAAGTACAAGGCCGAGAAGCGGGAGGGGTTCCCCGACGCCGACCTGTATCAGATGCTCGCGTACTGCACCGCCCTGGGCCTGCCCGAGGGGCATCTCGTCTACGCCAAGGGCAACGCCTCCCATGCCGCCCACACGGTGCGGCACGCCGGCACCGTCATCCACCAGCACGCCCTCGACCTCGGCCAGGACCGCCCCGGGTTGCTGGCGGACATCGAGGAGGTGGCCGCCCGGCTGGTGAGCACGCCGCACGTGTGATCCGCTGCGGAGCGTCCGTCCCGGGTGCGGGGTTCACCTCGTGCCGCGGCTCGCGTTCGCCGGCGGTTCCCGGGAGAGCTGCGACGTCCTGGAGAAGCACGTCAGGGCCGGCGTGCGCAAGGACATCGCGAAGCTCCGGCAGCTCACCGTACCTGAGCCGCAGGCGGACAGCGGCAGGTGTGGCAGCGAGTGGTCGAAAGGCTCCGACTGCCGTGGACCGAGCAGTTCCCGGCGCAGGAGTACCGGCACGTCATCCTCGCTCAGGATGTGCGCGGCTGGGACGCCTGTCGTGCCGCCTCACGGCGTGGCCGCGGCAGCGCGCTGTCGACCGCACGTCGAGAACAGCATCGAACATGCCGAGGGCGCCGCGCTGGTCGAGCGTGTGGAAGGCTGGATTTCCCGGGGCGTCCGCCCCTCGGAGATCGGTGGGCGCACCCGCTTCGACGTGCTGCTGGACGGGGTGCGCGACAAGCTTTCCGCGGCCGGTGTTCCCGTGGCCCGGGTCCGGGACGACCCGGGGCCCCAGATCGAGGGTGTGAGGCTGTCCGCCCTGCACGCCGTGAAAGGGCCGGAGTTCCGCTGTGTGGCCGTCCTCGGCGTGACCGCGGGTGCGGTGCCCTTCGTGCGTGAGGTCACCCCCGCCTCGGTGGACCTCCTGCGGCACGAGTCGGATCTGCTGCGCGAGCGCTGCCTGCTGTTCGTCGCGTGCACCCGGGCACGCGAGGCGCTGGCGGTCTCGTGGAGTGGGGAGCCCAGTCCGTTCGTTCCTCGCTGAGCCGGCGTACGTCAGTCGGGCGGTGGAGTGAGGGCGCCGCTGCTCAGCCCGTCCCGAGCCAGCGCGGCAGCCTCCCTGCTCAGTTCGGCCAACCTTCGTGCCCGCTCCTCGAACTCCCCCAGCGCCCGGAACACAGCGCCGTAGCGGCGCTGTTCGGTGATCTCCATCTGGGGAATGCGCGCGCCCTTCGCATCGAACCGGAAGGTGCCGCTGACGCTGGTGGAGCGGCGGATGTTCAGGGTGCTGCGCAGAAAACCCCGGAGGAAGTCGGTGTCGAGCTGGTCGCTCACGGAGACCGGTTCGGCATCCCCGTACTCCACGAGTCCGGCACGCGCGAGTTCGGCGACACTGACGGACGGGCCGTCCGGGACTTTGGCTCCTCGGCCTTCAGCCAGGTCGGGCAAGAGCTCGGCCAATCGCTGCACCTGCTGCGCCAACTCGTGCCGCGCGCGTTCGTACTCGGAGACGTAGTCACGATGGGACTCGCTGACGTGCCGTCCCGGGGTGAGGTCCACGGCATCGTCGAGCAGTTCGATCAACGGCACGTCCACCGCCTGATCGGGCCTCGGTTCCAATGAGCCGTCCGGGTCGTTCCCGGTCAGATCCACCATGCGGACACTGGTCGCCTCGTCACCCGGCGACTGCGGCCGGCGCAACCGCCACAGGTGCACCGAAAGGGCGTGCGAGGCCGCGCTCCCGGGCGGCAGGGCGACGACCTGCGTCAGGACGCCGCGTCGTACGAGCTCGGCTCGGATACGGCGGCCTGCCTTCCGGTAGGCGACCGATGCCGGCATGACCATCAGGACCAGCCCGCCCGGCGCAGTGTGCATGTAGGCGTGCTGCAGCCAGGCCAGTTCCCCTTCGGCACGGGACGGGGTACCGAACTCCCAACGGGAGTCGAGAAGTAGTTCCTCGCGCCCCCAGTCGCTGTCGGCGACCGGTGGGTCGCAGACGACCACGTCCGCTCTGAGGTCGGCCCACTGGTCGTCGCGAAGGGAATCGCCGGGAACGATGTCGACTTCGACACGCCCGGTGAGCTCGGCCCGCAGCTGCGCGAAGCGCGCGCTGCGTGCGTCAGCTTCCTGTCCGTACCGACGCGGCCCCCGCTCGGGCCCGATCGCCAGGAGCAACGTACCGATACCGCAGGCCGGATCGAAGACGGCCGCGTCGGCATGGACGTCTCCGACGATGTACCGCACAGCACGGACGATGCGCGACGAGGTCACCAAATCCGAGCCGGCCCGGCGGACGGAGTCGGTGAAGCGTTCCGCCAGACTGTTCGCCGTCTCGCCTGCGGAGCCGGCTTCCGCCGCTGCGCGCAGCAGACGGACCGCCTCTGGCGGCAGTGCCCCGGATGGCTCGGCGGCCGGGTCACCCAGCAGGTGAGCCGCGTCGGCGAGTGCGCCCAGCATGTCGTCCGCGTAGGCGCCCCGCAACGCTTGCCACAGTTGCACGTCCTCGGGGACATCGTGCCCCTTGCGTTGCCTGTCCAGCCATGCCTGCACCTCGGACAGAGCGAAGAGCGGGCTGCCCGTACCACCACCGGCGGGTGCCGGAAAGTCGTCATAGCGCCGTCTCCAATTGGAGACGGCGGCACGGGTGACGCCCGCGAGCCGAGCGATCTCGGAGCCGGTGATCAGCGGTCCGGCCTTGGTGGGGGGTGTGTCCGGCATGCCCTCCACCGTACACAGAGGGGCCCCCACATTCCAGGTCCCACCCGTTGACGACGTCAACGCAGTAGGTGTAGTCACCCGTTGCATCGGTCGACGACACGTGCTTCCGCAGATGTGCCGGCGAGTGCGCCGTGCTGCCGCCCCCGCCCATCAGGACAGTACGAACCCGCGGGTGAAGGCAGTACCGGGAGGCTCGGCCTGCTGGATACCGCCCATCAGGTCGAGTCCCGCCACCGCTCCGTCGAACCGCAGGTCAACGGCCCTTTCCAGCCGGCTCGAGGATCGCCACGCACTCCACGTGGTGCGTCATCGGGAACAGGTCGAACACCCGCAGCGTCCGCGGCTTGTAGCCGGCCTCGCGGAAGTAGGCCAGGTCGCGGGCGAGGGCGGCCGGGTCGCAGGCGACGTAGGCGATGCGGCGGGCGCCCAGGGCGGCGAGGTGGCGGACGACCTGCCTGCCGGCGCCGGCGCGGGGCGGGTCGAGGACGACGAGGTCGGCCTCGGTGATGCCCGTGCGCGGCAGGACCTGGTCGACCTTGCCCTGCTCGACGCGCACCCGGTCGAAGTCCCGCAGGTTGTGGCGGGCGTCCTCCACCGCGCGCTTGCCCGACTCGATGCCGAGGACGGCGCCCTGGTCGCCCACGCGGTCCGCGAGGGCGCCGGCGAAGAGGCCGACGCCGCAGTACAGGTCCAGGGCGGTGTCGCCCTTGCGGGGCAGCAGGCCCTGCATGACGGCGCGGACCAGGGTGTCGGCGGCCCTGGGGTGGACCTGCCAGAAGCCGCCGTTGCCGACGCGGTACGTGCGGTCGTCGGCGCGTTCGCGGACGAAGGGGCGGCCGTGGACGCGGTGGACGCCGCCGTCCTTCTCCTCCACGCGCAGCACCGACACCGGCCTGTCGAGTTCGACGAGCGGCAGTCGGGCGCCGGGGCGCGGGGTGAGGACGACCTGGCGGTCCTGCGAGCCGGTCGCGGCGATCGCCTCGACGGAGGCCATGCCGGGCCACCGGCGCTTCTCCACGCCCAGCTCGCTCACGCCCTCGGCGGCGATCATGCAGTGGTCGATCGGCTCGACCTCGTGGGAGCGGTGGCGGCGCAGACCCGCCCGGCCGGAGTCGTCCACGGCGTACTGGACGCGCGTGCGCCACCGCGGGACCTCGCCGGCCGGCAGTTTGTCGCCCTCGGCCGGGACGACCGTGCCGTCCCAGCCGGCCTCCTCGGGCGTGAGGCCGGCGAGGCGGCGCAGCTGCTCCGCGACGACCTCGCCCTTGAGGCGGCGCTGGGCGCCCGGCTTGGCGTGCTGCCAGTCGCAGCCGCCGCAGCGGCCGGGCCGGGCGTACGGGCAGGGCGCCTCGATGCGGTCCTTCGACGCGTCGAGGACGGTGACGGCGTCGGCCCGCAGGAAGCGGGAGGTCTCGTCGCCCTCGGTCACGCGGGCGACGACCCGCTCCCCGGGCAGTGCGTGCCGGACGAACAGGACGCGGCCCTCCCCGGTGCGGGCGACGCAGTGGCCGCCATGTGCGACGGGGCCGACCTCGACCTCGTACTCCTCACCGACCAGCGAGGGCTCGGGCGCGTTCTTCGGCATGGCGGGGTGACTCCAGGGGTGGGGAGGGGGAGGTTCGGCCCGGTCGGGTGACGGAGCCGGCCGGGTGACGGGCCCGGTCGGGTGACCAGCCCACCAGTCTACGTCTCCGCGACGTCACCCCTTGCCGTTCGGGCGGCCCGGGCGCTTGGCGCCCGTCTCGACCAGGCCGCGGCGCACCGAGCCGGGCGCGTTCCACTCCTGGTGCTTCTTCGCCCGCTGCCTGGCCGCCTCCGAGGAGAGCAGCTGGTACGGGACGGAGGTGACCATCACGCCGGGCGTGAACAGCAGGCGGCCCTTGAGGCGCAGGGCGCTCTGGTTGTGCAGGAGGTGCTCGTACCAGTGGCCGACGACGTACTCGGGGATGATCACGCTGACGACGTCGCGGGGGCTCTCGCGGCGCAGGCTCTTGACGTACTCGACGACGGGCCGGGTGATCTCCCGGTACGGGGAGTCGAGGATCTTCAGCGGGACGTCGATGCCCCGGCGCTCCCATTCCCTGGTGAGGGCCTTGGTCTCGGCCGGGTCGACGTTGATGCTCAGCGCCTCCAGCTTGTCGGAGCGCATCAGCTTGGCGTAGGCGACGGCGCGGAGGGTCGGGCGGTGGATCTTGGAAACGAGGACGATGGAGTGGACGCGGGCGGGGCGGACGCTGTCCTCGCTGGGGCCCTCGGGGGCGGCGAGTTCCTCGGCGACCCGGTCGTAGTGCTTGCGGATCGCGGTCATCGTCACGTAGAAGACCGCCATGCCGAGCAGCGCCACCCAGGCCCCGTGGGTGAACTTGGTGACGAGGACGACGACCAGGACGAGGCCGGTGAAGGACGCGCCGAAGGTGTTGATGGCGCGGGAGCGGATCATCCGGCGGCGCGCGGCCGGGTCGGCCTCGGTGCGCAGCAGGCGGTTCCAGTGGCGGACCATGCCGGTCTGGCTGAGCGTGAAGGACACGAAGACGCCGACGATGTAGAGCTGGATGAGCCGGGTGACCTCGGCGTCGTAGAGGTACACGAGGACCGCGGCGGCCGCGGCGAGCAGCACGATGCCGTTGGAGAAGGCGAGCCGGTCGCCGCGGGTGTGGAGCTGGCGGGGCAGGTAGCGGTCCTGGGCGAGGATCGAGCCGAGGAGGGGGAAGCCGTTGTACGCGGTGTTCGCGGCGAGGAACAGCACGAGCGCGGTGGCGGCGGCCAGGACGAGGAACGGGATGCTGCCGTCGCCGAAGACGGCGGCGGAGACCTGGGAGATCACCGGTTCCTGGGTGTAATCGGGGCCGACCGGGGTGCCGTCGCGGAGCAGTTCGCGGGCGGGGTCCTCGGCCATCTTGACGTCGGTGGCGAGGGCGAGGCCGATGATGCCGCAGAACATGGTGACGGCGAGGCCGCCCATGAGCGCGAGGGTGGCGGCGGCGTTGCGGCTCTTGGGCTTGCGGAAGGCGGGGACGCCGTTGCTGATCGCCTCGACGCCGGTGAGCGCGGCGCAGCCGGAGGAGAAGGCGCGCAGCAGCAGGAAGAACAGGGCGAACCCGGCGAGGCCCTGGTGCTCGGCCCGGATCTCCAGGTCGGCGGTGGGCGCCCGCATCGTGTCGCCGAGGAGCAGGCCGCGGAAGGCGCCCCAGACGACGAGGGCGAAGACGCCGGTGACGAAGACGTACGTCGGGACGGCGAAGAGGCGGCCGGACTCCTTGACCCCGCGCAGGTTCATCAGGGTGAGGAGCACGATGATCGCGACGGCGGAGGCCGTCTTGTGCTCGACGACGAACGGGATCGCGGAGCCGAGGTTCTCGACGCCGGAGGAGATGGACACGGCGACGGTGAGCACGTAGTCGACGAGGAGGGCGCTGGCGACGCCGAGTCCGGCGCGCGGGCCGAGGTTGGTCTGGGCGACCTCGTAGTCGCCGCCGCCGCTGGGGTAGGCGTGGACGTTCTGCCGGTACGAGGCGACGACCGTGAACATGAGGATCACGACGGCGGCCGTGATCCACGGGCTGAAGGCGTACGCCGAGGCGCCCGCGACGGACAGGACCAGCAGGACCTCGCCCGGCGCGTACGCCACCGAGGAGAGCGGGTCGGAGGCGAAGACGGGGAGCGCGATGCGCTTGGGCAGGAGTGTCTCCCCCAACCTGTCGCTGCGCAGGGCCCGGCCGATCAGGATCCGTTTGGGCACGTCGGTCAGTTTGGACACGCAGAGGATCGTAAGCGTTCGAAATGTGCGGCGCCCACCCGCAGGGGGCGTGTTCGACGCACCGCCGGTTCCCCCGCTCGGATGGGGGCAACCGCCCGACCGGGGCATAAGCTCGTTCCGGTGCAGCACCGCACGCAGGCTGAGAGAGAAGAGTGAGCAGGGTGTTTTCGCAGGTCAGCAGGGTGATCAGGAGTGCGGGGTAAAGGGACGTGCATATCGTGATCATGGGCTGCGGCCGTGTCGGCGCCGAACTGGCGCAGACCCTGGAGCGGCAGGGTCACACGGTCGCCGTCGTCGACCGGGACCCCACGGCCTTCCGGCGCCTCGGCTCCGGCTTCGGCGGGCGGCGCGTCACCGGCGTCGGCTTCGACCAGGACACCCTGCGCGAGGCGGGCATCGAGGAGGCCGGCGCGTTCGCCGCGGTCAGCAGCGGTGACAACTCCAACATCATCGCGGCGCGGGTGGCGCGCGAGATGTTCGGCGTCGAGCACGTCGCCGCCCGGATCTACGACCCCCGGCGCGCCGAGGTGTACCAGCGGCTGGGCATCCCCACGGTCGCCACCGTGCGGTGGACCGCCGACCAGATGCTGCGCCGGCTGCTGCCGTCCGGCGCCTCGGAGTTGTGGCGGGACCCGAGCGGTGCGGTGCAGCTCGCGGAGGTGTACATCTCGCCGGCGTGGATCGGCCACAAGGTGCACACGATCCAGGAGGAGACCGGGGTGCGCGTGGCGTTCCTGACCCGGCTCGGCGAGGCGGTCCTGCCGACGTCGCAGACGGTGCTGCAGGACGGCGACCTGGTGCACGTGATGATGCGGACGGACGAGGTGGAACAGGTCGAGGCGGCCTTCGCCCACGGCCCCGAGGGGAGCGGTCACTGATGCGGGTCGCCATCGCCGGCGCGGGCGCGGTGGGTCGTTCCATCGCGGGCGAGTTGCTGGAGAACGGGCACGAGGTGCTGCTCATCGACAAGGCGCCGACCGCCATCTCGGTGGAGCGGGTGCCGCTGGCGGAGTGGCTGCTGGCCGACGCCTGCGAGATCACGTCCCTGGACGAGGCGGCGCTGCAGCGGTGCCACGTCGTGATCGCGGCGACCGGTGACGACAAGGTGAACCTCGTCGTGTCGCTGCTCGCGAAGACCGAGTACGGGGTCCCCCGGGTCGTCGCGCGGGTCAACAACCCGAAGAACGAGTGGCTGTTCACCGAGGCGTGGGGCGTGGACGTCGCCGTGTCGACGCCGCGTCTGATGTCGGCGCTGGTGGAGGAGGCGGTGAGCGTCGGCGACCTGGTCCGGCTGCTGCGCTTCAGTCACGGCGACGCCAACCTGGTCGAGCTGACCCTGCCCCCGGAGTCGGGGATCGCCGGTACGCGCGTCGGGGACGTGGCGTGGCCGCAGGACACGTCGCTGGTTACGATCATCCGCGGTTCGCGGGTCCTCACGCCGGGTGCGGAGGAGACGCTGGAGGCCGGGGACGAGCTGCTGTTCGTGGCCGCGCAGGCGCGCGAGGAGCAGTTGGAGGACCTGCTGTCGGTCCGCAGGGAGGACCTCCCGGACTGACGCGGGCCGGTCGCGCGGGAGTGCGTACGGGGCCGGGGACCGCGATCGGTCCCCGGCCCCCCGCCGTGCGCGCCCGGGCGTCAGGCGCCGGCCCCGCGCTCCTTCTCGGCGCGCTCGGCCTCCTCCATCTCCGCGAAGACGTCGATCGGCGGCGGCGCCTTGGCGAGGAAGACCCACGTCAGGTAGACGGCGAGCAGGAACGGCGGGATCTTCAGCGCGACGAGGACCCAGCCGAGCCTGGTCGGGTCGGCCCACCAGTACAGGGGGAAGAGGATCGCGCACTTGCCCAGCAGGATGGCGCCCCAGGCGTAGCTGGCCTTGGCGTAGGCCCTCTTGCGGCCGGGGTTGCGGGTGCGCCAGGAGAGGTTCTCCTTGAAGACCGGCCCGAGGATCAGCCCGATCAGCGGGACGCCCGCCAGCGTCGTGGCGACGTACGCGATGCCGAGGCCCAGCGTGTACAGCATGCCCGGCAGGTAGAAGTCCTTGGCCTCACCGGTCATCATCGCGAAGACGACGCCGAAGGCGACGCCGAAGACGCCGCTGAAGGCGTGCTTGACCGTGTCGCGGCGGGCCAGTCGGACGACGACGAGCAGCAGGGACACCGCGAGCGCCGCCAGGGCGGAGGCGTGCAGGTCCTTGGCGACGGTGAAGATCGTGACGAAGAGGAGGCCGGGCAGGACGGTCTCCACCATGCCGCGGACCCCGCCGAACGCGTCGAACAGGGCGGCCTCGGTCACGGCCCTGGCGTCCGGCGTCCCGGGGTCGTCCGGGGCGGCGGGGGACGGCGCCGGGGAGGTGCTTCCTCCGGCGGTCGGCTTGTCGAGTGACGTCACCGGCTACTCCTGTCCGAGCGGTCGGAGCTCGTATTTCGGGTTGAAGAGGACCCTGCGGCCCTGGCTCATGGAGATCCGGCCCGAGGCTATGAGCCTGCGTCCGGGTTCGATGCCCACGATGGACCGCCGTCCCAGCCACACCACGTCCAGCGGGGCCGTGCCGTCGAAGAGCTCGGCCTCCAGGGCCGGCACGCCGGCCCGCGGGCGCAGGGTGACCGTCCGCAAGGTACCAGTCACCTTCACGATCTGGCGGTCCCCGCAGTCCGAGATGCGGGTGCAGCCGGCCGCCTCGGCGTCCTCCTGCAGCTCCTCGGACTCCAGCTCCCCCTGCGAGCTGGACAGGCGGTCCAGCATGCGCCGGAAGCGGCCGCCGGACTTCTCCGTACGCGGTGCAGCACTCATGCGGAAAGCCTACGGGAAGCCCCGCCGGGGGCCCGGTCCCGACGCCCGCCGGGCGGTCCGCCGCGGGTCAGTGCTGGAACCGGTAGCCCATGCCGGGCTCGGTGACGAAGTGCCTCGGGTGCGAGGGGTCGGCCTCCAGCTTGCGCCGCAACTGCGCCATGTAGACCCGCAGGTAGTTCGTCTCGGTGCCGTACGAGGGGCCCCAGACCTCCTGGAGGAGCTGCTTCTGGCCGACGAGCCGGCCGGCGTTGCGGACCAGGACCTCCAGCAGGTGCCACTCGGTCGGGGTGAGCCGGACGTCCCGGCCGTCCCGGTTGACCCGCTTCGCCGCGAGGTCGACGGTGAACGCCTCGGTCTCCACGACGCCCGCGTCCCCGTCGCCGCCGGCAGGCTCGGCGCGGCGCACGGCGGCCCGCAGCCGGGCCAGCAGTTCGTCCATCCCGAACGGCTTGGTCACGTAGTCGTCGGCGCCCGCGTCGAGGGCCCCGACCTTCTCGTCGGAGCTGTGGCGGGCGGAGAGCACCAGGATCGGGGCGCGGGTCCGCCGGCGCAGCTCCCTGATGACGTCGACGCCGTCCACGTCGGGCAGTCCGAGGTCGAGGACGACCACGTCGGGCCGGCGCCGGGCGGCGAGGGCGAGGGCGGTCGCCCCGCCGGGGGCGGAGTCGACCTCGTACCCGCGCGCCTTCAGGCTGATCACGAGGGCGCGTACGATCTGCGGCTCGTCGTCGACCACGAGCACCCGCGTCATGGGGGACCTGCTTTCGGTAGGGGGCGGGATCCTGTGGGGCGGGACCCGGTGGGACCGGGGGCCGCCTCCGCGCCGCGGGTCCGCGCGGCGCGGAGGGCGAGGACCATGGTGAGCCCGCCGCCGGGGGTGTCCTCGGCGGTCAGGGTGCCGTGCATGGCCTCGGCGAAGCCGCGGGCGACGGCGAGGCCGAGGCCCACGCCGGTGCCGCGCGGGCTGTCGCCGTACCGCTGGAAGGGGGCGAAGATGCGTTCCTTCGCCCCGTCGGGGACGCCGGGGCCGCGGTCGGCGACGCGCAGTTCGACGCGGTCGCCGCGGACGCCGGCGGAGACCAGGACGCGGCTGCCCCCGGGGGCGTACTTCACGGCGTTCTCGACGAGGTTGGCGACGGCCCGTTCGAGCAGCCCGCGGTCGACGACCACCATGGGCAGCGACTCGGGGACGTCGAGTTCGACGCTGCCGTCGGGGACGCCGCCGAGTGCCATGGGGACGACCTCGTCGAGGTCGGTGACGCGCAGCAGCGGGGTGACGGTGCCGGTCTGGAGGCGGGACATGTCGAGGAGGTTGCCGATGAGGTGGTCGAGGCGGTCGGCACCGTCCTCGATGCCTTCGAGCAGGTCGGCGCGGTCCTCGTCGGACCACTCGACGTCGTCGGAGCGGAGGGAGGAGACGGCGGCCTTGATCGCGGCGAGCGGGGTGCGCAGGTCGTGCGAGACGGCGGCCAGCAGCGCCGTGCGGATCTTGTCGCCCTCCGCGAGCCTGCGGGCCTCCTCGGCCTGGCCGACGAGCCGCTGCCGGTCGAGGAAGACGGCGGCCTGCGCGGCGAAGGCGCCGAGCACCCGGCGGTCCTCGGCGGGCAGGACGCGGCCGGTCAGGGCGAGCGCGAGGCGGTCGCCGACGGGCATGTCGACGTCGGCGTCCTCGGGCCGGGCGGGCGGGCGGCCCGGCCCGGTGTGGGCGGCGCAGGTCCACGGGGCGCGGTCGTCGGGGCGCTCCAGCAGCGCCGCCGACTCCACGGCGAAGGTCTCGCGTACGCCTCGCAGGAGTCCGTCGAGGGTGGTGTCGCCGCGCAGGACGCTCCCGGCGAGGAAGGAGAGGAGTTCCGCCTCGGCGCGCAGCCGCGCCGCCTGGTGGGTGCGGCGGGCGGCCAGGTCCACGACGGAGGCGACGGACGCGGCGACCGCGAAGAACACGGCGATGGCCACCGCGTTCCCCGGGTCGGCGACGGCCCAGGTGCGGGTGGGCGGGGTGAAGCACCAGACGAGGAGGAGCGAGCCCGCCGTGGCGGAGGCGAGGGCGGGGAGCAGGCCGCCGAGGAGGGCCGCCGCGACGGTGAACGTCAGGAACAGCGGGACGCTGTTGGCGAGGCCGGGGCCGACGCCGAGGCCGGCCCCCACGTCGAGGCCCGAGGCGACCCAGGTGAGGAGGCACGGGCCGGGGACGCCGACGCTCCAGCCCCAGGCGAGGCGGGCGCGACCGAGCCGGGCCCGGCGGGGGGCCCTCCCCCGCCCGGC
>JAAXOU010000299.1 GCA_012396115.1 Streptomyces somaliensis DSM 40738 | reverse complement strand
TGGGCGACGCCGCCGGTGGCCGGCAGCCCCTGGCGTTCCAGCAGGTCCCGGACGGCGTGCCTGACCTGCGGCACGACGGCGTCCACCGCCGGCGCGGTGAGGCGCCGGACCCCCTGCCACGGTGACGCCCGGGGCGGGACGGAACACCAGCTGCTGGTGGAGCGCGGACGTGCCGCCGTTGACGGCCCCGCCGTCGAGGTTGGCGTCCATGGCCTCCAGCGCGGGCGGGCCCAGCACGCGGCGGGCCCGTACCGCCGCGCGGAAGCCGGGCGCGTACCGCTCGACGACCGCCTCCATGCGGTCCGCCATCCGCTGCTGGTCGTCGCGCGTCCACGCGCCGGTGATGCCGTCCGGACCCGCGTCGCCCGCGATCGTGCGCGGCACGTGGGTGTACGCCCACGCCGACTCGGTGCCGGCGGGTGACCGGGAGGGGTCGGCGGTGGTCATCTGGCCCATCACCAGGAACGGCCGGTCCGGGACGAGGCGCATGGCGATCTGGGCGGAGAAGCGGGTGAGTTCGTCGACGCCCTCGGCGAGGTGGACGGTCCCGGCGCGGGAGGGCCCCTCCGCGGCCCAGGGGACGGGCCGTTCCAGGACCCAGTCGACCTTCACCGTGGCGAAGTCCCACTGGAAGCGGCGCATGTCGTCGCGGAGCCGGGCGGGCAGGTGCTCCCAGGCGACGAGCCCCCCGTACAGGGCGGGCGCCGACACGTCGGCGAGGACGGCGCGGTCCGCCGCGACGGCCTCCCCGTCGGCGGTGCGGACGCCGCGCGCCCGGCCGTCGCGCACCGTCACCTCGGTGACGCGCCGCCCGCAGCGCACGGTGCCGCCCCGGTCCGCGAGCCGGCGGACCAGGGCGCCGGTGAGGGCCCCCGCGCCGCCGGCGGGGACGGGGAAGCCGAAGTCCTGCGCGAGCATGCACATCAGCCAGCCGAAGCCGCCGCCGAGCGCCGTCTCGGGCGACAGGTCGGCGTGCAGGGCGTTCCCGGCGAGCAGCAGCCGTCCGCCTTCCCCGGAGAAGGCCTCCTCCCCCAGCCGCCGCGCGGGCAGCAGGCCCATGCGGGCGAAGTGGAGCCCGTCAGCGACGCCGAGCCGGGCGGCGAGCCGCAGCCCGGACCGTACCGGCGGGAACGGCGTGAACAGGGCGCGCAGCGCGTCGGGGCCGACGCGCTCCCAGAGGTCGCACAGCCCCCGCCAGGCGGCGCCGTCGCCGGGTGCGAAAGCCTCCAGTCCGGCGGCGGTGCGCTCCGGGTCGCGTTCGAGCACGGCGCAGCGGCCGTCGAGCAGGGGGTGGGCGACGACGGCGGGGGCGTGGCTCCAGCGCAGGCCCCACTCGTGGAGGCGCAGGGCGCGGATGACCGGGGAGGCCGCGGTGAGCGGGTAGAAGGAGCTGAACAGGTCGCTGACGTGGCCGGGGTCGACACCGCGGTCGCTGCGCACGGCGCCGCCCGGCTCGTCCTGGGCCTCCAGGACCTCCACCGTCCAGCCGCGGTCGGCGAGCAGGTTGGCTGCGACCAGTCCGTTGGGTCCGGCTCCCACGACGACGGCGTCGGGCATGGCGTGTCCCTCCCGCGTTCGGCGTCGGCGGATCAGGTGGCGGGGGTGGCGCGCACGCCCTCGACGACCTCGGCGAGGCGGCGCAGCATCAGGCGGTGGCGGAACTGGAGGGCGGCCTCGAAGAGCGCGTTGTGGAGCCGCGCGCCCGGTCCCCGCAGGGGGTGCTCGTCGACGATGACGAGGGTGGCCGCACCCCAGGGGACGACCTCGATGGCGATGCGGGCGGTCCCGGCGGGCCCGCTCTTGGCCTCCAGTTCGAGCCGGTTCGGCGGCTCCAGGCGGCGGACGACGGTGGAGCCCTTGAGCCGGACCGGTCCGATCGCGACGGTGTACTGGAGGGCGGCGCCGACCTCGGGCCAGGTGCCGTCCAGGGGGCGGGTGTCCTCGGTGCCGACGACCCAGTCGGCGTACCGGTCGGGGTCGCTGAGGACTTCCCACACCGCTGACGGCGGACTCTGTATGAGGTGGTGCCGTACGGCCATGCCAGTTTCCTCCGCGGCCGGGCCACCCGCGGGGTGCGGGGTGGCGTTCTGCGTCGACGGGACCCCTCCCGGGTGACCCGGCGGCCGGTCGTCAAACCGGGGGCGCGGCCCGACGCCCCGGAGGGAGCGGGGTGCGCGGGCGCGGAAGGGGGGCGGGACCGGGCTCGGCGCGCCCGGTCCCGCGGCCGACGGGCCCCTTCTAGGAGCCGCCGGGGGTGTTGCCGTCCCTCCCGCGCGCGGACTCCTGGGCGGGTCGGCTGGGGCTGAGGGCGTCGGCCGCCTCGCCGTCGTCCTCACGGGCCTCCCCGTCGTCGAGCCGCAGCTCGGCCTCCTCGAACTCGTGGAGGACTTCCTCCGCGGCGGTCTCCGGTGTGCGCTTCGTCTGCTCCATGCACCCCCGTGTTCCTCGTTCCCGGCCGTCCCAACCCCCGTCCGGCGGGGTCCGTACGGGTGGTGCGGCGGTGTCGGGGGCGGTTCCCCGCAGGGGCTCCGCGCACCCCCTCCCCGGCCGGTCCCGGTTCGGCGCGGCGGCGCAGGAGGCGCATCCGGCCGCACGGCTCCCGGAAGACGCCGGCGGACCCTCCGGGCCGGCTGGTGCCTTACGCCCCGGTGGGAACCGGGCCGGGCGGTCCACCGTTGCAGTTTTGGGGGTGTCCATGACCAACAGAGCCCGTTTCCTCTTCCTGTCGCTGGTCGTGCCGCTCGCCGCCGTCATCGCCGTCCTCCTGGTGAGGGTGATGAGCTATCCGGCGTTCGGCATGGGCGCCGTACTCCTTTTCCTGCTGCTCGGGCTGGCCGTGGCCGTCGGGAACCGGTTCGGGGGCGGGGCGCCCGAGCGGTCCGCTCCCCCGGGCCGCGGAGGCACGGGCTGCCTGGTCCTCGTCCTCCTCGTGGTCGCCCTGGCGATCGTCCTCCCCCTCGACCGGCCGTGGAACGCGCCGTGGTGGCCCGGCCGCCAGGAGAGCGGTTCCCTGCCCGACCCCTGCGCGGTCGGCCTCCCCACGGCCTCGGCCCTGGTGCCCGCGGGCTCCGCCGAGGCCCAGACGGACGGCGACGGCCCCCACGGGCCGACCGCGGAGTGCACCTGGAAGGACCCGGAGGGGCCGTTGCTGCGCCTCGCCTACGAACTGGTCGAGTGGGAGGGGTCGTTCGGCGGCACGGCGACGGACAGCGCGCGGGAGGCCTTCGCGAACCACCTGACGATCGGCACCCCCGCGCCCCTGCCCGGCGTCGGCGACGAGGCGTTGCGCGTCGGCTCGCGCTCCTTCCTGGAGCTGCGGTCCCGCAAGGCCAATGTGATCGTCCGGGTGACCTTCTTCGGAGTGCGGGACGACGCGGCCCGCGACGCGGCGCTGGAACGGCTGCTGCGCACGGCCGTGGACCGCGTCCGCACCGGCTGACGGCCCCCGCCGGCCGGGCGGCTTCCGGCCCCGCGCCGTCGGGCCGCACCGGTCACGCCGGGTCGGAGCCGGTGCGCGCGGCCCGCCCGGGAGGCCGGTCCGGACCGCGCGGGCGGCCGCGGATCCGGGCGACGCCGGCGTACCCCTTGGCGGGTGTGGAGATCGCGGCCCGCTCGGACCCGGCCGGTGACAGGCCGTCGTGTCCCCGAAAGGCCGGTGCCCACTCGCGCGTCCCCTTCCGCGTCTCACGGGGCCGCGGCCCGGGACGGGGATCCCCCGCTTCCCCCGCCGGCCCGCCCCCGCGCCACCGGAGGAGCGCCGCCCGGGGGCGGGGAGGCGTACGGCGGGCGCGCCCCGGTGGGCGCCGTGTTACGCCGGCCGGGCGACAGGGGGCGGAAACGCCGTGCGGTGGTGCGCCGGGGCTGGGAGCCTCACCGACTGACCGGCCGCGCCGCGGAGCGGCGGCGCCGGCGACCGAGAGGAGCACCACACGTGACAGGCACCCCCGCGCGGATCGGCGAGCGGCGCGTCGCGGCCGTCCTGGCCATGGGAGGCGGCCTCATGCTCGGGCCCGTGGCGGCTGCGCACGCCGCCCCTTCCGGCGGGTCCGGGGCTCCGGCCCGCGCGGTGGCCGCGGACCGCCCCGGCCCACCGGCGGCAGCCGCGCCGCGGAGCGGCGGCGCAACTGCCGCCAGGTCCCGGTGGGGCACGGCCCCTGAGGCCGGTCCTTGAGGAAGTTCCGGTAGGGCACCCGGCGCGGCCGCGCGGCGGTCTCCACCCAGTGGCCCCTGCCGGAGACGGTGTCCCACTCCCCGTTGGGCATGAAGGCGTAGCCGGGGCGGCCGTCCTTGTCCTGCGAGGTGATCTGCAGGACCTCGGCGTACCCCGGGCGGCGCTTCAGGACGACGCAGTAGTGGCGCGCCTCCTGGTCGCCGTCCCGGAAGGGCACCATCGCGAGCCACACCTCCCCCGGCAGCGGCCGGCCCCGCTCCCTCCGGCGGACCACCCCGCGGAAGACCGGGGCGGTGACGCCTGCGGCGAGGCTCTGCAGGGTCCCCGCCAGGGTTGGGTTGTCGGTGCCGACCCGGTCGCGGACCCACAGCGTCACCACCGCGCACAGCGCCAGTAGCAGCACCGTGCCGACGGCGAGCGCGGGCGCGCGGCCCGGGCGGCGGCGCCCGGCCGACCAGGTCACGGCGAGCGCCGTCACCGCGGGGACCGACGCCAGGACGGCCCACTCCCACGGGGCGGGGTACTGCGCCGGCGACTGCGCGGCCATCAGGTCGGAGACGGTCAGCGGTGCCGACAGCAGGTTCCCGAGGAACCCGACGGCCAGCAGGAGGAACAGGCATCCCCACACGGTCGCTCCCCTTCGAGTCGGTGTGACGCGGAGCGTCACGGCCTGCCGGACGACGCGGACGGCCGCGGCTGTCCACCGGTGGCGGGGGAGGCGGCGGGACGGTCGGGGGCGCGGCCCCTCGGACGGCGGCGCGCTCCACCGGCGTGCCCCGGCCGGTGGTG
>JAAXOU010000298.1 GCA_012396115.1 Streptomyces somaliensis DSM 40738 | reverse complement strand
GCCGCGCCGCCCACCGGAACCGTGCCGCCCCCGGGAGCGGAACCGGCGGGGGCGCGGGCGGGCGGCCGGCCGGGGACCGGGGCGGTGGGCCCGTGGGGGCCGCCCGGTCCGTGCCGGGGTCAGGGCCAGAGCAGGCCCCGCGACCAGGGGGCGCCGGGCGACGCGCGGTCGTAGCGCAGGCGGACGTGACGGCGCCGCGCGTCGCCCTGGAAGAACTCCGCCTCCTCGGGGACCAGGCGGTAGACCGTCCAGGTGGGAGCGTGGGCCGCCGGATCGGCCCCGGCCCGCTCCCAGGCCCGCGCGCTCGCCTCCGCCAGCTCCCGCACGGAGGCGAGCGGCGCGCTCTGGCGGCCGGTCAGGGCCGCCGCGAGGGCGCCCGTCGAGCGGGCGTGGAGGTCGGCGTACGCCTCCTCGGGCGTGCCCGGGGCGACGGGGCCGCGCAGGCGGACCTGGCGGCCCCGCAGCGGCCAGTAGAAGTGCAGCGCCGCGTAGGGGCGGGCGGCCAGCTGGCGGCCCTTGGCACTGGTGGAGTGCGTGGCGAACCGCCAGCCGCGCTCGTCGGCGCCGTGCAGCATCACCGTCCGCACGTCGGGGCGCCCCTCCGCGTCGGCGGTGGCCAGCTGTGTCGTGTGCGGCTCCGGCTGGCCGGCCCCCACCGCGTCCAGGAACCACGCGCGGAACAGGTCCGACGGATCCTCCGGGGCGGCCCGCGGATCGAAGGCGGGCAGGTCGGTGTCCCACACCCGCAGGGTGTGGAGCGCCGCCTCGAAGGCGTCGTGCGGGGCGTGCGCGTCGTGCGCTTCACGGGCTGCGTGCGGGGCGCGCGGGGTGTGCGGGGCGTGTGCTCCGTGCGGGGCGTGGGTGCCGTGGGTCGTGCCGTCGGTCATGGGGACATCATGCGCCCGGTGCGGGAGCGCGGGCCGGGCCGGGCGCGCGGGCACCGGCGGCCGTTCGCCGCGGGACGTGCCGCCGCCGGGCGTGACAGGACGTACCGTGCCCGGGGCGTCGGAGCGGCGGGGTGCGCCCGGGGGACCGTGGCGGTGGACGGGCGGGGCGCGCCGGAGGGCGTCGGACCGGTGGTGCGGGCGGTGCGGGAGCGTTCCGTGCGCTCGTCCGCTCCTACTTCGCCGGCTTCCTGCCCGTGACGCCGAGGTGGACCAGGACCGCGAGGTTCGGACGGAGCTCGCCCTGCTTGACGCCCCAGGTCTGGAAGCCCTTCTGGTGCGACGCCACCGAGGCCAGCATCGTCACCAGCGCACCGGCCATCGCGGCGGGGTTCACGTCCTGGTCGACGCGGCCCTTGGCCTGCAGCTCCTTCACCGCGTCCGCGAGGGAACCGACGACCGAGCCGAGGATCTTCATGCGGATCTTGTAGAACCGCTTGTCGCCCTCGGCGGCACCCAGGTCGACGACGCGCAGGATCGCGTCGTGGCGCCGCCAGAAGTCGAGGAAACCCTCGACGAGCTCCTCCGACGCCTGTCTCGCCGCCTTGCCGACCCAGGACCGGCCCGATACCAATTCGGTCAATCCTGCGCCATCCTTGGCCATTTCCTCGGCGATCTCCAGGACGGCGCCCTCTACGTCCGGGAAATACTGATAGAAGGTGGCAGGTGAAGTGCCCGCCTTCCGGGCCACGTCGATGACTTTGACGTCCCGGTACGGCGAGGAGCTGAGCATCTCGCTGAGGCAGTCGAGCAGCTTCTGCCGCGTCGCCTGGCCGCGCCGGCCGGCCACGCGGCCGTCGACGGTGCGTACTTGTCCTGTCATGCCGTCAGCTTACCGACGGGTGTTCGGCGCGCGATTCGGCCGACTGCAAACGGGTGCGAAGCCGTGCGTAGGCCGTTCCGGACGGGTTTTCCGGGACGGCCCGAAGGGTCCGGGAGGCGGTTCGCCCCGGGATCCACCAAACGTCCCACGGGCGGCCCCGCACCTCTCCGGTCGTGCCCCTCCGCCACGCCTTCCGGACCCCCTCTTCGGCTCCCTCCCCCGGTTCTCCCCGGTTCTCCCCGCCTCACCATGCCTTTCATATGCAATGACTATCAACAGCCTGTGGAAAACTCCGGTGGACAACCCTGCCGGGCACCTCCGGCAGGCACTCGGGCGGACATTCCGGCGGCCGCCCCCGGTGACGGCTCCAGCGAGCGGCTCCCCGGGCGGCCCTGCTGCCCCTGCGGGGGACCCGCACCCGCATTAGCGTGGCCGTGACGGGCACACATGATCCGTGTGCGCCCGTGCACAGGGAAGGAACCACGCCCATGGCCGCGACCGCGGAACGCACGCCGGGAGGCGCCCCGGAGGAAAGGCCGGAGGGCACGCCCTGCTGGGCGGACGTGCTGCTCCCGGACCTGGAGGCGGGCAAGCGCTTCTACGGCGAACTGTTCGGCTGGACCTTCGCCGAGGGCGGCGGGATCCAGGGCCCGTACGCCACCGCCCTCAGCGACGGCCTGCGCGTCGCCGGGCTCGCCCCCAAGGGGGACGGCCGCATGCCCACCGCCTGGGGCGTCTACCTGGCCACCGCCGACGCCGTCGCCCTCGCCGCCCGCGTCCGGGAGGCCGGCGGGCAGGTCATCACCGAACCCGTGCGCGTCGGGGCCGCCGGCGTCACCGCGCTGGTCGCGGACCCCGGCGGGGCCGTATTCGGCGTCTGGCAGGCCGGGGAGCACACGGGCTTCGAGAAGGAGGGCCTGCCCGGCTCGTACTGCTGGACCGAGGTGTACACCCGGGCCCGCGACAAGGACGCCGTCGACGCCTTCTACACCGCCCTCTTCGGCTACCGCACCCGCGACCTCGACGACCCGTCCGCCGACTTCCGCGTCTGGTCGCCGGCCGGCACCGGCGAACCCACCGACGCCGACGCGATCGGCGGGCGCAGCGTGATCGGAGGGGTGTTCCCCGCCGAGATGCCCGCCCACTTCCTGGTGTACTTCGCCGTCGCCGACTGCGACGAGACGGTGGCCGCCACCCTCCGCCTCGGCGGCCGCGTCACCGAGGAGCCCTTCGACACCCCGTACGGGCGGATCGCCCTCCTCGCCGACGACCAGGGCGCCGCCTTCGCCGTGCTGGCCGAACCCAAGGCCGCCTGAAGGGACCCGGGCGTCCGGGAGGGGCCCGGGCGGTCGGTGCACCGGCGTCCGGCCCCGGCTCAGCGGGACGGCGCGGCCGGGAACCGCACGCCGAACCACTGCTCGGCGCCGTACTCCTCGAACCGTCCCGCCTCGGTGAACCCCAGCCTGGCCGCGAGGCGCATCGAGCGGTCGTTGGCGGTCCGGGTGCAGAGCACCACGGGCTCGCCGGGAAGCGCCTCGGCGAACCAGCCGAGTGCCGCCGCGCACGCCTCGGCGGCGTACCCGCGTCCCCACGCCCCGGGCAGGAGCATGCAGCCGAGCTCGGCCTCCCCGGCCTCCGGCCGGACGTGCCCCGGACGCTCCGCCCCGCGCCGGTCGAACGTGACCGTGCCGACCGCCACTCCACCGAGTTCGACCACGAAGAGACCGGGACGCCGCCCGGGCACCTCGGGCACCACGCGCTCGAGTTCCGCGCGCGGCCGGGGGCCACCGAGGTGGGCGCCCACCTCCGGCGACGCGAAGAGCTCGATGAACGCCGCACGGTCCCGGGCCTCGGACCCGCGGAGTACGAGCCGCCCGGTCCTGAGGGGGACGGGCGGCCAGACGACGGGGCCGAGTCCGTTCACGGCGGGCAACCTACCGCACACCCGGGTACCGCACACCCGGGTGTCCGCACCTCCGCGTACCGTCCGCCCGCGTGTCGTACCTCCGCGTACCGCCCGCCCGGGGGAGCGGCCGGCGCGCCGTCGCGCGGCCCGTCCGGCACCGCACCTCCCCACCGGCGTCCGGGCCCGCTCCGGGCCGTTCCGAGCCGCTCCGGGTACGGGCGCCACCGCCCTCCCGGGGCCGGCCGGGTCCCGGTGACCGCCCCCGTCGGCCCGGGGTCTTCCGCACGGGTGTCCCCTTACGGGTGGGACACCCCGATCCGCCCCCGGGTTCGCAACCACCGCCCCGGACAGGAAGAATCAGGGTGCACAGGGCCGTACCCCCATGGCCCTGACGGGGAGGTGGCAGGCAAGTGGAGCAGCTGACGCAGCACGACCCGAGACGGATCGGCCCGTTCGAGGTGCTGGGCCGACTCGGCGCCGGCGGCATGGGCCTGGTCTATCTCGCACGGTCGGCGTCCGGCCGCCGGGTGGCGATCAAGACCGTGCGGACCGAGCTCGCCGAGGACCAGCTGTTCCGCGTCCGCTTCACGCGGGAGGTCGAGGCCGCGCGGGCCGTGTCGGGCTTCTACACGGCCGCCGTCGTCGACGCCGATCCGCGTGCCGCCGTGCCGTGGCTGGCCACCGCCTACGTCCCCGCGCCCTCCCTCGAGGAGATAGTGAACGAGTGCGGGCCGCTGCCCCCGCCCGCCGTGCGCTGGCTGGCCGCCGGGGTCGCCGAGGCCCTCCAGTCCATCCACGGGGCGGGCCTGGTCCACCGCGACCTGAAGCCGTCCAACGTCCTCGTCGTCGAGGACGGCCCGCGCGTCATCGACTTCGGCATCGCGTCCGGCGTCTCCAACACCCGGTTGACGATGACCAACGTCGCCGTCGGGACGCCCGCGTACATGTCGCCCGAGCAGGCGCGCGACTCCCGCAGCGTCACCGGTGCGAGTGATGTCTTCTCACTCGGCTCCACACTGGTGTTCGCCGCGACCGGGCACGCGCCGTTCCACGGCGCCAACCCCGTCGAGACCGTGTTCATGCTGCTCCGCGAGGGGCCCGACCTGGAGGGGCTGCCCGACGAGCTGCGCCCGCTGATCGACTCCTGCATGCAGATGGACCCGGCGCTCCGCCCCACCCCGGCGGACCTCCAGGCCCAGCTCGCCCCGCACCTCTTCGCCGGCGGCGACGACAGCGGCACCGCCTCCGCGTGGCTGCCCGCGCGGGCCACCGCCATGATCGAGCACCGGCGCGGCGGCCGCCCCTCCGCGCCGCCGCCCCCGCCAAGAGCGAGGCCGACCGGAAGGCGAACG
>JAAXOU010000297.1 GCA_012396115.1 Streptomyces somaliensis DSM 40738 | reverse complement strand
CGCCCCGCCCGGCCGGGGCGGCGACTCGCGCGGTGGTTCCGGGACCAGGGCTCCCCGCGGGCCGCGATCTGCCGGGTGCCGTGCCGGGCCTTCGGCCCGGGGCGTACGGCCCGGGGGACTTCCGCTCGCGGTCCTCGGCCACGCGGGCCGGCACGGTCCGGGCCGGGCGGGGGTCACCTGGGCCGCCGGGGAGGCGGCAGGTCCTGCGGGAGCGGCTCCGCCGGATCGTCCGGGCCGGCCACCACCCAGGCCACGCCGCCCGCGAGGACCGACGGCCCGCCGTGGTGCGGACGACGCCGGGTCAGCCGCACGCTCACGTACGCGTCCGCGTCGGGTACGCGGATCCGCAACGCACCGGCCAGTTCCCGCCCCCGGCGGTTGCCGCCCACCACCAGCACGCCCTCCCCCCGGAGCACCGAGGCCGCCTCACGGACCAGGCGGGCGGCGTCCCGGCGCCGCGTCACGGCCCGCAGCGCCGCCTCGGGCACCGGCCGCTCCCGCACCCGCCGGAACAGCTCCGCCGTGCGCTCCACCGCGGACCCGGCCGCCAGGACCGCGGCCCGGTCCGCCTCGGGCAGGCGCAGCAGTACGTTCTCCGGCAGCGGAGCGCCGCGGTGCAGCCACAGCACCGCCGACCGCACCCGCGCGGTGGGCGGTGTCGGCGCGCCCCGGCGTTCCGGCGCGACCGTCGTCCCCGGGCGTATCCGCAGCAGTCCGGCCGACCAGCGGGCGTGTGCGTCGTGGACCCGGACGACCAGGCAGACGTCGCCGTGCTCGGCCCGCGGGAACGGCGCCCGGTCCCGGTCGCCGCCCAGCGACAGCCCCAGCCGGAACGGCGGCGCGGCCGGGAACACGCGCCGCAGCTCCAGCTCCAGCCGCGGCCCGATCCGGGCCCTCTCCCGTTCGTCCAGTCCCGTCACGTCGTAGCGGCCGGTGCCCTCCGGGTCGAGCACCGCGTCCAGGGACTCCCGCACGGCCCCCGCCATCACCCGCCCGTCCGGATCGAGGTCGTTGAACAGCCTCGCCAGCATGAGCAGTTCGGCGTCGTACGCGGACAGGTCCAGGTACGGGGTGAGCACGACGTACACGACCCGGCCGTCCCTCCCGGCGACCTCGCGCGGTACGAACCGCCCGGCCACGAGCCCGGCGCCGTCCCGGGGGCCGAGCCGGTCGAACGCCTCGGGCGAGACGCACAGGACCGGGTGGAAGGGGAAGTTCTCCGACAGCGCCCGGAACTCCGCGGCCTCCAGCATGGCGGCCGTGAGCCGCACGGCCGGGTCGGACCGCGCCCCCTCCGCGCCGAACACGCGGATGGGGCCCGCGTGGACGGCCAGCCGCGCCGCCGGGTGCCGCCCGGTGGCCTCCAACTCGTCCGGCAACCGCTCCGCCAGCTCGCCGAGCAGCACGTCGAGCTGGACGCCGGGAGGCAGGAACAGCAGACAGCGGTCCTCCTCGACCAGCAGGCGGTGGCCCGACAGCCCGGCTACGCCGCTGTCGTCCAGGGAGGCCAGGGCCAGTGAGAGGGCCTCGCCCGTCGCCAGGGGGTCACCGCCCGTCCCGACGGCGACGACCACCGAGGGGCCGGGGGGATCGGCACCCGCTTCGAACGCGACGGCGAGCAGCCACCGGGCCTCCTCCCGGCCGGTCTCCGCGCCGGGGCCGTCCGGCCGGGCCAGCACCCTCAGCGCGACGCCCCGGGCCTCGGCGTGCTCACCGAGCGCGACCAGCGTCCGCGCGATGCCGATCAGGAGCCGGACCTCGGCGCCGGGGTCCCCGCCCTCCGTCTCGTACTGGGCGAGGAGCGCCCTGCGGACCGCGAGCAGCTCGCGGTGCCGGCCGGCCCGCGCGAGCGCGTCCTCCAGCGCCAGGAGGGCGCCGCGCATCAGGGGGTGGGGCACCGAGTCGGCGTAACAGCCGAGGGCCTCCCTCACGGCCGGGAGCACCTCCTCGGTCCGGCCGAGGCGGACGAGGACCGAGGCCAGGTCCAGACAGGCCGCCGCCGTGCCGAAGCGGTCGCCGTCGGCGCGGAAGGCGTCGAGCGCCCGCCGCAGGAACCCCTCGGCCCCGGCCGGGGCGCCCCTCGCCGCGGCGAGCTGCCCGGCCAGCCGGTTCACCGGTCCGCGCAGGGCGCCGTCCCGGTCCCACTCCTCCTCCGCCACCCCCTCCAGCGCCGCCGCGGCGTCCTCGACCGCCCCGGCGGCGTACCGCGAGAGGGCCAGGGCGGCCACGGACCGGGCCGTCGCCTCCCCGGACCGCGCGGAGACCGTCCGGATCACGGCCCTCGCGGCGTCCTCGAACCGCGACCGGTAGGCGGCCGAGGCGCCGCGGGCGTGGAGGAGCAGCAGCAGGCCCGCCAGGTGTTCCGGCGGCAGGGCGTCGGCCGTGGCGGCCAGCGCCAGGGCGTTGTCGAGCCAGACGTGCCGCGAGGCGGGGTCGTCGGCGGTGCCGGCGGCCCGCACCCCCAGGTTCTCCGCGAGGACGGAGTCGGGGCGGTCCTCTTCGTAGAGGGCGGCGGCACGGGCGAGGTAGTGGTCGAGGAGACGCCGCAGGAACGGCTCCGTCGACGTCTCGTACGCGAACTCCCGGGCGACCCCGCGGCGCACCTCCTCCGGTACGCGGTACACCCCGGTGCCCCGCCGGTCCAGCAGGCCCGCCGCGGCCAGCCGGCCGAGCATCGTGCGGGCGACCCGGTCCTCGCCGAGGAGCACCCGCGCCTCCAGGAGGGTCAGCTCCCCGGTGGGCACGAGCGCGAAGCGGCGCAGCGCCTCCCGCTCCCGGTCCGGCAGGCCCGGCAGCCGCAGGCGGAGGACTGCCTCCAGGTCCGTGTCCGGGGACGGCCGCGCCGCACCGGATCCGGGGTCGCGGACCAGCCGGGTCAGTTCGGGCAGCGGGGGCGCGGAGCCCGAGGCGATCCAGGAGCCGACGATCCGGAGGGTGAGCGGCTGCCACGCGCGGCCGGCCGTCAGCTCCCGCAGGGCGGCACGCTCCCCGGGCGCTCCGGGGCCGGCCCAGACGGCGAGGAACTCCACGGCCCCGTCACCGGACAGGGGCATCAGCCGGTGCTCCGGCGTCACGCCCGCCCTCCGGGTCGTGGCGAGCACCGCGCAGCCGGGTGCGGACGGCAGCAGCCGCTCCAGCCGTACGGGCTCGGGCACGTCGTCGAGGACGAGCAGCACACGCCGCCCGGCGACCGCCTCCGCCAACTCGGCGGTCAGCTCCTCGGCGCTGCGCGCCTCCCCGCCGGACGCCCCCAGCGAGACCAGCAGGCGGTGCAGCGCGGCCTCGGGCGGCACGGGGTGGTCGCCCGAACCACGCATGTCCACGAAGTGCCGTTCGCCGGGGAAGCGGTGGGCCACGCGCAGCGCCAGCGCCGTCCGCCCCGCGCCGGGGACGTCCCCGGCCGCGGTCACCCACACGGTCCCGGCGGCCGGGTCCGTGAGCCGGGTGAGGAGGGCGCCGACGGCGTGCTCCTGTCCGACGAACCTCTCGGGCGGGGGCGGGAGCGTGCCGGACGCACCGGGCTCCGCGCCGCCCGACCCGGCCCCGGCCTCCCCGCCCCCGCCGGGTACGGGCGCGCCCTCCTCGGGCACCGTCAGCCCCAGCAGCTCCAGCGTCTGACGGGACGCCCGGGCGAACGCCTCCCGCTCGGCCGGAAGCTCCCGGGGCCCGGAGGCGTCGTGCGCCACCGAGCGCAACCCCGGCCGGCCGTCGCCGAGGGCCGCCACGTGCCGGTCGAGGGCCCGGTGGACCCGCCACGCCTCGTGCGCGGGCAGCCGCTCCCGCAGGACCGCCCGGACCTCCTCGGGCAGCACCAGTTCCAGCGGCCCGGAACCGTCGGGGGGCTGCTCAAGCTCGAACAGCCCGCTCGTCACGGCCTCCGCCACGTCGGCGGTGGTCGCGTCGGGCACCAGCTCCTGTCGGATGACGTGCAGCAGCCGCAGGCTGAGCCGGTCGAACGGCGCGCACAGCACCGCGAGCCGTACCGCCCGGGGAGCGGCCGTGCGGAGGAAGCCCTCCGCGGCCGCGCCGGGGGGCAGTGGTACGGCACGCGACCGGGGCCGGCCGGGCGGCCGGCCGCCGGGCGGGACGAGGACGGCCGTGCAACCCTCGGGAGCGCCGCGCATCACGGTCCGTGACCAGCGGTCCAGCGAGTGCGGCGACAGCGACAGCACCGGGACCGGCAGCCACGCCCCCGCGTCGCCCCGGTCGGCGTCCCCGCCGGCGGGCGCGCCGCCCGGGGGGCCGTCCGGCTGGGCGGGGCCGAGCGGCGAGGGAGCCCCGTGGGGGAAGCGGCCGCGGTGGGAGCCGGGTGCGGCGGGCGCGAAGCGGACCGTGGGGAGATTCATCCCGCCGCGCCGCCACAGTTTCGCCGGGAGCGGGTTCAGCAGGGCCGTGGGCGTGGTGGCCGCCCACCGGCGCAGCAGCCGCCACACGGGCGGCGTGCGCCACGGCGCGGAGACGCAGTCGGACACGACGACGACCAGTCCCCGGCCGTCCGCCTGACGCAGCTGGCCCGGCGCCCGCGGGCACCCGGCCCCGTCGAACACCAGGTCCCTCACCCGGAGCGTGCGGAAGGCGCCCAGCCGGTCGAGGACGCCGGTGAAGTCGTCGAGGGTCTCCTCCCACACCCGCATGTTGGGGGAGCGGTCGACCACCAGCGTCAGGTCGAACCACCGCTCGGGAGCGGCGGAGAACACGGGGAGCAGCTCACCGCTGCGGGCGTAGCCCTCCACCGTCGCCTCGATGTCCAACGCCTCGCGCCGCCCCTCCGGCCACGGGCGCTTCCACGGCCGCAGCGCCCGCGTCACCTCCAGCGCGCGCGGCAGCCCCGTGGCGCGGGGCGCCGCCACGGGGTGACCGCGCAGCCGCGCGCCGGCTCCGGACAGCCGTTCGTGCAGCCCGCGCGCGCCGTCGGCGGGAGCCGCCGCGCCGGGGGCCACCGGCAAGCTGGTCGACATCGGCGAGGCGGTCGGCATCATCGCCGCCCAGTCCATCGGTGAGCCCGGCACCCAGCTGACGATGCGCACCTTCCACACCGGTGGTGTGGCCGGTGACGACATCA
>JAAXOU010000296.1 GCA_012396115.1 Streptomyces somaliensis DSM 40738 | reverse complement strand
CCGCGTCCGGGGCCGCCGCGCGGCCTCGGGGTCCTCCGCCGCCGGGTGCTCCTCGGCCCGCGGGTCCTGCTCGCCGCCCTGCCCGGGTACCCGGGCGCCCTCCTGGGGGGGGCTGGCGCCGGGGCGTGGACGCCTGCAGCGCCGTGCCCCCGGTCGTGCGGAACAGCTCGTCGGCTCCGGGCAGACTCACTCGGCGTGACACCGGGCGAGCACCTCCCTGGCGAGCTGGCGGTAGGCGGCCGCGCCGACCGAGTTCGAGGCGTACGTGGTGATGGGCTCGCCCGCGACCGTGGTCTCCGGGAAGCGGACGGTACGGCCGATGACCGTGTGGTAGACGTGGTCGTCGAATGCCTCGACCACGCGCGCGAGGACCTCGCGGCTGTGGACGGTCCGCGAGTCGTACATGGTGGCGAGGATGCCGTCGAGTTCGAGCTCGGGGTTGAGGCGCTCCTGGACCTTCTCGATGGTCTCGGTGAGCAGCGCGACCCCGCGGAGCGCGAAGAACTCGCACTCGAGCGGCACTATCACCTTGTGGGCGGCCGTCAGCGCGTTGACGGTCAGCAGGCCGAGGGAGGGCTGGCAGTCGATCACGATGTAGTCGTAGTCCTGCAGCAGCGGCTTGAGGGCGCGCTGCAGGGTCGACTCGCGGGCGACCTCGCTGACGAGCTGGACCTCGGCGGCCGACAGGTCGATGTTGCTCGGCAGGAGGTCCATGTTGGGCACGGCGGTCTTCAGGAGGACCTCGTCCGCCGACATGCCCCGCTCCATGAGCAGGTTGTAGACGGTGAGGTCGAGCTCCATCGGGTTGACGCCGAGGCCGACCGACAGGGCGCCCTGCGGGTCGAAGTCGACGAGCAGCACCCGCCGTCCGTACTCCGCGAGCGCGGCGCCCAGGTTGATGGTCGACGTGGTCTTGCCGACGCCGCCCTTCTGGTTGCACATCGCGATGATCTTCGCCGGTCCGTGCTCGGTGAGCGGACCGGGGATGGGGAAGTACGGCAGGGGCCGCCCGGTCGGGCCGATCCGCTCGCGGCGCTGCCGGGCGGCGTCGGGGGCGAGGGTGGCCGCGTACTCGGGGTCGGGCTCGTACTCGGCGTCGGGGTCGTAGAAGTGACCCTCGGGCAGCTCGTCGTAGGCGGCGAAGTGGGTGGACTCTCGGCCACTCTCGTTGCCGGCCGTGGCGTTCACGTGTTGGCCGTCCATCGTCTTCATCGGGTGGGGTGTCGTCATGTGCTGGTGCGTCGCGAACGTCCGGACGGCGACCGACCCGGCGGCCCCGTGTCCGGACGACCGACCGTCCTGGCCCGCCGCCGGCGTTCCCGGCCGAGCGACCCCGGGAGTAAATGTCGACTCATTCACAAGTCGTCTTACCTCCTTGGCGGGACCAGGAAACTTATCGATAGGTCAGCGTGGCGCTATGCCGACGGTTGGCGACTCTATGGCGTGTCACCGCTTCGCAGCAACACAATCGGGCGGACGCGGCGGTATGTGTCGGCGCCCGAGTGCCCCTCTGTCAAGGGCCTGAAGCCCTCAGTCACCGTGTTTCGCGGGCGCGCGAAACGGTCGAAGGGCGCGTTGGGGGCGATCCGGGCCGGTGTGCGGGCGGACACGCGTCCGGCCGGGCCCCGTCGCACGGGGTCCGGCCGGCGTGCGGGCGGTTGACGGCTCCGGTCGGCCCGCGCGGGCCGACCGCCGTACGGGGGCGGGCGGTTGACGGAGGGGCGGGAGCCGTCAGCCGAGGAGGGAGGCGAGTTCCACGTGGCCGAGGCCGTGCGCCTCGGCGACCTCCCGGTACACGACCTTCCCGTCATGGGTGTTGAGGCCCCTGGCCAGCGCCGGGTCGCGGCGCAACGCCTCGACCCAGCCGTTGTCGGCCAGCGACACGATGTAGGGCAGCGTGGCGTTGGTGAGGGCGTAGGTCGAGGTGTTCGGGACCGCGCCGGGCATGTTGGCCACGCAGTAGAAGATCGAGTCGTGCACCCGGAAGGTCGGCTCGGCGTGCGTGGTGGGGTGGGAGTCCTCGAAGCAGCCGCCCTGGTCGATCGCGATGTCGACCAGGACGCTTCCCGGCTTCATGCGGGAGACGAGCTCGTTGGTCACCAGCTTCGGGGCCTTGGCGCCCGGGATGAGGACGGCGCCGATGACGAGGTCAGCCTCGAGGACGGCCTTCTCCAGCGCGAAGGAGTTGGACATGACGGCCTTGACCTTCGTGCCGAAGATCCTGTCGGCCTCGCGGAGCTTGCTGATGTCGCGGTCGAGCAGGGTGACGTCGAAGCCCATGCCGACGGCGATCTGCGCGGCGTTCCAGCCGGAGACGCCGCCGCCGATGACCACGGCCCTGGCCGGGACCACGCCCGGTACGCCGCCCGGCAGGACGCCGCGGCCGCCGGCCGCGCGCATCAGGTGGTAGGCGCCGACCTGCGGGGCGAGCCGGCCCGCGACCTCGGACATGGGGGCGAGCAGCGGCAGCGCGCGGTTGGCGGTCTCGACGGTCTCGTAGGCGATGGCGGTGGTGCCCGAGGCCAGCAGCGCGTCCGTGCACTCGCGGGACGCGGCGAGGTGCAGGTAGGTGAAGAGGGTCTGGTCCCCGCGGAGGCGGTGGTACTCCTCGGCGACGGGTTCCTTGACCTTCAGCAGCAGGTCGGCGGCGGCCCAGACCTCGTCGGCGGTGGGGAGAATCCGCGCGCCGGCCGCCACGTACTCGTCGTCCGTGATCGAGGAGCCGACACCGGCGTTCCGCTCGACCAGGACCTCGTGGCCGTGGCGGACGAGCTCGTGCGCGCCGGCCGGGGTGATGGCGACGCGGAACTCGTTGTTCTTGACCTCGCGGGGGATGCCGACCTTCATCGTCGATCACGGTCCTTGAATCAGGGGTAAGGGGGCGAAGCGCTGTACGGCGATGGGTACCCGGTCGCTTCGGGACACACCGGGATGCACGGCGATTGAGCGCGGTTAACCCAGTCTAATGAAGGACTTCCCCCTGTCTAGCCTTACAAAGCATTAACTTTCCCGAGAACCGCTGCGGGTTTCGCAGGCAGAAGGGGCGGGATGCCCCAGGAAACCCCGATCTGCGCCACCCGGTTGCGCGGTCGGTCCGCCTGGGCCGAGGAGCCGTTCGGCGGCGACCCGGTGCAGCCGGGCCGCGGTGGGGTCACCGAGCCGTTCGAGGGTGCCGGCGAGGCGGAGCCGCAGCGCGGCGTGGAGCCGCGCGTCACCGGCGCGGCGCGCCCACTCCACGGCCTCCTCGCAGGTGCGCAGGGACTCCTCCGGGCGGCCCGCGTACTCCTGCACCCGGGCCGCCTCGCTCAGCGCCCGCGCGTGGCCCGGCACGTCCCCGAGGCGCCGGTGGCGGGCCGCCGCGGCGCGCCAGTTGCGCAGCGCCTCGCCGTAGCGGCCGGCGTACGTGTGGACGGTGCCGAGCCTGCCGTAGAGCCGCGCCTGGTCGGCCCGCTCGTCCCGGGCGAGCCGCTGCGCGAGGGCCCGGCCGTACCAGTCGGCGGCCCGCTGCCAGTCGCCCAGCTCCTGGTAGGCGCCGCCCACGGACTCCATCGCGCGCCCCGTCGCGTAGGGGTCGTTCGCCAGCCGGGCGGCGTCCAGGGCGGCCCGGTAGCGGGCCAGGGCGTCATGGGTGCGGCCGGTGCGGGCGTCCAGGTCGGCGAGGTTCAGCAGGGCTGCGGCGCGCTCCCGGTGCAGGCCGCGGCGCTCGGCCACGTCGAGGACCAGCCGGTGGAGGCCGTAGAGCTCGGGCGCGGCCGCCTCGGTGCCGCGGTGCGCGGCGAGGGCCCGTACGAGGGCGGCGATCAGGCGGCGGGCGAGCGTGTCCAGTTCCCCGTCCGCGACCGCGAGGCGCGCGGAGGCCAGCAGGGCGGGCTGCCGCCGGTCCAGCCACTCGGCGGCGGCCTCCCGGCCGGGGAAGCGCAGGGCGCGCGGCAGCCCGGCGAGGCGGCGGCGCGCGGGGGCGCCCTCCGGCTCGGTGACCGCCCGGCAGGACTGCAGGAGCCGCACGGTCCGCTCCAGCATGCGCGCCCGCGCCAGCTGCGTCTCGGCGGGCCGGTCCTCGGCGGCGAGCCGCTCCCTCAGCAGCGGCACCAGGCACCCGGGCACCTCGTACCGGCCGCCCGGGGCCTCCCGTACGAACCCGAGCCCGACGAAGCCGTCGAGCAGCGAGGCGGCGGTCGACATCGAGCACCCGGCCAGCGCGGACAGGGTCTGCGGGTCCACGGCGCCCAGCGGGGCGAGGGCGAGCAGGCGCAGGGCGCGCGCGCCGGGTGCGGGCAGGGCCTCGTACGCGAGGCGGAACGCGCGGGCCAGCGGCCTGAGGGCGGCGGGGCGGCCCTCGTCGTCCGGCACCGCGCGCAAGCGCTCGGCCAGGTCGGCGACGGAGGCGGTGGGGCGGGCCGCGAGCCATCCCCCGGCGAGGACGAGCGCGGCGGGCTGGCCGGCGCACAGTTCGGCGAGCGTCTCGGCGGCCTGCGGGTCGACGGTGATGCGGACGGGGCCGGCGTGGGCGCCGAGGAGGTCGACGGCGGACTTGGCGTCGAGGCCGCCGACCGTGCAGGGCCGTACGTCGGGGATGCCGGTGAGGGGGCCGCGCGCGATGGCCACGACCAGGCACTCGGGGTTGTCCGGGAGCAGGGCGTCCACCTGCTCGGCGTCGGCGGCGTCGTCGAGGAGCAGCAGGGCGCGGCGGTTCCGGAGGGTGGCCCGCAGCAGCTCGCCGACGTCGTCCTCGCCGGCCCCGGCGGGCGCGGCGACGCCGAGGTCGCGCAGGAGCCCGCGGGCCACCCGCCCGACCGGTACGGCCTCGCCGCCCGGCTCGGTGAGGCGGGCCCGCAGCACCCCGTCGCGGTAACCGCGCTCCAGGTCCCGGACCAGTTCCTCGGCGAGCGCGGTCCGCCCGGACCCCGGCCGCCCGGCGATGAGCAGTACGCGCGCGCGGGGCGCCTTCCGCCCGGCGAGGGTGTCGAGTCCGGCCCGCGAGATGTCGACCCGCAGCGCCTTGATCTCCCGCACCCGCCCGAAGAACGGCCGTCCCCGCTCCCGCGGGGCGGCGTCCCGGAGGCGGCCGTCGTCCCGGCCGCGGGCCGGCGCCGGGGCGCCGGCGGGGGTCTCGCCGGGCCGGGTGCCGGGGGCGGCGGGAGGGAGATCGGAAGAGC
>JAAXOU010000295.1 GCA_012396115.1 Streptomyces somaliensis DSM 40738 | reverse complement strand
GAACAACACAGTGGACGCGAGCACCTGAGGACAAGCCCTCGGCCTATTAGTACCGGTCAACTCCACCCATCACTGGGCTTCCATATCCGGCCTATCAACCCAGTCGTCTCCTGGGAGCCTTACCCTCTCAAAGGAGGTGGGAACACTCATCTCGAAGCAGGCTTCCCGCTTAGATGCTTTCAGCGGTTATCCCTCCCGAACGTAGCCAACCAGCCATGCCCTTGGCAGAACAACTGGCACACCAGAGGTTCGTCCGTCCCGGTCCTCTCGTACTAGGGACAGCCCTTCTCAATGTTCCTACGCGCACAGCGGATAGGGACCGAACTGTCTCACGACGTTCTAAACCCAGCTCGCGTACCGCTTTAATGGGCGAACAGCCCAACCCTTGGGACCGACTCCAGCCCCAGGATGCGACGAGCCGACATCGAGGTGCCAAACCATCCCGTCGATATGGACTCTTGGGGAAGATCAGCCTGTTATCCCCGGGGTACCTTTTATCCGTTGAGCGACGGCGCTTCCACAAGCCACCGCCGGATCACTAGTCCCGACTTTCGTCCCTGCTCGACCCGTCGGTCTCACAGTCAAGCTCCCTTGTGCACTTACACTCAACACCTGATTGCCAACCAGGCTGAGGGAACCTTTGGGCGCCTCCGTTACCCTTTAGGAGGCAACCGCCCCAGTTAAACTACCCATCAGACACTGTCCCTGATCCGGATCACGGACCCAGGTTAGACATCCAGCACGACCAGAGTGGTATTTCAACGGCGACTCCACCCCGACTGGCGTCGAAGCTTCACAGTCTCCCACCTATCCTACACAAGCCGAACCGAACACCAATATCAAACTGTAGTAAAGGTCCCGGGGTCTTTCCGTCCTGCTGCGCGAAACGAGCATCTTTACTCGTAGTGCAATTTCACCGGGCCTATGGTTGAGACAGTCGAGAAGTCGTTACGCCATTCGTGCAGGTCGGAACTTACCCGACAAGGAATTTCGCTACCTTAGGATGGTTATAGTTACCACCGCCGTTTACTGGCGCTTAAGTTCTCAGCTTCGCCTGGACGAATCCAAGCTAACCGGTCCCCTTAACGTTCCAGCACCGGGCAGGCGTCAGTCCGTATACATCGCCTTACGGCTTCGCACGGACCTGTGTTTTTAGTAAACAGTCGCTTCTCGCTGGTCTCTGCGGCCACACCCAGCTCCGAGCGCAAGGCCCATCACCAGACGTGGCCCCCCTTCTCCCGAAGTTACGGGGGCATTTTGCCGAGTTCCTTAACCATAGTTCACCCGAACGCCTCGGTATTCTCTACCTGACCACCTGAGTCGGTTTAGGGTACGGGCCGCCACAAAACTCGCTAGAGGCTTTTCTCGACAGCATAGGATCATCCACTTCGCCACAATCGGCTCGGCATCAGGTCTCAGACTACGTGTCACGCGGATTTGCCTACGCGACGTCCTACACCCTTACCCCGGGACAACCACCGCCCGGGCTGGACTACCTTCCTGCGTCACCCCATCGCTCACCTACTACCAGTCTGGGCCACCGGCTCCACCACTCCGTGCTTGTCCGAAGACGCACACGACGGCTTCACGGGCTTAGCATCGCCGGGTTCAGCGCTGGCGCTTCATAGCGGGTACCGGAATATCAACCGGTTGTCCATCGACTACGCCTGTCGGCCTCGCCTTAGGTCCCGACTTACCCTGGGCAGATCAACTTGACCCAGGAACCCTTAGTCAATCGGCGCACACGTTTCCCACGTGTGTATCGCTACTCATGCCTGCATTCTCACTCGTGAACCGTCCACAACTCGCTTCCACGGCTGCTTCACCCGGCACACGACGCTCCCCTACCCATCCACACGGCCGTTAGACCTGTTGTGTGAATGACACGACTTCGGCGGTACGCTTGAGCCCCGCTACATTGTCGGCGCGGAATCACTTGACCAGTGAGCTATTACGCACTCTTTCAAGGGTGGCTGCTTCTAAGCCAACCTCCTGGTTGTCTCTGCGACTCCACATCCTTTCCCACTTAGCGTACGCTTAGGGGCCTTAGTCGATGCTCTGGGCTGTTTCCCTCTCGACCATGGAGCTTATCCCCCACAGTCTCACTGCCGCGCTCTCACTTACCGGCATTCGGAGTTTGGCTAAGGTCAGTAACCCGGTAGGGCCCATCGCCTATCCAGTGCTCTACCTCCGGCAAGAAACACACGACGCTGCACCTAAATGCATTTCGGGGAGAACCAGCTATCACGGAGTTTGATTGGCCTTTCACCCCTAACCACAGGTCATCCCCCAGGTTTTCAACCCTGGTGGGTTCGGTCCTCCACGAAGTCTTACCTCCGCTTCAACCTGCCCATGGCTAGATCACTCCGCTTCGGGTCTTGAACGCGCTACTCCACCGCCCTCTTCGGACTCGCTTTCGCTACGGCTTCCCCACACGGGTTAACCTCGCAACACGCCGCAAACTCGCAGGCTCATTCTTCAAAAGGCACGCAGTCACGAGGCGTGCAAGCACGCCCGACGCTCCCACGGCTTGTAGGCACACGGTTTCAGGTACTATTTCACTCCGCTCCCGCGGTACTTTTCACCATTCCCTCACGGTACTATCCGCTATCGGTCACCAGGGAATATTTAGGCTTAGCGGGTGGTCCCGCCAGATTCACACGGGATTTCTCGGGCCCCGTGCTACTTGGGTGTCTCTCCAACGAGCCGCATGAGTTTCAGCTACGGGGGTCTTACCCTCTACGCCGGACCTTTCGCATGTCCTTCGCCTACCCATACGGTTTCTGACTCGCCTCACGGCCGGCAGACCGTGAAAGAAAGATCCCACAACCCCGCATGCGCAACCCCTGCCGGGTCTCACACGCATACGGTTTGGCCTCATCCGGTTTCGCTCGCCACTACTCCCGGAATCACGGTTGTTTTCTCTTCCTGAGGGTACTGAGATGTTTCACTTCCCCTCGTTCCCTCCACACTGCCTATGTGTTCAGCAGCGGGTGACAGCCCATGACGACTGCCGGGTTTCCCCATTCGGACACCCCCGGATCACAGCTCGGTTGACAGCTCCCCGGGGCCTATCGCGGCCTCCCACGTCCTTCATCGGTTCCTGGTGCCAAGGCATCCACCGTGCGCCCTTAAAAACTTGGCCACAGATGCTCGCGTCCACTGTGCAGTTCTCAAGCAACGACCAACCACCCACCACCCCCAGGCAACACCTGGAGTTCACTGGGGCCGGCATCGCGAAGGACGAGCAACGCTCGCACCCTCAGACACCCAACAGCGCGCCCGACCCGGTCCCCGTCCGAAGATCATGCGTTCCACGCTCTGAACGAGCAGTACTAGCAGCCTCCGACCCAGTCACCGGATCGAATAGTCAACGTTCCACCCATGAGCCACCGGCATCAGACGTTCGCTGATGTACCGGCCCCTGGACCAGGCACCCGAAGGCACCGGCCAAGAAGTGCTCCTTAGAAAGGAGGTGATCCAGCCGCACCTTCCGGTACGGCTACCTTGTTACGACTTCGTCCCAATCGCCAGTCCCACCTTCGACAGCTCCCTCCCACAAGGGGTTGGGCCACCGGCTTCGGGTGTTACCGACTTTCGTGACGTGACGGGCGGTGTGTACAAGGCCCGGGAACGTATTCACCGCAGCAATGCTGATCTGCGATTACTAGCGACTCCGACTTCATGGGGTCGAGTTGCAGACCCCAATCCGAACTGAGACCGGCTTTTTGAGATTCGCTCCACCTCACGGTATCGCAGCTCTTTGTACCGGCCATTGTAGCACGTGTGCAGCCCAAGACATAAGGGGCATGATGACTTGACGTCGTCCCCACCTTCCTCCGAGTTGACCCCGGCGGTCTCCCGTGAGTCCCCAGCACCACAAGGGCCTGCTGGCAACACGGGACAAGGGTTGCGCTCGTTGCGGGACTTAACCCAACATCTCACGACACGAGCTGACGACAGCCATGCACCACCTGTACACCGACCACAAGGGGGCACCCATCTCTGGATGTTTCCGGTGTATGTCAAGCCTTGGTAAGGTTCTTCGCGTTGCGTCGAATTAAGCCACATGCTCCGCCGCTTGTGCGGGCCCCCGTCAATTCCTTTGAGTTTTAGCCTTGCGGCCGTACTCCCCAGGCGGGGAACTTAATGCGTTAGCTGCGGCACGGACGACGTGGAATGTCGCCCACACCTAGTTCCCAACGTTTACGGCGTGGACTACCAGGGTATCTAATCCTGTTCGCTCCCCACGCTTTCGCTCCTCAGCGTCAGTATCGGCCCAGAGATCCGCCTTCGCCACCGGTGTTCCTCCTGATATCTGCGCATTTCACCGCTACACCAGGAATTCCGATCTCCCCTACCGAACTCTAGCCTGCCCGTATCGAATGCAGACCCGGGGTTAAGCCCCGGGCTTTCACATCCGACGCGACAAGCCGCCTACGAGCTCTTTACGCCCAATAATTCCGGACAACGCTTGCGCCCTACGTATTACCGCGGCTGCTGGCACGTAGTTAGCCGGCGCTTCTTCTGCAGGTACCGTCACTTGCGCTTCTTCCCTGCTGAAAGAGGTTTACAACCCGAAGGCCGTCATCCCTCACGCGGCGTCGCTGCATCAGGCTTGCGCCCATTGTGCAATATTCCCCACTGCTGCCTCCCGTAGGAGTCTGGGCCGTGTCTCAGTCCCAGTGTGGCCGGTCGCCCTCTCAGGCCGGCTACCCGTCGTCGCCTTGGTGAGCCGTTACCTCACCAACAAGCTGATAGGCCGCGGGCCCATCCTGCACCGCCGGAGCTTTCCACCGCCATCGGATGCCCGAAGCGGTCGTATCCGGTATTAGACCCCGTTTCCAGGGCTTGTCCCAGAGTGCAGGGCAGATTGCCCACGTGTTACTCACCCGTTCGCCACTAATCCCCCACCGAAGCGGGTTCATCGTTCGACTTGCATGTGTTAAGCACGCCGCCAGCGTTCGTCCTGAGCCAGGATCAAACTCTCCGTGAATGCCTGCCCGTAATCGGGCCGAACACCCGCGTTGAGCGGAACCAGGGGAAGGAATGATCCCCCCGGTCCACAGCATCCTCGCTGTGTTTTTCTTCAAAGGAACCTCATCTCCCCACAGGGAGACGGGGTATCAACATATCTGGCGTTGACTTTTGGCACGCTGTTGAGTTCTCAAGGAACGAACGC
>JAAXOU010000294.1 GCA_012396115.1 Streptomyces somaliensis DSM 40738 | reverse complement strand
GAGCAGATCGCCTCCACCGCCTCCATCTCCGCCGCCGACACCCAGATCGGCGAGCTGATCGCCGAGGCCATGGACAAGGTCGGCAAGGAAGGCGTCATCACCGTCGAGGAGTCCAACACCTTCGGGCAGGAGCTGGAGCAGCGCCTGGCGGACCTGGTGCGCGGCGGGCTGGCCGCCGCCGGGCGGGCCGGGTACGGCCTGTGGGAGGAGACCGCGCGGCGCATGGTCGACGCGCAGGCGCCGGGCCTGGCGGGCCGGGTCCGGGAGCTGGGCGCGATACCCGGTTCGGGTGCCGGCTGGCCGGTGCGGCTGCTGGAGGAGAGCGCGCTGACGCACCTGCTGGACCGGGCGTGGCTGGGCGTCGACCGGTTGCCCGGGCCGCTGGCCGCGACGGTGCGCACCCGGGTCGGTCTGCCCGCCGCGGCGGAGGGCCCCGCGGTCCGGGACCGCTGGCTGGTCCTCGCCCAGTACGACACGTCCGACGGCAGGCTGACGACGCGTCGCATCTGGCTGTACGGGCTGGGCACGGGGCGCACGGCGCTGCTGCTGTCGTTCGGGGCGGCGGGCCGGGCACCGGAGTTGGCGCTTCCGGTGGGCGCGGTCGTCGACGCGGAGCTCGTCCGGCACCGGGGGGCCGGGCAGTTGCGGGCGGAGTTGGGCGAGCGGTTCGGGACCCCCGTCCCGGGGGACGCGCCGCCGCCGGGAGGGACGGTCGGCGACGCGCTCACCGCGTACGGGCTGGCGCTGCGGGACGACCCGTGGCTGGACTCCTGGCCGGTGACGCTGCGGGAGGTGGTGCCCGTGCCGGCGGCGGGGGGCTGGCAGCTGGCCGACGCGGACGGCGGCGAGGCACTGCCCGTCACCGGGTCGGTCCCGGCCGGGCCGGGGCTGTGGCGGCTGGCGGCGGTGTCCGGCGGGGCGCCGGTCACGGTGTTCGGCGAGTGCGGGCACCGCGGTTTCACGCCGCTGGCCGCCTGGTCCCCGGACGCACCTGGCACGGTCCCGCTCACCTGACGGCTGGAGGAGACATGACCACCACGACGTGGGAGGACCTCGTCGCCTCGGCCCTCCTGGGCACGGACCGCCGCCCGCCGCCGCTCCCGGCGTGCTCGACCCGGACCGTCCGACGCTGCGCCCCCGGCTGCTGTGGTTCAACACCCTGCTGACGCTCACCGTCATGACGGTCCTCATCGGCCAGTGGCTGCCCATCCCGGTGATCTTCCTGCTGGCCGCCGCACTCGCGCTGACCGTCAACTTCCCCCGGGTGGCGGAGCAGCGCGAGCGCATCGCGGCGCACGCGCCGAACGTCCTCAACGTCTCCGGGATGGTCTTCGCCGCCGCCGTCTTCACCGGTGTGCTGAACGGCACCAAGATGGTCGACCACATGGCGACCTCCCTCATCCACGCGCTTCCCGACGGGCTCGGCCCGCACATGGCCGTGGTCACGGGCGTGCTGAGCATCCCCTTCACGTACTTCATGTCGAACGACGGCTTCTACTTCGGCATCGTGCCCGTCCTCGCCGACGCCGGGGCGCAGCACGGCGTCTCCCCCCTGGAGATCGCCCGGGCCTCGCTGATCGCGCAGCCGCTGCACATGTCCAGCCCGCTGGTGCCGGCCGTCTACGTACTGCTCGGCATGGCGAAGGTGGAGTTCGGGGACCACACCCGGTTCACCGTCAAGTGGGCGGTGCTGGCGTCACTGGTCATCCTGGGCGCGGGCCTGCTGCTCGGCATCGTCTGACGGGTCCTCCGCCGGCCGCGGGCCCGGTCCCCCCGTCCAGCCGTAGCGGTGTTCGGGGCGGCCGGCGCCCGCGTACCGCAGGGAGCGGACGACCTCCCCGGTCCGCTCCAGCAGCTTGAGGTAGCGCTGGGCGGTCTGCCGGCTGAGCCCGGTCCGCTGGGCGGTCTCGCCGGCGGACAGCGGCCCGCCGGCCCGGCGCAGCGCCTGCCGCACCAGCTCCGCCGTGTGCGTCGAGTGCCCCTTGGGCAGGGCGTCGGGGCCGGTGGCCACGTTGCCGAGGACCCCGAAGATGCGGTCGACCTCGTCCTGCCGGGCCGTCTCGCCGCCACCGGCGAGGGTCCGGCGCAGGGCCGCGTAGCCCTCCAGCTTGGCGCGCAGCCCGGCGTACGTGAACGGCTTGATCAGGTAGTGCAGGGCGCCGTGCCGCATGGCCGCGCGGAGCGTGGCGACGTCCCGGGCGGCCGTCACCATGATCACGTCGGCCCGCAGGCCCAGCTCCCGCATGCGGTGGACCAGGCCCAGCCCGTTCCCGTCCGGCAGGTACTGGTCGAGCAGTACCAGGTCGCAGTGGTGGTGCTCCAGCCAGGCCAGTGCCTCGGCGACGGTGTGGGCCCGCCCGGCCGTGCGGAACCCGGGCACGCGGTCGGTGTAGGCGGCGTTGATCCGGGCCACCCGGACGTCGTCGTCGACGACCAGCACGTCGATCACGCCCACGCCCGGACCTCCCCCGTCTCCTCCGTCCCCTCGGCCTCCCCGCCCGTCCCGCCGGCCCCTCCGTCCCCACGCGCGGCGAGTGCCTCGGGCAGTACGACGGTGAACTCCGCGCCACCGCCCTCACCCGCCGCGACGGTCACCGACCCGCCGTAGCGCTCGGCGTGCCGCCGCACCAGGGCGAGCCCGATCCCCCGCCCGCGCCGGCCGTCCGGCGGCGGGGGTTTGGTGGACCAGCCCTCGGTGAAGACGGCCTCCCGCTGCTCCTCGGGCACGCCGGGGCCGGTGTCGCGAACGCGGATCACCGCCGTCGTCCCCTCCACCCACAGCTCGGCCTCGACCAGCCGCTCGGCCTCCGGGCCGTCCTGCCCGGCGACCGAGTCGAGCGCGTTGTCGATGAGGTTGCCGACGACGGTCACCAGGTCGTGCGGGGCCAGGACGGTGCCGGTCAGGCGCGTCCTCGGACCGAGGCGCAACGCCACGCCCCGTTCGGCGGCGACCGTCGCCTTGCCGACGAGCAGCGCCGACAGCAGCGGGTCGCCGACGCGCTCGGCGATCTGCTCGGCCGCCACCCGGTGGTCGCCGACGGCTTCCCCGACGAACTCCGCGGCCTCGTCGTACAGCCCGAGCTCCAGCAGTCCGAGGAGCGTGTGCAGCCGGTTCGCGTGTTCGTGGTCCGTGGCGCGCAGGGCGTCGAGCAGGGCGCGCGTGCTGTCCAGCGCCCGGCCGAGCGCCTCCAGCTCGGTGCGGTCGCGCAGGGTCGCGACGGCACCGCCGTCCTGTGTGGGCATCCGGTTGACGACGAGGACCCGGGTCCGGTGCACGGCCATCAGGTCCGCGCCCCGGACGCGGCCGGTCAGCACGTCGGTGACGCGGCCGGGGCCGAGCAGCTCCTCCAGCGGCGCACCGGTGCCGTCCCCGTCGGGCACGGCGGTGCCCGGCAGGCCGAGCAGGCGCTGGGCCTCGTCGTTGACGAGCCGGACCCGGCCGTGCCGGTCGAGCGCCACCACGCCCTCCCGGATGCCGTGCAGCATGGCCTCGCGTTCGTCGAGCAGGGCCGCGATGGCACCGAACGTCAGCCCGCGGGTGCGCCGGCCCACCGCCCGGGAGACGGCGAGCGCCGCGAGCACGCCCACCGCGAGGGCGGCGGCGGCGTAGCCGAGCAGCTGGGGGACGGTGGCGACGAGCCGGTCGCGGACGTTCTGGTACCGGATGCCCACGGAGACCGCGCCCATGACCTCCCCGTCAGCGGTGCGCACCGGCGTCTTGCCGCGAGCGGTGCGGCCGAGCGTGCCCGCGTCGATCTGGCGGACGTCGTGGCCGGCGAGGACGCGGCCCGGATCGGTGGAGACGCGCTGCCCGACGAGGCCGGGGTTCGGGTGGGAGTAGCGGATGCCCCGCTCGTCCATGACGACGACGTACTCGGCCCCGGTCGTACGGCGGACCCGTTCGGCGAGGCCCTGCACCGGGTTGCCCGGCTCCGGCTCGGTGCGCGTGAGCTCGGCGGCGAGCGCGTCCCGGGACGCCACGGTCTGGGCGATGGCGAGGGCCCGGTGGGTCGCCTGGTCGTCGAGGCGCTCGCTGAGCGGGACGAGGAACAGGGCCGTCGTCAGCACGGTGGTGACGGCGGCGATGGCGAGCTGCGTGAGGAGCACCAGCGAGGCGACGCGCCGCGGCCGCCCCGGCATCCGCAGCCGGGGCGGTCCCGAACGTGCTGGGCGGTCCACGGCTGCCAGGCTACCGGGCGTCGCGCGCACCGGCCGCCCTCGGGCTCCGCCGTCACCACGGCGGCCGCGCCCCGCCGGCGGCCTCCCCGACCGCCTCCACGACGGCGGTCCTCGGACGGGGCGAGCCGGGCGCGGTGAGCGGGGTGGCGTGCGTCTCCACCACCGAGCCCACCCCCTCGCCCCCGGTGATGCGCATGACGACCGTGCGCGGACCGGGCGCGGTGAACTCGGCCCGCACGGGGACGACGAGCCGCCCCGCCACCCGGAACGCCACCTCCACCGAGAAGGCGTCCCGCCCGTCCCCCCGGGGCGCGTCCGCGACGCGCAGGTCGACGAACGAGTACGGGTGGAACCACGAACCGTGCCACGGGTCCAGCCGGTTGGCGACCACGTCCCGCGGTTCGCACCGCCCCACCGCGGTGAACACGGCGTCCACCGCGCCGCCGAGTGCCGGGCGGGCCGGGACCGGGGGGCGCTCCAGCGGCTCCTCGCCGCCCGCCCCGTCCAGGCGGACCCAGACCAGCACCCCGTCGTCGTACGCCGGGAACGGCTCCCACCCGGCCGACGGGCCGCCGTCCAGGGCCAGCCCGTGCCAGTGGCACAGCAGCGTCCCGCAGACGACCCGGCTGTCGCGCAGCGGGGCGCCCAGGTGCGGGCAGGCGCCCGGCCCCGCCCGCAGCCCGCCGTCCTCCGCCCGCCACAGGACGACCTCCACCCCGGCCACCGTCCTGCCGTACGGGCGGCCTGCCGCGACGTCCCGCGAGGCGCCGACGGCGAACCAGTTGCCCGAGGGCCTCGCGGCGGCCCGGGCGAGCGCGTCGGCGATCAGGGCCGGTCGCGCCTCCCGCCAGGTGGGCCGCTGCTCGTTCCAGCGCGGGGCCCGGCGGATCCTCAGCGGAGGGGTCCAGCCGCTCCCGCCCCCGGTCGCGCTCATCGGACGCACCCCTCCCGCTCCGCCGTCCCCCGGCCCGCCGGTGCGGGCGCGGGGGCCGCCGCCCGGGCGCGCACC
>JAAXOU010000293.1 GCA_012396115.1 Streptomyces somaliensis DSM 40738 | reverse complement strand
CTCCGCCCGGCCCGTCGCCCGAGCCGCTGTTGGAGTCGCCCCCCTCGCGGCTTCCGTCGTCCCCGTCCTCGCGGCTTCTGCCGCCCCCGCCCTCGCCGCCCTCGCTCTCCTCGCCGCCCTCGTCGTTCCGGCCGCCGTCCGACGGGCCCTCGGCCCCGGTGCCGGGGGACTTCGGCGGGCGCGGGTGGCCGGCGGCCGGGTCGCGCAGGTACGGGGCGTCGCCGCCGTCCGCGGCGTGTCCGGCCGCACCGGGGGGGCCGCCCTGCCCCGGGCCCGGGCCGCCGTCCCGCCTGCGCAGGTACCGCTCGAACTCGCGGGCGATGGCCTCGCCGGACGCCTCGGGCAGCTCGGCCGTGTCCCGCGCCTCCTCCAGCGTCTGCACGTACTCGGCCACCTCGCTGTCCTCGGACGCCAGTTGGTCCACGCCGAGCTGCCACGCGCGGGCGTCCTCGGCCAGTTCGCCGAGGGGGACGCGCATGCCGATCAGGTCCTCGAGCCGGTTGAGGAGGGCCAGTGTGGCCTTGGGGTTCGGCGGCTGCGACACGTAGTGCGGCACCGCCGCCCAGAGACTGACCGCCGGGACGCCCGCGTGCGCGCACGCCTCCTGGAGGATGCCGACGATGCCCGTCGGCCCCTCGTAGCGGGTCTCCTCCAGCTCCATCCGCCGCGCCAGGTCCGGATCGGACGTGACGCCGCTGACCGGGACCGGACGCGTGTGCGGGGTGTCGCCGAGCAGGGCACCGAGGATCACGACCATCTCCACGCCCAGCTCGTGGGCGAAGCCCAGCAGCTCGTTGCAGAACGAGCGCCAGCGCATCGACGGCTCTATGCCGCGGACCAGCACCAGGTCGCGGGGCTTCTCGCCGCCCACGCGGACCACGGACAGCCGGGTGGTGGGCCAGGTGATCCTCCGCACCCCGCCGTCCAGCCACACCGTGGGCCGGTTGACCTGGAAGTCGTAGTAGTCCTCGGCGTCGAGCGCCGCGAACACCTCGCCCTTCCACTCCCGCTCCAGGTGCGCGACCGCGGTGGAGGCGGCGTCGCCGGCGTCGTTCCAGCCCTCGAACGCGGCCACCATGACCGGGTCGATCAGCTCGGGAACCCCCTCGAGCTCGATCACCCAGGCCTCCTTCCGAAGTTCCGTGCGTACGAACCAACCTTACGGCGTTCGGACCCCCCACCCGCAGCCACTTGCGCACCTCCGGTGCGGTACCGGCCGCCCCTCCCCGCCCCCGGCGGAGCCCCGGGCGGGCGGGATCCGCCGGGGGCTCAGCCCGCCCCGCCGACGGGGCCCCCGGGGTGTTCGTCGGCACGCCCCGGCAGGCGGGGACCGGCGCGGGCAGGGGCCGGGAGGCTCCGGGGGCGCCCGGCCTACCGCCCGTCCTCGATCCAGCCCATGGTCCGCTCGACGGCCTTGAGCCAGTTGGCGTACTCGCGGTCGCGGGTCTCCGCGTCCATGCGCGGGGTCCACTCGGAGTCCCGGCGCCAGTTGGACCGCAGCGCGTCGGTGTCGGGCCAGAAGCCGACGGCCAGGCCGGCGGCGTAGGCCGCGCCGAGGCAGGTCGTCTCGGCGACCACCGGGCGCACCACGGGCACGCCGAGGACGTCCGAGAGGATCTGCATCAGCAGGTTGTTGGAGGTCATGCCGCCGTCGACCCTCAGCGCGGCCAGTTCGACGCCGGAGTCCCTGACCATGGCGTCGGAGATCTCGCGGGTCTGCCACGCGGTGGCCTCCAGCACCGCGCGGGCGAGGTGGGCCTTGGTGACGTACCGGGTCAGACCGGCGATCACGCCGCGGGCGTCGGAGCGCCAGTACGGGGCGAACAGCCCGGAGAAGGCCGGTACGAAGTAGGCGCCGCCGTTGTCCTCGACGGACAGGGCCAGGGGCTCGATCTCGGCCGCGGTGCCGATGAGGCCCATCTGGTCGCGCATCCACTGGACGAGTGAGCCGGTGACGGCGATGGACCCCTCCAGGGCGTAGACCGGCGCCTCCCCGCCGATCCGGTAGCCGACGGTGGTGAGCAGCCCGCTGTACGAGTTGATCACCCGGCCGCCGGTGTTCATCAGCATGAAGGTGCCGGTGCCGTACGTCGACTTGGCCTCGCCCTCCGCGAAGCAGGTCTGGCCGAACAGGGCCGCCTGCTGGTCGCCGAGGGCGGAGGCGACGGGGACGCCGTCCAGGGCGCCGCCCCGGACGCGGCCGTAGACCTCGGCGGAGGAGCGGATCTCCGGGAGGATCGCGGCGGGCACCTCCATGGACCGCAGGATCCGCTCGTCCCACTCCATCGTGTGGAGGTTCATCAGCATGGTGCGGGAGGCGTTGGTCACGTCGGTGACGTGCCGGCCGCCGTCGGCGCCGCCGGTGAGGTTCCAGACGATCCAGGAGTCCATGGTGCCGAAGAGGATCTCGCCGCGCTCGGCCCGCTCGCGCAGGCCCTCGACGTTGTCGAGCAGCCAGCGGACCTTGGGGCCGGCGAAGTACGAGGCCAGCGGGAGGCCGGTCTCGCGGCGGAAGCGGTCCTGGCCGACGTTCCGGCCGAGCTCCCTGCAGAGCGCGTCGGTGCGGGTGTCCTGCCAGACGATCGCGTTGTGGACGGGCTCGCCGGTCCTCCTGTCCCAGAGCAGTGTCGTCTCGCGCTGGTTGGTGATGCCGACGGCCCGCACGTCGGCCGCGGTGACGCCGGCCTCGGCGACGGCGCCGTCGACGACCTCCCGGACGTTCGCCCGGATCTCGGCGGCGTCGTGCTCCACCCAGCCGGGCCTGGGGAGGATCTGCCGGTGCTCCTTCTGCGCCACCGACACGACACGCCCGTCGCGGTCGAAGACGATGCAGCGGCTGGAGGTGGTGCCCTGGTCGACGGCGGCGACGAAGGGGCCGGTGCCGCGGGGGGCCGTGGCGGTCATGGGGTGCACTCCTCTGGGTGGGTGGGCGGATCGGTCCGGTCGGGCTCAGGCGAACGCGAGGGAGTGGATCCCCGCGGCCGCGGCCGCGCCGATCAGCGGGCCCACGACGGGGATCCAGGCGTACCCCCAGTCGGAGCCGCCCTTGTTGGGCAGGGGCAGCAGGGCGTGCACGATGCGGGGGCCGAGGTCGCGGGCCGGATTGACGGCGTAACCGGTCGGGCCGCCGAGCGACAGGCCGATGCCGACGACGACGAGGGCGACGACCAGGCCGCCGAGGGCGTCCAGTCCCTCGCCGCCCTCGTTGAGCCCCTGGGTGAGCACGGCCAGGACGAGCACCAGGGTGCCGATGGCCTCCGTGGCGAGGTTCTGCCAGACGTTGCGGATCTCGGGGCCGGTGGAGAAGACCCCCAGTACCGGGCCGGGCCCCGCGGCGGCGGGCCCCGCGGCGGCGGTCACCGGGTCGGTCAGGTGGGCCCGGAACTGCCCGTAGTAGGCCACCCAGACGAGGACGGCCCCGATCATGGCGCCGAGGAGCTGGCCGGCGAAGTAGACGGGGACGCGGCCCCACCCGCCGTCCCGGAGGGCGATGCCGACGGTCACCGCCGGGTTCAGGTGGGCGCCGGAGAGGGGACCGGCCGTGTAGACGGCGGTCATGACCGCGAAGCCCCACCCGAAGGTGACGGCCGGCCAGCCGGCGTTCCGCGCCTTCGAGCCCTTGAGCACCACGGCGGCGACGACGCCCCCGCCGAGCAGGATGAGCACGGCGGTGCCGATGGTCTCGCCGATGAAGATGTCGGAGCTGGACACCCGCGACTCCTTTGTCCTTCGTCCGGGGGAGGGGCGGACCCCGGCCCCGCCGGGGCCCGGCCGGTGGGGGCGGGGGCGGTACCGGTCTCCCGGCGTCGCCGCACCCGGTGCGCGGTTCCGTCAAGCATTCGACAATGTCGATCGTCGAACGGAAGTTTCACCTCCCGCTGACAGCGCGTCAAGGTCCTCGACCGGACGTGTCCGAACGCCGCGCCCCCGGGGCCGCGCCGGCCCCCGTGCTCCCGGTCGGGGTCCGGGGTCAGAAGCGACCGGCGCCCATGTCGCGCGAGACGGCGCGGGCGCATTCCCGCACGGCGGCGACCAGCCCGGGGCGCGGTTCGCCCCCCTCGCAGATCCGCTCGACGGCGCCGGTGACGGCCACCGCCCCCACCGCCGCCACCGACGCGACGCCCTCCCAGGTCTCCTCCACGTCCGCGGCCCAGCCGCGCGCCCGCGCCAGCTCCAGCAGCTCCTCGAAGTCGTCCGCCGCCGTGACCGTGCGCGCGGTGAACGCCTCGCGCCCCGCACGGACGGCCTCCCCGCGCGCCACCGGGTCGTACGCCGACAGCACCTTCCCCAGCGCCGTGGAGTGCAGCGGCCGCATCGCGCCGACCTCCGGGACCTGGCGGCCGCCGTCCGGGCGCGGGACGTGGTGGACGACCAGCACCCCGTACCGGTGCGGGACGCCCAGGTGCACGCTCTCGCCGCTCGACCTGGCCAGGTCCTCCGTCCACGCCAGGGCGCGCGCCCGCAGTTCGCTCACCTCCAGGTACCCGCCGCCGAGCCGCAGCAGCTCCGCCCCCAGCCGGTACCGGCCCGACGCGGCCTCCTGCTCGACCAGCCCCTCCGCCTGCAGGGTGCGCAGGAGGCCGTGGGCCGTCCCCTTGGCCAGGCCGAGGGCCGACGCGATCTCGGAGAGGCCCAGCCGGCCCTCTCCGCCCGCGAGCAGCCGCAGCACCGCCGCCGCCCGCTCGAGCGACTGGATGTTCTTCGCCATCCCGGCCTGCTCCCTCCCTCCGCTGTTCGACGATGCTGAACACTATCCGTCTCTGTCGACCCGCGGCCACGCGGGACCGCGCCGTGCGCGCCGTACCGGCGGGACGCGGTCCCGGGGTACGCGCCGTCCGTCCCGTGGGACGGCGTGTCCGCCCGGGCCGGCGGCGGCTACGCTGGCGGCGTGCGCCTCCCCCCGGAGACGCAAAGCCGACAGCCGTCGCACCCCAGGGAGTACTTCCAATGGCCCCGTCGCCGTCCCCTTCCCCTTCCCCCGCGTCCACCGACGGCCGCGCCCGGGTGGCCGCGCTCCGCGAGGCGTTCGCCACGCGGGTGGTGGTCGCTGATGGGGCGATGGGTACGATGCTCCAGGCGCAGGATCCGACTCTCGACGATTTCGAGGACCTCGAGGGCTGCAACGAGATCCTCAACCTCA
>JAAXOU010000292.1 GCA_012396115.1 Streptomyces somaliensis DSM 40738 | reverse complement strand
GGATCGGCCGGGGGTCGCCCCGCGAACCGGGCACATCTCGGCCAGTATTACCCGCGCATGACAAAAGGCTCGTCTGCTCCTGTCCCTCCCGCCTCCCGAGGGGTGAGGGGATCGACCGGACTCACCGGCGGCCGGACGCACCGGCGGCCCGCGGCCCGACGGGCCCACGCCCCGCCGGCGGTGCGGGTGGATCCGGCAGCCGGTCGCGGGAGCCGGCCCACAGGGGGGCGCCCCCGGGGCCGGAACGCGGTCACGACCTCGCGAGGACCGGCGCCAGGCGGCGGATCGCGTCGTCGACGTCCGAGGCCGACGGCGCCGCCACGTAGCTGAGCCGGATGTGGGGGGCGCCGCTACCGGTGGGGTAGTAGTTGTCCCCCGGGGTGAGGGCGACCCCGTTCGCCAGCGCGGCGGCCGCGAACTGCCTGCTGTCCAGGTGGACCGGCAGCGCCACCCAGAGGTGGTAGCCGCCGCGCGGCCGAAGGGCGAGGGACTGCGGGCCGAACGTCGCCGACACCGCGTCGACCGCCACCTCCCGCCGGTGCGCCAGGGCCGAGCCGAGCGCGGCCAGGGAGCGCTTCCACCCCGGTGCGGTCACGACCTCCAGCACCGTGTACTGCAGGGGCGCGGGCACGAACATCGTGTCGATGACCTGGGCGGAGCGCAGCCGCACCATGACCGGGCCGTGGGCCGCCAGCGCGCCGACCCGGAGGTTCGGCGAGGTCGCCTTGGTCAGCGACCGTACGTGGACGACGGTGCCGTCCGGGTCGTCGGCGATCATCGGGGGCGGCGTCGGCCCGGCGTCCGCGTGCGCCATGTGGCGGGCGAAGTCGTCCTCGACGACGAAGGCCTCGTGCCGGCGGGCGATGTCGCGGATGTCGCGCCGCCGGCCCGCCGAGAGGCTCACTCCGGTGGGGTTGTGGAACAGCGACTGGACTATGACGACGCGCGCCCTGGTGCGTGCGAGCGCCTCGTCGAGGTGGTCGGTGCGCAGCCCCTCCCCGTCGAGGGGGACCGGGACCGTCCGCAGTCCCGCGGCGCGGGCGGCCGCGATCGTCCCCGGGTAGGTCGGCGACTCGACGACGACCGGATCGCCCGGCCGGCCGAGCGCGCGCAGGGCGGTCGCCAGGGCGCTCTGCCCCGCGCCGCAGACCAGGACGTCGTGCCGGCCGAGGCCGCCGCCGATGTCGGACGCGAACCAGTCGCGCAGTTCGGGCACTCCGCCGACGGGCGGGCGGTCCCAGGACTCGGGGCGCCGTGCGGCGCGGGCCAGCGCGGTGCCGAGTACGCCGAGCGGTTGCAGTCCGGGGTGGAGGTAACCGCCGTTGAGGTCGGCGACGTCCGGCTCCCAGGCGGAGAGCGTCTCCAGGAGCGCGGACGTCCCGAAGCCGCGCGGCAGGCCGGCCGAGGAGTCGATGCGGTCCACCGGTTCGAGGGCCGCCTCCTGCCACGACGTGTCCCCGACGGACGCCACGGGGCGCGTCCCGGTGCGGTAGGTGCCGGAGCCGGGCCGGGTGGTGACGAGCCCCCGCTGGGCGAGGAGGGACAGGGCCTGCGAGACGGTGGTGGCGCTCACGCCGAAGCGGTGTACGAGTTCGCGGTGCGTCGCGATCCGGGTCCCGGCGGGGAGATCCTCGATCTCACGTGTCAGGGCGTCGGCCACTTCCTGCGAACTGCTACTGTTGCTCATGGTGACCAATAGTAGCGATATCGACACTTCCACAGTATCGCCACTGGCGAGCGGTACCGCTCTCGCCGCGCTCGGCGTGGTGAGCTTCTCCTTCAGCTTCCCGGGCACCGTGTGGGCGCTCGACGGGTTCGGCCCCTGGAGCGCCACGGGGGTCCGGGGCGTCCTGGCCGCCGCCCTCGCGTTCGCGGCGCTCCTCGTGACGCGGGCGCCCCTCCCGGCACGCGGCGACTGGCCCGCGCTCGCCGTCGTCGCGGGCGGTTGCGCGATCGGGTTCCCCCTGCTCACGACGCTCGCCCTGCAGACGTCGTCCACGGCCCACTCCGCGGTCGTCATCGGGGCGCTGCCGATGGCCACGGCGGCCGTCTCCGCACTCCTCACCCGGCGCAACCCCTCGAAGGTGTTCTGGGCCGCGTCCGGGGCCGGTGCGCTCGTCGTCATCGCCTTCGCCCTCTCCCAGAACCACGGGCAGCCGACCGTCGCCGACCTCTACCTCTTCGGCGCCCTGCTCCTCTGCGCCGCGGGCTACGCCTACGGCGGGCGGCTCTCGGCGCACATGCCGGGCTGGCGCGTCATCGCCTGGGGCGTCGTGCTCGCCGCGCCCGTCAACCTCGCGGTGTCCGCGTGGGCGCTGCCGCACGAACCCCTGCACCTCACCGCGAAGGCCGTCCTGGGCATGGCGTACATCGCCGGCATCTCGCAGTTCGGCGGATTCGTCGTCTGGTACAAGGGCATGGGCCTCATCGGCGTGGCGAAGGCGAGCCAACTCCAGCTCGCCCAGCCGCTGCTGACGCTCGTGTGGGCGGTGCTCCTGCTCGGTGAGCACCTCAGCGCCGCCGTCCCGGTCACCGCCGTCGCCGTGCTCACCTGCATCGTCATCACGCAGCGGGCCAGGGCGTCCTGACCGGCACGGCCCCGAGCGCCCTCCGGCACCGCCCCGCTCCCGCGCGTCCTGAAGACCGCCGGGGCCGGCGGGGTCACCGAGGCCGTCCACGGCGCGTACGGGGCCGGACCCTCGCGGGGCCGACCCCCGCAAGGGCGGTGGCCGCACGTGGGACGGCGTACGGACCGGGCCGTACGACGTCGTCCTCACGGGCACGGTCGCCCTGGAGACCGTCACGGCCCGCGCCGACGAGGCGTTCGCCGAGCACGCCGGTCGATTCGCCGACCGCTCGCTCGACGCCTGACCGCGGCCCGGACCCGCCCACCGGGGCCACGGCCCCCGGCGGGAGCCGGCTCCGCGGCGGGGGGCGGGCCCGGGCCGAGGACACCGCCCGGGCCGCTCCGCCGGGGCGGTCAGGAACGCCGGGCCGTCAGGAGCACGGGGCCGTCAGGGGCGCCGGGCCGGTCACGAGCGCGGGGCGACCTTCGACAGCCCGTTGATGATCCGGTCCATGGCGTCGCCGCCGGTCGGGTCCGTCAGGTTGGCGAGCATCTTCAGCGTGAAGCGCATCAGCACCGGGTGCGTCAGGCCGCGCTGCGTCGCGATCTGCATGACCTTCGGGTTGCCGATCAGCTTCACGAAGGCGCGGCCCAGCGTGTAGTAGCCGCCGTAGGCGTCCTTGAGGGCCCGCGGGTACCCGTGGAGCGCCCGCTCGCGCAGGGCGTCCGTGGAACGGGCGTGCGCCTGGACGATCACGTCGGCGGCGAGCCGTCCGGACTCCATGGCGTACGCGATGCCCTCGCCGTTGAACGGGTTGACCAGGCCGCCCGCGTCGCCGACGAGCAGCAGCCCGCGCGTGTAGTGCGGCTGCCGGTTGAACGCCATGGGCAGGGCGGCGCCCCGGATCGGCCCCGTCATGTTGTCCGGGGTGAAGCCCCAGTCCTCCGGCACCGACGCGCACCACGCCTTGAGGACCTCCCGCCAGTCCAGCTCGCGGAAGGCGGAGGAGGAGTTGAGGATGCCCAGGCCGACGTTGGACGTGCCGTCGCCCATGCCGAAGATCCAGCCGTAGCCGGGCAGCAGGCGGTCCGGGCCGGGGCCGCGCCGGTCCCACAGCTCCAACCAGGACTCCAGGTAGTCGTCCTCGTGGCGGGGCGTCGTGAAGTACGTGCGGACGGCGACGCCCATCGGCCGGTCCTCGCGCCGGTGCAGCCCCATCGCGAGGGACAGGCGGCTGGAGTTGCCGTCGGCGGCGACGACGAGCGGGGCGCGGAAGGTGACCGGCGTCTTCTCCTCGCCCAGCCTGGCGTGGACACCGGTGATCCGGCCGGTGCGGGGGTCGGTGACCGGCTCCCCCACGTTGCACCGCTCGTACAGCCGCGCCCCCGCCTTCTGCGCCTGCCGGGCGAGCAGCTCGTCGAAGTCGTCGCGCCTGCGGACCAGTCCGTAGTCCGGGTACGTGGCCAGCTCGGGCCAGTCCAGCTGGAGGCGGACGCCGCCGCCGATGATGCGCAGGCCCCTGTTGCGCGACCAGCCGGCCTCCTCGGAGACGTCGATCCCCATCGCGACGAGCTGCTTGGTGGCCCGGGGGGTGAGTCCGTCGCCGCACACCTTCTCGCGCGGGAAGGCGGTCTTCTCCAGCAGCAGGACGTCGAGGCCCGCCTTCGCCAGGTGGTACGCGGTGGTGGAGCCCGCCGGGCCCGCCCCGACGACGATCACGTCCGCGGTGTGTTCGGAGAGGGTCTCGGTCACGGCGAGTTCTCCCGGGCTGGAAACGGCGTGCCGGAGGCACTGGACGTGGGCAGTCTATGGGGGGCCCGCCGTTCACCGACCCGAAGGGCGTCTTCGATGACCGAGCTGCTCCGCGCCGCCGTCCGGCCCCCGGACGGGCCGGCCTTCCGCCTGCGGGTGCCCACGGAGGAGGACGCGTACGCCTGGCACCACGCCTTCGACCACCCCGAGGTGGCGGGGTTCCACGGCGGCCGGACCGCCGAACTCTCCCTCTACCACGAGCTCACCGCCCGCCAGCGGCGCCACGAGGCCGAGCGCGGCTTCTGCCTGTGGACGCTGCTGGACGGGGCGGGCGAGGTCATCGGCTTCACCGGCGCCCAGCCGTGGCCGCACCCGTGGGGCCCGGTCGGCGAGGTCGAGCTCGGCTGGTGCCTGGCCCGCCCCGCCTGGGGCCGGGGGTACGCGACGGCCGCCGCCCGCGAGGCGCTGGAGCGGGTGCGGGCGGCCGGCGTGGGGCGCGTCGTCGCCGTGGTGCGCGCGGGCGACGAGCGCTCCGCCGCGGTCGCCCGCCGCCTGGGCATGGTCCTCCGGGACACCGTGCCGGTCCCCGGCCGGGAGGGCAGGGCGGGCCACCGCTTCTTCGACCTGCGGCTCTAGTCCGCGACGTCGAGCGTCCAGGTGGAGAGCGCGGCGTCGGAGGTCCTGCGGGCCGCGGGCCGGTCGCGCTCCCGCGCGGTGAGGTGGACGGCGTGCTCCGTGCCGTCCTCGGCGACGTACGCCTGGTCGACGGCGTGGACCGTCCCGCCCGCCTCGTCCCCGTAGGTGTACTCCCGGATCGCCCCGGGGCCCCGTCCCGCGGCGTCGGGATCCCGCTGGTGGCCCCGCCGCCCACGGCGAACGCGGCCACCAGCGCCCCGGCCCAGAG
>JAAXOU010000291.1 GCA_012396115.1 Streptomyces somaliensis DSM 40738 | reverse complement strand
GGGGCCGGGGGGCCGGCCCCCCGGGAGGCCGGCTCCGGGAAGGCGCCGGGATGCCCCGCGGCCCCGGTCCCGGGGGCCGGTCAGCCGCCGACCAGCTCCGCGTACGCGCCGCGCAGCGCGGCGACCGTCCCCCGGTCGGCGCCCTGCAGCGGTTCGCGCACCGGGCCCGCGTCCACGAGGGCCTTCGCGGTCACCGTCCCGGGCAGTCCGGAGGCCGTCATCAGCTCGGCCAGCGGCAGCAGGCGCCGGTTCAGCCGGGCCGCCTCCGCCGTGTCGCCCGCGTCGAAGGCGTCCAGCACCGCCCGGGTGTGGGCGGGCGCCACGTTCGCGACCGTACTGACGAAACCCGCGCCGCCCACCGCGTACAGCGGCAGGTTCAGCTCCTCGCAGCCCGAGTAGACGGCCAGGGCCGTGCCGGCGACCACCTTCGTCGTGCCCAGCAGGTCGTAGGCGCAGTCCTTCACGGCCGTGATCCGCGGGTGCTCGGCCAGCCGCAGCACCGTGTCCGGCTCGATCCGCGTGCCGGTCCGGCCGGGAATGTCGTACAGCATCACGGGCAGGCCCGTCGCGTCGGCCACCCGGCGGAAGTGCGCCTCGACGGCGGCCTGCGGCGGGCGGCTGTAGTACGGCGGGACGACGAGCAGGCCGTCCGCGCCCGCGGCCTCGGCCTGGCGGGCCAGCTCGACCGTGTGAGCCGTGTCCGCCGTGCCGACGCCCGCGAGGAGCGGTACCGACGCGCCGACGGCTTCCCCGACCGCGCGGACCAGCCGCCGCTTCTCGGCGTCGGAGGTGGTCGGGGACTCCCCGGTGGTGCCGTTCAGGACGAGCCCGTCGCAGCCCCGGGCGACCAGGTCCGCCGCCAGCTCCGCGGCCCGGTCCGCGTCGAGGGCGGCGCCGTCCGGGGTGAAGGGCGTGACCATAGCGCACAGGGCGCGGCCGAAGGGCGGGGGCGTCGAGCCGTCGCAGATCATGCCCCGCAGTCTTCCCGCCCACGATCTCGTAGGTCCACTTAGATCTGCTCCAGGGAGCGTGAAGCAGTGCTGAAGCGTGGCATGGCGGTGGTTCCTCCGGGTACCCGGATGACCCCCGTACGTGCACAGGAAGGAGCGACCGCCGTGGCCGCCAGAACCCCGGAACCATCGGTCGGAGAGCTGGTCAAGCGTGTGTCGGAGCAGCTCTCCGACCTGGTGAGGGCCGAACTGCGCACCGCCCGGGCCGAACTGGCGCAGAAGGGCAGGCGCGCCGGGATCGGCGGCGGGCTCATCGGGGGCGCCACCGTCCTCGCCCACGTCGGCCTCATGGCCCTGGCCGGGACCTGCGTGGCGCTCCTCGCCCTGGTCCTGGAGGTGTGGGCCGCCGCCCTGATCGTGACCGCGGTGCTGTTCCTCGCCGCCGCCGTCCTGGCCCTCGCCGGGCGCGCACAGGTGCGGCGTGCCGTGCCGCCGCTGCCCGAGCGGGCCATCGACGGCGTGCGCTCCGACCTCGACGAGATCAAGGAGAGGGTCCACCGATGAGCAGGCCCGACGAACTGCGCCTGGAAGCGGCGCGCAAACGGGAGGAGCTGGTCGAGACGCTCGACCAGCTGGCGGCGAAGACGGACCTGCGGGCGCGCGCCGCCCGCGTGGACCGACGGCCGCTGGTGGCGGCGTCCGCGGCCGCCGTGGCGCTGGTCGTGCTCGCCGCGGTGCTGTCGGCCCGCTCCCGGCGCGCGGGGGGCCGGCGGTGAGCGCGCGCAGGCTGCCGGGACGCCGGCCGAGGTCCGTACGCAGGCAGAAGATCCTCTACCGCCCCGTCGGGCTGCTGCTCGGCCTCGCCGGCGGCGCCGCCGCGAGCGCGCTGTTCACCCAGGTGTGGAAGGCGGTGGGCCGGGGCAGCGACGCCCCCGACGCGCTGGACGAGGACCGCTCCTGGCGGGAGGTCCTGATCGCCGCGGCCCTGCAGGGTGCCGTCTTCGCGGCGGTGCGGGCGGCCGTGGACCGGGGCGGCGCCGTCGGCGTGCGGCGGCTCACCGGGACCTGGCCGGGAGGTTCTTGACCCCGGTCCACTTGGGCTTCCAGGGCGGCCGGTGCGCGGCCGGGTCCCGGGCCGCGTGGTCGCCGTGGAGGCGGCGTTCGACGGACCGGGCCCGGCCGGGGCGGGCCCCCTCCTGCGCCGGGGGTCCCGGCGCAGGAGCGAGCCGCGGGGTCAGGGCCGGAAGCGCAGGACCTGCGGGTCGTGGTCGCTGTTCTGGTCCGCGAACTCCGCGTTGATGTGCACGCTGTCGTACGTGAAGCAGCGGATGCCGGGGCTGGTCAGGATCTGGTCCAGCACCTGGCTGTTGCCCTGGAAGACGTAGGAGTAGCGCTCGGAGCGGGGCAGGCTCGTGACGGCCGCGCGCAGGGCGCCGCCGTCGGTGAGGGCCCGGGTCGTGGCGGAGAACTCGAAGTCGTTGATGTCGCCGAGCACCACGACGTCGGCGTTGCGCCGGACGGCGAGGACGTCCTTGACGAAGGCGTTGACGACCTTCGCCTGCGCGACGCGCCTGACCTCGGAGGAACGATTCGGCGGCTGGCGGTGGGAGGCGAGCGGCTCGTCGCCGCCCTTCGACCCGAAGTGGTTCGCGACGACGATGACCGTACGGCCCCGGAAGACGAACTCGCCGGCCAGCGGTTTGCGGCTGTTCTCCCAGGCGGCGTCCGCCGGTGCGATCCGGCCGGGGGAGACGGTCAGCGCCGCCCTGCCGCGCTCCTCGACGACGCCGGTCGGGGTCGTGGCGTCGCCGCCCGCGCGGTCGGTGAACGACACGCGCTCGGGGTTGAAGAGGAAGACCTGGCGGATGTTGCCGCCGGGCTCGCCGCCGTCCCTGCCGTCCTCCGGGTCGACGGACCGCCACGCGTACGCGGGGCCGCCCGCGGCGACGATCGCGTCCGTGAACCTCCTCAGCGTCTCCCCGGCGGTGACCGTGCCGTCGTCGCGGGCGCCGCTGTCGTCCTGGATCTCCTCCAGGGCGAGGATGTCGGGGGAGGCGAGGTTCTCCACGACCGCCCCCGCCAGGGCGTCGAACTTCCCCTGCGGGTCGGTCGGGTCGAGGTTCTCCACGTTGTACGTGGCGACGGCGAGTTCGCTCCGGTGTTGCGGACGGGTCCTCTCCCGCTCCAGGCCGCGGTCCTCCACGGTGCCGAGGGTGCGCGCGGCGAGGGTGTAGCCGCCGTACTGGTTGAAGTCGAGGGGGCCCTCGGTGGTGCCGGTGAGCACGTCGCCGACGTTCGCGGTCGGGAAGGGGCGCTCGGCGAGCGGGACCAGCGACTGGACCTTGAGGCGGCCGGGGTTCTGGGATCCGTACGAGCCGTAGAGGGTGCCGCCCCGGCGGGTGGGGTTCTCGCCGGGCTCGACGGTCACCCACAGTTCGGCGTGCTCGGTGCTGGGGCCGACGACGCGCGAGGCGCCGATGCGGACGTTGGCGCCCTCCAGCGACTCGTAGTAGTCCAGCGCGTAGGAGGCGGGCCTGAGGGGGAGGCCGTTGATCGAGCCCCCCGCGGCCGGGTCGCCCCCGGGCGCGTACGCGTCCGGGACGGACCCGGCCGCGACGGTCACCGGGGCGGGCACCGGGTTGCCGGAGGAGACGACGGTGACGGCCGGCTTCGAGATCTGGGTGAGCGACTGGTTGCCGGAGCCGGCGCCCCCGGGGACGTACTCGGTGACCGTGCCCGACACCCGCACGGCGTCGCCGACGGAGACGGTGGGCCTCGAACCGGTGAAGACGAAGACGCCCTCGCTGGTCGCCGCGTCCCCGTCCGCCTCCGGGTCCTGGAACCAGAAGCCCCGGGAGCCGTACGCGCGCACGCCGGTGACGACGCCGGGGACGTCCGCGACGTGCTGCCCGACGAGCGGGGATATGCGCGTGGAGCCCTGGACGTCGTGGATGCGGACGGTACCGGCCGCTTCCGCCGCCGAGGTGGGGGCGCCGGCGAGCAGCCCGGCGGCCAGTGCGGCGGCGACGACGGCCGGGACGGCGGCGGTTCTCGACGGGGAGGAAGCCATGGGCGGACACTCCAAGGGGGAGGCGGGAGACGGGCACGTGCGGGAGGGCCGGCGGGAGGACGGCCGCTCTACGCGCGTCAATCTCTTGGGTGTGCGGCCGCTTGTCAAGGCGCTCCCGGTGGACGGCGTCCGTCGGGAACGTGAACGCGGGAGGCGCCCCCGCGGGCGTCTAGGCTTGGGGGTCGCCCGGACCCGCACGCCGTTCGCCCGAGGAGACGCCGCCCATGCCCTCAGACCGTCCGACCCTGCCGCCGGTACGGCTCCGACCGGAGGCCGAACTGGCACGGGCCGCGCTGGCCGCGCCCGTCCTGGCGCGCGCCGTCCGGCTCGCCCGGTGGGCCGGTCCGGAGACCCGGGTCGACGCGGGCGGCGAACTCGTCGACGCCCAACTGGGCGCCGCCGCCGAGGCGCTGGGCCTCGCGGACGAGGAGGACGGGGAGACCTGCGCGAGCGAGGCGTGGCGGGTCGCGGTCGACACGGGCCTCGTCGAGGTCCACGACCCCGGCGACGGCGGCACGGGCACCGTCAGGGCCGGGCACGCCCTGCCGCTGGTGACCGGCGGGGCCCCGCGGGACGTGCTCGCCCTCTGGCTGGACGGCCTGGAGACCGTGCTCGCCGGCGCCACGGCGCCCGTCGTGGACGACGCCGAGGCGCTGCGGGCCCTGGCCGGGGCGGGGGGCGGCGCAGCCCTCGACGCGCTCGACCGGGACGCGGAGGCGGGCGCGGAGCTCCTGGACGAGGTGCTCGCCAACCTCTACCTGCTGACCGTGACCGAGGGCGGGCCCGGTGACGGGCCGGTACCGCTGCCCGCGCTCGCCGCCTCCGTCGTCGTCCCCGGCGACATGGCCGAGCCGACGGACGACGCGCTGGAGCAGGTCTCCTGGGCGATGATGCGGCTCGACGAGCAGTTCCGGGTCCTGGAGCCCACGGGGCTCGTCGAGTACCGGCCCGTCGACGAGGCCCTGATGACGGAGGAGGCCCCCGACGAGCCGTCACCCGCCGACCTCCGCGAGGACGACGTCGCACGGTACGGCATGGTGCGGCTCACCCCGCTCGGCCTGTACGGGGTCCGCAGCAGGCTGCTGGAGGCCGGCGTGGCCGCCCCGGCGGTCGGGGAGCTCGCCGGGCGGGGCGCGGACGAACTGCTCGGCGCGGTCGGCGACTTCCCTCCGGCGGCGGCGCGGGCCGAGACGGAGCGGTGGCTCGCCGGGCGCGAGCCGGTCGCGGCGGCCCGCGAGCTGCTC
>JAAXOU010000290.1 GCA_012396115.1 Streptomyces somaliensis DSM 40738 | reverse complement strand
CACCGGCCGCGCGGTCCGCGGCTTCCCGGGCCCCGCGGGGCTACCGCCGCGGCAGGTCCGGTGCGGCGAACGGCCGGGGTCCGGCCGCGGTGGGAAGCGCCCTGGGTGCCGTGCGGCCGGAGGCCGCCGGGGGCGGGGTGCCGATGAGGGCGCCCTCGATGTGGCGGAAGACGGCCTCGTCGATGGCGTGCGGCTGCGGGCGGCCGTCGTCGAGGCGCTGGTACTTCATCAGGTTGAGGCCGATCGCGACCTGCCGGCGGCCGTCCTCCGTGGAGAACGCCAGCGTGCCGGCACCGAACACCGAGCCGTCGTGGCCCCAGTACCAGCGCCCGTCGGCCAGCTTGAGCCCGTAGACGCCGAGGCCGTAGCGCATGACGGCCTCCTGGCCGGGCGGCGCCTCGTACATGGGGACGGTGGTCTTCATCTCGCGCAGCTCGGCGGGGCCGAGGAGCCGGCCGGTGAGGAGCTGCCGGTAGAAGGAGTTGAGGTCGTCCACGGTGGAGACGAGGGAGGCCGCCAGGCCGCCCCAGGACATGTCGTAGACGCTGTAGTCGCGGGGCGGGTCGATCATGCCGAACATCGACTCGTACATCTTCGAGTGCGGACCGGTCAGGTACGGGGTGCGGGGGAAGTAGGTGTGGCGCAGCCCGGCCCTGCGGATGACCTCGCGGGTGATGTACTCCTCCGGCTCCTCGCCGGTGACCTCGCGGAGCAGCAGCCCGAGGACGACGTAGTTGGTGTTGGAGTAGCCGTACGTGCCGCGTGGTACGGGCGAGGGGGCGGCGAGGCCGAAGCGGACGAGTTCCCCGGGCTGGAAGTGGCGGAAGCGGCCGGCGTCGAGGGCTCTGGCCGGGTCCTGCCCTATGCCGGGGAACGCCGCGACTATGTGGTCGCCGAGGCCGCTGGTGTGGTTGAGCAGCATCCGGACCGTGATGAGGCGGCCCCGTTCACCGGGGACCAGGCCGGGCAGGTAGCGGCCGATGGGTGCGTCGAGGTCGATGCGGCCCTCGTGGACCTGCCGCAGGACGGCGACGGCTGTGAAGGTCTTGGTGATGCTGCCGACGCGGTGCCGGAAACCGGGCCGCACGGGGCGCCCGGTGTCGACGTCGGCGTGCCCGACGGCGTCGCGCCAGTGTGACGACCCGTCACGGACGGCGGAGTAGGTGCCGTACATGCCGGCCCGGTGGACGGCTTCGAGGGAGGCGCGCAGGGCCTCCCGGTCGAGTCCGCGGGCGTGGCGTTCGGCGACGGCCGCCGGGGGCGCCGCGGGCGCGGCCTGCGCGGGCAGCGTGCCGGCGGTCAGCGGCAGCAGGACGGCGGCCGACGTGACGGCGGCGAGGCGCAGCCTGCGGCGGGCGGGGCGGGACGAGGGCTCCATGGGCGCTCCTGCGGGGATCGGTGCGGGGCACTGGCCGTGCCTCCGCGCCCCATCCTCACGGCGCCGCGCCGGCCCGAACATCCTTCCGAGGAGGGAGGTCACGCGCCGGGAAGGGTGACATTTGTCAGGTGGGCCCCGCGGTCCCGCCGCGCCGCGGCCCCCGGCGGAGTCGTCCGCCGGGGGCCGCGGCGCGTGTGCGCCGGGTCGCGCGGTCAGTGGCGGCGCAGCCCGCCGAGGAGGCCGCGGGCACGCGTGCGCCGCCGGGGGTCCGCGGCGGCCCGCCGGACCGTGCGGACGAGCCTGCGGCCCTGGGGGGTGCGGCTGAACCTCTTGATGCGCCTGATCAGTTGCGACATGACACCTCCTGTGTGCCGGTTCCGGATGCGGACGGCGTGTCACGCCGGTCCGGGTCGGTCGTGTGGGAACACGTCTGCCCCGCCGGCCCGTCGCCATGTGTGCCGGTACGGGACGGTTCCTCCGCGTCCTCGCCGTCGAGGAGGGCGCGCATGGCCTCGGCGGCGCGCACCGCGGCGTCCCCGCAGCAGTTGTTGAACAGGACGTGCACCTCGGCCGCGCGGTCGGCGAGCGCGCGCACGCGGGGCACCCACTCGCGCAGTTCGGCCGTCGTGTAGTCGTGGCGGAACCGGTCCTCCTTCGTCCCCGTCCCCCAGGCGGGGCTGCGGCCGTGGAACCGCACGACGGAGAGGGCGGGCGCGGTGACCGGCACGTCGGGCGTCAGCGAGCCCGCCAGGCCGGGGGCCGTGTCGACGGCGACGGCGGCCAGGTCCAACTCGCCCAGGAGCGCCGCCGTGCGCGCCCGCTCCCCCTCGGCCCACCAGCCGGGGTGGCGGAACTCGACCGCCACCCGCCATCCGGCCGTCCGCTCCCGGCACTCCCTCAGGAACCCGCGGGTGCCCGCGCCGGGGGCCGCCCACGGGGGGAACTGGAACAGCACCGCCCCCAACCGCCGCGCCTCGCGCAGCGGTTGGAGCGCAGCGCCGAAGCGCTGCCAGACCTCGTCCAGGAGGCCGGGGTCCGCGCCGGCGCCGCGCGCGCCGCCGTGCCGCGCGAGTGCGGGCCGCAGGTCGGCGGGGACGGCGGCGGGGCGGGTGGGGTGGCCGGTGAGCAGGGAGAACGCCTTCACGTCGAAGCGGAAGCCGTCGGGGGTGCGTTCCGCCCAGAGCCGGCTGTTGCGGGCACTGGGCAGGCCGTAGTACGTGGAGTCCACCTCCACCAGCGGGAACCGGTCCGCGTAGTGCCGCAGCCTGCCCTCCGCGTCCCGCCTCCCGGGCGGGTACCAGCCGCTGGAGACCAGGGCCGGGTCGGTCCACGAGCACGTGCCGGTCATGATGTCGCCCACGGACCCGTACCTCCCCTTCCGGGTGTCGTGGTCCCCGTCCCGTACGGGCGGGGAGGGGCCCCGGCCGCGTGAGCGGGGCGGCCGGGGCCCTTGCCTGCGGGTGCCGACGTGGCGTCAGTCGGTGGACAGCGCCTGCACCAGGTCGCCCACCTTCGGGTCGGGAAGCGCCCGGGCGACGTCGGCCTGGGCGACCATGCCGACGAGGTCGTGGCCGTCGATGACCGGGAGCCGGCGCACCTTGTGCTCCGTCATGGTGCGCAGGATCTCGTCGGCGTCGTCGTCGGCGCCGATGGTGACCGCCTCGCCCTGGGCGAGTTCGCCGGCCTTGCACTCGGCCGGGTCCTTGCCCCGGCCGAGGACCTTCACGACGATGTCGCGGTCCGTGAGCATGCCCTTGAGCTTGTTGTCGGTTCCGCAGATGGGCAGGGCTCCCACACCGAGTTCCGTCATCTTCTTCGCGGCCTCGAGTACGGTCTGGTCCTCGCCGATGCACTCGGCGCCCTCGGTCATGATCTCTCGTGCCGTCGTCATGGTGTGACGATTCCCTTCTCCGCGTTCCGTCCTCGTGCCCGGACCCGCCGGCTCCGTGGCCGGCGGGCGGGTCCCTGACGCAACACGGGTCCCCCGCCATACGGCTCCGCTAACCCCGTTCGGGGAGATTCGCAACCCGTTCGGCGGTCGGCATGGTTCGGCGGGGAACGGGCACACGGACGGCCCCGAACACGGAGGACGTCCCATGACCACGACGGAGCAGCCGGCCGGGCGGCCCGCAGGGAGCCGCCCCGTGGCAGGTGCGTGTCCCTCCTGTGCCGCGGGCGTCGGGGCGGGCCCGGCCGGTGCACCCGAATGGGCCAGCGCCGCCGCGTCGGCCGCTCCGGTCCTTCCGTCCCCGCCGGCGGGGACGGCCGCGGCGCACGCCCTGGAGTCCGATCCGCCGGAGGCCGCGCGCGACCGGGTCAACCGCAGGTGGAACGAGATCCTGCAGGAGACCCGGGTGGCGCAGACGGGCGTGCAGATCCTCTTCGGTTTCCTGCTGGGCGTCGCGTTCACGCCGGTCTTCCGGGACCTGGCGCCGGCCGACCGGGTGATCTACGTGATCACGGTGGTGCTGGGCGCGTCCGCGACGGCCTCCCTCATAGCCCCGGTGTCGCTGCACCGGTTCCTGTCGGGGCAGCGGATGAAGGACGAGATGGTCGGCACCGCGCACCGGCTGATGATGTGCGGCATGGTGCTGCTCGCCCTGACGATCGGCTGCGCCCTGCTGCTCATCCTCCACGTCGTGGTGCCCGGCTTCCTGGCCGACCTGCTGGTGGGCGCGGTGATGCTCTGGTTCGTGCTGTGCTGGTACGTACTCCCCCTGTGGCTGCGCCGCCGATCCGCCCGGCGGCTCGCGCGGCGTTCCGCCCGGAGCTGAGAAAGGTGGTTCGCGTGCGAAGTGTGGGTGTCGAGGAGGAACTGCTGCTGGTGGACCGGCAGAACGGAGAGCCGCGGGCCCTGTCCGCGGCGGTCCTGGCGGCGGCCTCGCGTGACCCGTTGGGCAACGAGGAGGTCTTCGAAAGCGAACTCCAGCGCCAGCAGCTGGAGTTCGCGACCAGCCCGCGGACGGACATGAGGGAGCTGGAGGAGGAGGTCCGCCGCTGGAGGGCGGAGGCGGCGCGGCACGCCGAGGGCGTCGACGCGTCCGTGGCGGCCCTGGCCACCTCGCCGCTGGGGGCGAGCCCCGCCCTCGGCCCCGACAAGCGCCACCAGTGGCTGAAGGAGCACTTCGGCCTGACCGCGCTGGAGCAGTTGACGTGCGGCTGCCACGTCCACGTGTCGGTGGAGTCCGACGAGGAGGGCGTGGGCGTCCTGGACCGGATCCGCCCCTGGCTGCCCGTCCTGCTGGCGCTCAGCGCGAACTCGCCGTTCTGGCAGGGCGAGGACAGCGGGTACAGCAGCTACCGCAACCGGGTGTGGGGGCGCTGGCCGTCGGCCGGGCCCGTCGAGGTCTTCGGGTCGGCGGACCGGTACCACGAGCAGGTCGCGGACATGATCGCCAGTGGGGCGCTGCTGGACGAGGGCATGGTGTACTTCGACGCCCGCCTGTCGAAGGCGTACCCGACCGTCGAGGTGCGCGTCGCGGACGTGTGCCTGGACCCGTCGACGACGGTCCTGCTGGCCACGCTGGTGCGGGGTCTGGTGGACACCGCCGCGCGGGAGTGGCGCGACGGGATGCCGCCCCCGCGGCACGGCGTGGCCCTGCTGCGGCTGGCGGGCTGGCGGGCGGCCCGGTCGGGCCTGGAGGACGAGCTGGTGCACCCGGAGACGATGCGCCCCGCCCCGGCGGAGGCCGTGGTGCGCGCCCTCTTCGACCACGTGCGGGACGCGCTGGAGGAGAACGGCGACATCCTGTCCGCCCAGACGGCCCTCACCGCCCTCCTGGAGGACGGCAACGGGGCCCGCGTCCAGCGGCGGCTCCTCCACCGCACGGGCAGTCTGCGGTCCGTGGTCACCGAGTGCGTCCGGCGCACCCTGGCCTGAGTCCCGGCGGTACGGGGCCGGCCGGCGTCCCCCCGGTACGGGGCGCCGGCCG
>JAAXOU010000029.1 GCA_012396115.1 Streptomyces somaliensis DSM 40738 | reverse complement strand
ACAACCTCTGCACGGCCGTCGGCCACCGCCTGCGCACCTGACCCGCCGGACCGCCTGCCCGCCCACGACCTGAAGGACCTCGGAGAACCCGCCACCGGACCGGCCATCCGGCACCCGCCCCTGCCCGCAGGGTCATTGCGTGTAGTTGGTCTGTCCGGGTTGATCACCTGATCCCGAGGGCTGTGAGGGGCCGTTGTGGGTCGCGTGCGGTGTAGCGGCAGGCGGCGGCGATGTTGGTGTGGTTGTCCTGGCGGGACACGCTGATGGCGAGGTTGCGGAGGCTTGCCATCACGCGGGGCAGGCTGCCGGTCCGGGTGGTGGAGGCGTCCTCGGCGAAGGTGGTGTCACGGACGTGGTGGAGCTGGTTCTCGATCTTCCAGTGCCCTCGGATCCAGCCGGCGAGCTGTTCGCCGGTTGCGGCTCCGGGCGGGAGGCTGGTGACGAAGTAGAGCCGTTCGATCGTGGTCTTTTTGCTGGTCAGGTCCTTGCGCCAGCGCATGACGCGCAGGGCCTGGCGGGCGCCGGGGTAGTCGAGGTGCCGGAAGGCGACGGTCTTGAGGTGCCGGACCTCGAGCCGGCCCCGGCCCTTGGTGCGGTCCTTGTGGTCGACGGGGATATCGGCCCATGGCAGTTTCCTCAACTGCTTGTGCAGGGCGGGGTGGTTGCCCTTGACGACGGCGATGTAGTGGGCGCTGTGCTTGCGCAGCCAGTGGCCGTTGGCGTGCTGGGTGTGGGCGGCGTCCGCGGTGACCACGGTGTCCTTTAGGGCCAGGCCGTCCAGGAGCGGGATGAACGCGGGTGTCTCGTTGCTCTTCGCATCGATCTGGTGCTGGGCGATCACGGTGCCGGCGTGGTCCATCGCGGCCAGCAGCCAGACCGCCTTCCCCTCGCCCGTCCGTGAGCCGCGCAACTGCTTCCCGTCGACGGCCACGGCCCGCAGGCGGCCACGTTCCCCGTTCTGCCGTCTTCGGGCTCTGGCCTGCAGAAACGCGGTGACGGCGGTGTCGAAGGCGTCACCGTCGAGGCGACTGAGGAGCCGCATGACGGTGGTGGGATGCGGCACGGTGACCGCCCTGGTGAACGGGTCGAGGGGGAAGCCGAGGACCAGCAGCACCCAGCGAGGCGCGTCCGAGATCCACTCGGCGATCGCGGCCACGGACCGCGCTCCGGCCAGGACACCCGCCGCCGCGGCCGCGATCAGAGCCGCCAGTGGAAAACGCCGGCCACGACGGCTCCGTGGGTCGGCCAGGGCCGCCAGAAATGGGACGAGATCTACCGCATCGGGCAGCGGCTGCGGTGACAACGTACGGGCCAGTTGCTCCAGGTCCGGAGACATGGGAGAAGATGAGACAGCAGGCACGGTCTTCGGTTGTGGTCATGCGGATTCGACACCTACATGATCACCGAAACCGTGCCTGCTTCTGCGTCCAGACACACCACACGTAACGGACCATCACCAGGCAAGCCCACCCAACTCGTCAACACGCAAGGGCCCTGCCCCTGCCCGGAACCGGAAAACCATCCAAAAAACGATCAGCAAGCCCGATCAGGATTCACGCGGTGGATCCAGGCTGAGTGGGTTCGCGGGCCGTCGCATTCTCAATTACAGCCAGCTGAGCAGGCGACCCACGCCACGCCCGCTCCTCATCACCGGCGTCCAGCAGGAACCGCAGTGCACGGCCAAGCACGAACACGGTCGTGCGAATGTCGATCGTCGAGCCCCTGATGAACTCTTCGGGCGCCATGTAGCGTCGAGACCCTGGAAGCCTTTCATCTTCCAGGATGAAGGGCATAAGCCGGTACTCATCCAGATCACACAAGACCATGCGGTGCGCCTCGAAGTCGTACAGGAAGCACCCGTCATACAGATCGACCGCGACCAACCCGGCCTGCTCGACAGCCAGGTGTGCGTCAAGGATCTCGTCCAACGCCCGCAGAATGTCGGGGACAGGCAGCCTGCGAAACCGGGCCATCGGGCTGTCTGGGGCTGCGCGGCCCCCGTGTTCATGGGCCGTGGGGTGATATAGGACCTCACCCTCGGCCCAGGGGTAGACCAGCGCCAGGCCATCTCGGAGTTGGAAGTGGTGCCGCAGGGGCACGATCGCCGAGTGCTGAACTGCACCGTGCACGTCCACGGCTCGGAGCAAAGAGGATGCTGCCGGCGGAGTGGTTGCGCCCTTTACGAACCACCGTTCATCGCCGACAGCCACCCCGTAAGACTGGCAGCCGGAGTGCTGGTCGCGGAAGGCTCGGAAGATGCTGCCCACGTCTTCCAGGTACGGCTCCAACAGATCAACGGCTTCAACGTCCAGCAATGGATGCGAGGGCATGGGTTACATCATTCACTGCTCTGTCGAGGTCTCCACCCGATCTGAGCAGAACGATGCGGCAGTGGCTTCTACCCGATGCTCACTCACCCGGCGACGTATGCGACGGCGTCGTGGCTATGGATGCTTTCTAGGTTGCGGACCCTCACCGAGTGACGAAGACCCCGCTCGCGGCAGACGTGGCTGACTCCGCGGGCAATGTCTTCGACGAACACGGGGTGGTCGTACGCCTGCATCGTCAGCACACGTTCATCCGGGCGCTTTACCAAGGGCACGACGGGAGCAGACGCGCACCGTTCCAAGAGTCGTACGGCCTGCCGCACGCCAAAGGGGTAAGGAGTGTCCCCGTGCCCTATCACGGACAGGGTGACGCGGCTGCGCTGGTTGTGGGCGCCGTAGTCAGAAATCGCTTTCGAGCACGGGCACAGACTGGTGACCTCGGTGGTAATCGAGGTGATCACCGTCGTGTCTCCGTCGTCCCAGCGGCCGTCGAACCGGACATCGTGAACCTGGAACGACTCGGTGCCAGTCGCAGGCGCGATCACCGTCGTACTCAACGGGACGGCTACCGACATCGCGAGCGCCGGTGCATCCAGGAGGTCCGCACCGACTTTCAGTACGTGCGGCAGCCTTCGCGGATCGAACCGGCGAAGGTGCTCGTGGGCGAGAGCCACCATGCGGCTCATGTGGGTGCCACGGCGATCATGCTGTAGCCGTACGGTCACTTCAATCTCGGCGATGCTCTCCTGGCGGAGGTGGCCGTCTTCGAAGTACAGCGGGTAGCGCAGGCCGCTGATGCCGACCTCGTCGATCTCGATGCCGCGGGTGTCGGTCTCGTTTTGGATGTCGTGCATCGCTCACTCGCCCCGATAGGTGCAGCCGGACGTGCACGTCTCGCGGACGGTGAGGGCGGAGAGGTCGGGCAGGGTCGGCTTCAGCCGCTCCCAGATCCAGCGGGCGAGGACCTCGCTCGTCGGGTTCTCCAGGCCCTCAATGTCGTTGAGGTAGTAGTGGTCGAGCTGCGCTTCGAGGGGCTTGAAGGCCTTCTTGAGGTCGCCGAAGTCCATGACCCAGCCCGCCTCGGGGTCGACGGGAGCCTCGACATGGACGATGACCTTGTAGGAGTGGCCGTGCAGGCGCGCGCACTTGTGGCCCTCGGGCACGTTGGGCAAGCGATGTGCAGCTTCGAAGGTGAACTCGCGGAAGATTTCCATTACTGAATTCCCAGATACTTGTGCGTCTGGAGAGAGAGGATCCAACGCGGGTTCTTCATGCAGTAGTCGACGGTCGCCCTGGTGTTGGCTTCAACGTCCGGGCCGTCCATGGGCTGGAGCCGGAAGTACCGGAAGTCCAGGTGCTCGAACTGACGGGGGTCGCCGCCCAGTTGGGGGTAGACCAGCTTCAGTTCGTCTCCGCTGGTCACGACGAGTTCGGAGCCGATCTTGGGGCTGACACAGAGCCAGTCGATGCCGTTCGGCGGTACGCGGGTGCCGTTCGTCTCGACGGCCACCTCGAAGCCGCGGGCGTGCAGGGCGTCGATCGCCGCTTCGTCGAGTTGTAGGAGCGGTTCGCCGCCGGTGCACACCACGAAGCGGTGCTCCCTGGACGACGACGGCCATGCCTGCTCGATGGCTTGAGCGAGGTCGTCCGGGGTCCGGAACCGGCCGCCGCCTCCCCCGTCGGTTCCGACGAAATCTGTGTCGCAGAACTGGCAGATCGCACGGTGACGATCCTTTTCCAGGCCCGTCCACAGATTGCACCGGGAGAAGCGGCAGAAGACGGCTGGACGGCCTGCGTGACTCCCTTCGCCTTGCAGGGTGTAGAAGATCTCCTTGACCAGGTAGGTCATTCTCACGCCCCCTGGTACTGCACGGGGTCGGTGACGCCGGCCTCGGCGAAGCCCTTGAGGCGGAGCAGGCAGGTCTCGCAATGTCCGCATGCCCGCCCCTGCTCGTCCGGGTCGTAGCAAGAGGAGGTGAGCGAGTAGTCCACGCCGAGGCGCAGGCCCTCACGGACGATGTCGGCCTTCGACATGGCGATGAGTGGCGAGTGGAGCTTTAGACTCTGCGTGCCCTCGACCCCGGCGCGGGTGGCCAAGTTGGCCATGCGCTCGTAGGCCTCCATGTACTCGGGGCGGCAGTCCGGGTAGCCGCTGTAGTCGACCGCGGTCACTCCGGTGAAGATGTCGCTCGCCCCAACCATCTCCGCATAGGCGAGGGCGAAGGAGAGGAAGATCGTGTTGCGTGCCGGGACGTACGTAACGGGAACGCTGCTGCCGGTGTCCTTGGCTCCGGCGTCGTCCAGAGACTCGTGCTTCGGAACGTCGATGTCCGACGTGAGCGCGGATCCGCCGAAAACTCGCAGGTCGATGTCCGCGATGACGTGCCGAGCGACCCCCTGCGCCTCAGCCACGCGCTTCGCGGCCTCAAGCTCCACGCTGTGCCGCTGCCCGTAGCGGAAGCTCAGCGCGTACGGCGTGTAGCCCTGGTCCTTGGCGATCGCCAGAACGGTCGTTGAGTCCAGTCCGCCACTCAGTAGAACGATCGCGGGACGCTCCGCCATGCCTGCTCCTAGTTAGCTCCGTGTGTACTGCGGCAGCCTACGCGAAAAGTGACAGGTAGAGTAACGACAACAGACTGGTAGTTATGAGCGTCGGGAGCCGAGCCGCGTGAGGCAACTTTCACTTGTGGTCACATGTACGGACCGTAAGGCTGTAGCGCCGGAAGCCTCACTGCACGCAAGGTCACTGCCAGTTGGGACCGTGGAGGAACGCTCGACCATCTGGAAGGGGCGCGTCGCGGACGCCTCCGCTACCCATCCGCTCGACAGGATCTACTGCGGCGACCACTGGACACAGTCGCGTCGCCTCGTCGCTACGGCCGCCAAGGCTGGTTTCGACGCACGGCTATGGGTCGCGTCCGCCGGCCTCGGCCTTCGGCCAGCATCCGAGCCGGCCCCGGCATACGCGGCGACATTCAGCACGCGACACGCTGACTCGGTAGCCACCTCTGCGGATGGAAGCGCCCAATGGTGGAATCACCTGCAAGAGGGGCAAAGTCGCACAACATTGCAGGAACTCGGAAAAAGCGGGCCAATCTTGATGGTTCTGTCCGAGGTCTACGCGAAGGCCATGGAAGCCGAACTCCGAGCTCTAGGTGCCGTTGCGAGCGAGGCGCTGCTGGTGGGCGGTGTCGAAGAAATCCCCGGCATCCGAAGAGTCGCCTCAGATGCGGGGCTGCGACTCGCGCTCGGCGGAACCCTCACGAGCCTCAATGTACGCATGGCCGCTTCCTGGCTCCAGCACTGCGAAAACAGTCGACTGATCTCTGAGACCACCAGTTCCGCCTGGCACGAGTGGGCGTCGGCTGTGCCGAGGCCGGAACAACTCAACCGTCAGCCCATGACCGATGAAGAGGTCATCGCCTTCATCAGGCAGGAGCTGGGGGCTCAACCGGGCGTCTCACGGACGCGGCTGTTGCGGATCTTGCGCGACAGCGGCCGAGCATGTGAACAGAGCAGGTTTGCCACCTTGTTCAAGCGAACCATGGGGGATCAGTGACCGAGAACCTCATCACACGCAGAGCTCTGCGGATCAATCAGCACCCCGACATCCCCTTGTACCTTTTTGCCTTGGAAGCCGGAGAAGTCGACCTCGTAGCCGACGTTGCGCGGATCTCACGCGATGAGGCCGGAAAACTCCTCGGCTACCAGCGCCCCGAGAAGAAGCAGCACGTAAAGCAGATCTTGGAGTATCTGGACGGGGACGAGGTGTTGTTTCCGAACGGACTCATCCTCGCACTTCCATCCTCAGTACGTTTCAGAGGAAGCCGCGGCCCGAACCCTAGCGACGGCCTTGCAACCATTGGGATGCTTGAGATCCCACTGCCAGAGTCACGGGAGGCTCCCCGTCCGGCTCTCATCGTTGATGGCCAGCAGCGGAGCCTGGCCCTTGCGCGTACTCGGAATGCCAAGTTGCCTATCACGGTGGCTGGCTTCGTTTCCGAAGATCTGCATGTCCAGCGCGAGCAATTTTTGCGGGTGAATACAGTGTCGCCGCTCCCCAGCGACCTGGTTTCCGAACTCCTGCCGGAAGTGAACACCCAGCTGCCCACCAAGCTCTCGGCTCGCAAGCTTCCGGCGATCTTGGTGAATGCACTAAGCCAGGATGGCGACTCACCCTTTAAGGGCCTGATCAAACAAGCGTCGACGACAGCTAGCCGGAAATCTGAGACTGTCGTTAAGGACAACAGCCTGCTTCAGGCGATCACCGCGTCATTGTCGCCTTCTGGGGTGCTCTTCCCTTACAAAGACCTGTCCAGCGGAACCATTGATACGAGCACTATCCGCAAGATCCTTGTCGTCTACTGGACGGCCGTGCGAGACACCTTTCCTGACGCCTGGGGAATCTCCCCCAATAAGAGCCGACTGATGCACGGCGTCGGCATTCGGTCAATGGGACAGCTCATGGACCGCGTCATGGAGAGAGTGATGTTTGAAGTAGACATCAACTCGGATGAGGCGTACAGCAAGGTTATGGCGGAATTGGCCCTGGTCGAACCCTACTGCCGCTGGACCAAGGGGCGCTGGCCCGAGATTAACTACAACTGGAACGAATTGGAGAACATCACAAAGCACATCAACATCCTGTCAAATTACCTGATTCGCGTTTACCAGAAGGCAAGGATGGGCGCAGCGTGAGGTTCTACTTCCCGGACAGCCAGGACCAGGTCAGTCCGAGTTATGACTTCCTCAATGACGAGTATTCTCCTTTTCGCGTCCGGCAACGGGACGATTTCTACGCCCATCAGGCTGTGAAGCCGGCACCTTATGACGGCATCCTGGTCAGCAAGGCCATTGTCGACGGGTCCGTCAAGGGGGCGGGCAAGTACAGCGCACCGCAGCGTGAGCGTCTCTACCGGCTTGGCGTGCGGAATTTCTTCAGGCTCCCCAAGACGATGAGCAGTCTGGGAGACTGCGGAGCCTTCAACTATATCGACGAAGAGCGCCCACCCTATACGGTTGATCAGGTACTCGACTTCTATATCGGCTGCAAGTTCGACTCCGGAATCAGCATCGACCACGTAATCTTCGGATATGAGCCCGAACTCGCCGAAGAGGATGCAAACCCTGCATGGGTGAAGCGACGAGAGATCTCGCTGGAGTTGGCTGAAGAATTCATCGCTGTTGTCAGATCACACAATTCCAAGATCCTCGAAGAAGACGACAAGTTCGAACCGGTCGGCGCAGCACAGGGCTGGAGCCCGGACAGTTACGCCGACAGCGTTGCCCGACTTCAGAAAATGGGCTACAAGCGGATCGCCCTAGGCGGCATGGTCCCACTGAAGACGCCCGAGATCGTGGAATGCCTGAAGAAGATTGCGAAAGTTCGCGCAGAAGGAGTTGACTTCCATCTCCTCGGAATCACTCGCGTCGACAGCATGCAAGAATTCGCGAAATTCCACGTAGAAAGCTTTGATAGCACTTCCGCCTTCCGTCAGGCCTTTATGGACGAGCGTAACAACTATCACACCGCAAATAAAGCCTACACGGCGATTCGCGTTCCGCAGGTCGACGGAAATCCAGCTCTCAAGCGATTGATCCTGGCCGGCGTCGTATCCCAATCCGAAGCAATCAAGGCCGAGCGAGAGTGCCTTCAACTGCTGCGTGATTACGACAAGGAGTTGGTGGATGCCTCAGAGGTCTTGGACGCCCTGCGCCGCTACCAGGTGCTCCTCGGCGACGCCAAGAAGCTGAAGCAGTTGGACAAGCAACTGGAGCGATACGGCACCACGCTGGCCGACAGGCCATGGAAGCACTGCCCATGCGACCTCTGCAGAGAACACAAGATCGAGATGGTCATATTCCGTGGGTCCGAGCGTAACAAGCGCCGCGGATTCCATAACATGACGGTACTCGAAGCAAAGATGCGCAAGCTATCGTTCACATAATCACCCAGAACGCGCATAACACCCAAAGTAACCCAACAGGAGATGATGTGGCCGACCGCTACGAGCTGAAGCTACCCGCCCTCAAGATCCTCCAAGGCACCAAGGAGATCTACTGCTTCGCCGTCGACGGCAAGAAACTGCACGACTTCGCCGCCGTGTCGCGCATCCGCCGTGATGACCAGAAGCGGTTGCAGGGGTACCAGCGGCCCGAGGTCCTTAGCCACATCCGCTCAATCCGCCGCTATCTGGAGTCCGATGGAGCGATGCTCCCCAACGCCGTGGTCCTCGCGTTCGACGAGCGGGTGAGGTTCGAACCAGCCGTCCGCGGCGGCGATGTGAAGTACTCCATTCCGGGCGAGCTGATCATCCCGGTCGACGAGTCACTGGCCGACGACGAGAAGCCGGCCTGGCTCGTGGACGGACAGCAGCGCAGCGCCGCCATCAGGGACGCTGACCTCGCTGAGTTCCCTGTCGCCGCCGTGGGCTTCATCGCATCCGGGCAGGAAGAGCAGCGGTCGCAGTTCATCCTGGTCAACTCCACCAAGCCGCTCCCCAAGGGACTCGTGTACGAGCTCCTGCCCGAGACCACCGGCCAGCTGCCGCGCTCTCTCGCGCGCAGGGCACTCGCCGCGAGGCTCATGGTCCACCTGAATATGGGGGACGGTCCCTTCAGCGGAAGGATCAGCAGTCCCACATCCCCGACCGGAGACATCAAGGACAACAGCGTTCTGAAGATGCTGGAGCACAGCATCTACGAGGGCGCCTTGTACCAGTACCGCAACGCTACCGACGGCACCGGGGACGAGGAGCGGATGCTGGCCCACCTGCTGGCCTTCTGGACGCCAGTGGCAAGCATCTTCCGCGAGGCGTGGGGGAAGCCCCCGAAGGAGTCCAGGCTGACCCATGGGGTGGGCATCCAGGCGATGGGCTTCGTCATGGACCGGCTCACTGCGGATGTCCCGGTCGACAAGGTCGACTGGGATGACGTTCGCGCCATTCTGCGTGGGCTGGAAGAGCACGTGGCCTGGACCTCGGGGAAGTGGAACTTCGGAGATGACCATCAGCCCAACTGGAACAGCCTGCAGAATACGTCGAAGGACGTACGGCTGCTCAGCAGCTATCTGCAAGCCCGAGTCAGCGCATAGCCCATAGCTCGCGCCTTGCTGCGGCGGCCGCCCGGTCCTGGGCGGCCGCCATTCTGTTAGGACTCTGCTACTGCGAGGCGGAGCGCATCGACCGCAGCGCGGAGGAGTGATGCGGAGCCACTCCCGTTCGCATATCCGACATGCTTTGTCGTCTTGTTCTGATCAATGAAGCCGGTGGCCGCGTGCTTGGCGCAGCGCGTGGCCAAAACGATCACATTCGCAGTACGGGCCTTCTGCCGCAGCTGCGGCGTGCCTACGTGGTCGTAAGCCGTCAAGACCTTCACAGCGGGAGCGAGCCGCTTCAGTTCCTCCTGGCATCGGGTGAGCACTGCCTCGTCCAGTGAGTAGAGCAGCAGTGTCGCCGAGGGGAACTCGACGGGCGTGCTCTCCTTGCCGTCTTCGCCAGCAGGAGCATCCCAGGAGAAGCTGATGCCGAGGTCTTCAGAGAGCCGGCGGGCAAAGGCAAGGTCTGCCTCAGTGAGGCGGCGGCTGTGCGCAGACAGAGGCCCGAGCAGTTGCGAGCACAGGCTCGTGCGGGCCTCAGGATCAGGGCACGCTGCAAGGAACAAGCGGTCGACGAAGTCCAAGACAGCCGAGGCCCGTTCGGGAGCAACCCACCGATCCGTGTCCGAACCGATGTCCTTAAGGATCTCCGCGTACTGCTCGGCAGAGGGAGCTGCGCGAAGTGCGATCTCCATCAGCGCCTGCAAGGCCGCCAAGTCGCCAGGGCTGTAGCGGTTGAAAAGCACTGCGTTGCGGATGAATGCGTGGGCGCATTCGGGTGCGGGGTCGTCGTAGCCCACGGCATCGATGAACGAGCCCACTGCCCGCCATAGTTCTCGCGCCGCGCCGTCGCTCAACCCGTCCAGGAACTCGGCGAGGGTCCCATCGTGCTCTGCAGGAGTGGACCACAGGGTCCACTGTTCCTCATCCAGTGCGTCCTTCGCCGCGCTGTCGCCCTCGGCGAGCGCGAAGAACAGGGCTGGCCAATCGTTGATCGGAGTGGCCGTGTCTGCCGACTCCTCGGGTTGCGCGACTGTGGAGGCGTCAAGGTCGTCCGAAGCCTGCGCAATGAGCGCATTGGCCTCGTTCAACACAAGCGTGGGGATCTCGGGTGTTTGGTCAAGGTCCTCAGCAGCCGTCACGAACCGGCGTGCGGCCTCTGCGTTCTTGAGGATCACGCAAGCCAGTAGGAGCACCGTCATGGCCTGCGGTCCATACGACCGCGGGTCGCCTGCTAGCAGCTCGGGGACGGCCCTGCCGTGGGTGATGAGGTTGGACTTGGCCGCCTCCAGATTCCGAGCCGCGAGTGGCTCCTCCAGAGCAACGGTGTACACGGCGTTCAGGATTGCTGCCTTCACCGGCGCAGGAGGATCTTGCCGGGCCACGTCCTGGAGTGCCGGGAACTCCAGCACCTTGGTGCTCGCTCCGAGACGGTCAAGCCTCTTGAGCTTGAGATGCGCGAGATTCGTCGCAGTAAGCCCGCCCGCGGCAGCGAGTTGCTCAAGGAGGTCAAGCGACGCAGCTTCGCCGCCGGCCGCGAGAGCCGCGTCGAACTCGGCGATGAGACGCCCGACCGGCTTTACTACGCGCCATAGCCTTGGCGGACGCCTCACGTAGGTCTGCTGCATCAATAGCAGAGCATCAGTCAGGCCCTGCCGGTACTTGTCGCTCTCCCCGGTTGTCAGCCGGAAAGTGGAACGTTCGCCGGCCAGGTCGATGACGGCGCGTTCCACGGGATCGTCCCGGTTGAGGAGAGTAGGACGAAGGCCACCGCGCTCCATGTTGCAGTAAATGTACGTAGGCCCGGCAAATGCCTCAATGAGTTCAGCTGTCTTGCCGACATCTGCTGGGTCACGCGCGATGGCGTACATCGAGTACGACTGGTTTTCAGCGACCCAACGAGGGAGAACGATGGGCGCGTCGTTATCGCCCAACGCGATCTTGACGAAGGGCTCGGTGCGCGCCGTCCACGAGTGCTTGGGGTCCATCTTGGGCCACGCGTCGTTGCCCTCGCCAAAGAACCTGTGCAGGAACGCCTGGATACGATCAGTGGTCCAGGACGTGGTCTGGTTCATTCTCCGTTCCCCCACCGCTCGGCCAGGTCAATGCGTGCTTGGGCGGCAGCGTCGCTGCCTGCCCGGTAAGTGATCTTCTCGTCGTTTCGGGCCATGCCTCGGATCGTGAAGTTCATCGATCCGCTCAGCATCCAGTCATTCCCGCACAGCGTCTTCTCATGGATATCCGGGTCGCGGACGATGTGAAGCTTCCTTCCTGATGCCGCCTTCGTCAGGCGGCGCAGGAAGTCCTCGTTGTGGGGATCATCGCGGGTCACGACGTGTACCTGTGCGCCACCATGGGCGATGCGGGCCACGGCGTCCGAGAGTCGGCACCCCGCCGGAGGGGTGTCTCCAAAGAGTGCGTCGTAGGCGCCGTGGCTGTTGTCGAGGACCTGGACGTCGGTGATCCATGCGGACACCAACCACAGGTGGTCGCTGGGTGCTATGAACTCCGCGATCAGCGCCGCGGACAGCATGGTGTCAACGCGAATCGCGGTGTGCTGCCCAGTGCGGAGGGTTCGTTCCTGGGACTTCACTGGGCTGCCTCCCTCAGTTCGACCCTGACTCGAATCTCGTTTTGGTGGCGGACCACGCCGCAGATTTCTCCGTAGACGCGCAGCACATCCCGGTCGATGGGCGTGATCGGAACCTGCTTCAGAGCCTGAGCCATCAGAGTTGCGTCTCCCGCTGGACAGACCAGCTCGACAGCTGAGGTTGCGGTCAGTTGCTGCCGATAGGCGTTACCCCAGGTGGGCTTGGTCACGTCGATCACCGGTACACGGTCATCGTGTGCGGCTTGGACCAGCAGACGCTCGAGGACGGGGTCGTCAGCGTATGGCTGGTAGTGCTTCAAGTCTTGAGTGCGGGCCTGGTGGCCACGAGGCCAGAGAAGACTGAAGACCTGGTCTGCGGTCAGGGACCGGGCCCCTTCCAACTGGAGCTTGCCGGATCCCACGGCGTATGCGATCACGCGGGCGTCGACCTCGACCCGGAGACGTTGCTCCAACTCCGTCCATGCGTCAACAAGGACGAGAGCGGTGACGTCAGTATCGGGCCCGGACCCCGGGCGCAGAAGCCGCGTGGACAGGGCAGCAACGGCTGCATGCCGAGGCGGGCCGTCGAGCCGTGCCCAGGCCTCGCGAAGGACGTCCAGAGCGTCCTCGGCTTCTTTGGCGGAACTGCCGGCCCGGAGTGTCGCCATTGCCTGGGCAGCTGTTCCGCTGGGTTCGTCGATGACGTGCCGGAGGAACCGGGTCAGCGTGGCGTCGACGTACTCGTATTCGCTTGGCGCGAGGCTGCTCGTCACAAGCCCCCAGAATTGCCGGGGATCCTTCGAGTAGAAGTCGACCAACTGCTCGACGATCCCCAACCCACCCACGGACGTTTCGCTGAGCCACACCTCGGTGAGCGAGTCCCCTCCCTCACCGGGAAGTGTGTCAACGATGAGATCGCCGTCCTGTGCGTTCGGGCACGCGCGTTGAGCAGCAGCGAGAATCGCGGCTGCCATCGTGTCGCGGTATGTGCGCCGCGCGAGCGGGCTGGTCTCGGCTGAAATGTCCTCTGCTACCAGCAGCTCTGCTGCCCTGTCCAGAGCTGTGATGACCGTGCTGTTGGCGACAAGCTTGATCAACTCTGACACGAGTCGATCACCGTCGACCTCCTGCTCAGTCACGTCGGAGTCACGGTAGAGCACTTGGAAGATCTTGGAGAGATCGTGAGTCCAGGAACCGTTCTTCAGCAGCGCACGGACGTCAGCGTTCGTGCGGTTCCCGTCGAGTCCGGCCAGAGCGAACGCGGTCAGATAGATCTGGGCCAGGCGCTCCCTCTGGAAGCTGTCGGAGATCTCGGCCAAGGCCGGATCATCCTGAACCGTGTGCAAGAAGGCCAGAGAGCGCCACTGAGGCGTAGTGAGGTACTCCCTGACAGCAGGATCGTCGAGGTTGAGCGGCTTGAGCTCGAAGCGGATGGCATCGACGCCCAAGGCGAATCCAAGAGCGGCCGGCCGTCCTCGGAGTTCGTACCGAACAGTGCGCGCTTGACTGTTCTGGCGTTCCCGGCGGACGTTGCACTCAGCGCCGAACGTCATGCGGCGCACTTGTACAGGGTTGCCGGCCGCGTGGGTCGCAAAGCTGACCGTGTCAATGCGTCGTTGCCAGGGGGATGGCTTCGACACGGTGCCCTCACTGAGGGGTGCGTCGTCCTCCACGACGATCTGGGTGCCCCACTGCGGCTGACCGTGGGACTGATCCACGATGTCGGGATCGGGTTGGGAAAGCGCGAGACTCAAGGGGCGGACGACTTCGAAGTTGGCGCCATCGTGTCCATGAGGCTGCCAGGTGCCCTCCAGCCTGCCCTCGGTGACGATTTCCCTCAGGTTGAGTACGTGGCCGTCCTCGTCAGGGATGGGGAGCCACGTGCGGTGAGTGTCGTCCAGGTACCCGAAGCGCCGGCTGACCCGTCCCGGCACGGCTTCAGTCAGTGCCTTACCGATGGGCATGTGCTCGATGGATCCATCCCCATTATCGAAGGGGAGTTCCAGATCGACCTCAGGAAGGTTCAGCGGCTCGAAGAGGGTGCGGGTGATGAACTCGGGCAACATGGCCTTCTTGCCCATGCCGGGGTCGTTTACAAGAGGTTCCCAACGGGAGCGAAGCCGGCGAAGAGCCGTGGGCACGACGGCCATGAGGAGGGAGCGAGGCTGTTCCCACAACACGGCCTGTGCCTCGTCGACGCTGATCTTCAACGCCTTGACGAGGTGCCGTGCAAACTCGTCCTGGACACGCTCCTCGGTCAGCAGTTGATGCAGGATCTTGATCAGTCCGAGGCGCTCGTTCTCGTACTCGGACAAGATCCTCGGGTCATCCGGGGTCGTCAGAAGCTTGCGCACGTCGCCGCGCCCGACCTGGACACGCATCCTGCGCCCGGCCCAGTCAAGAAGAGCCTGGGCTCCCTGGATCTTGAGGACGTACCGGTTCTTGAGCGGCAGGGTCGTGGCAGCGACTTCCGGAGCAAAGAGCGTTTCGTAGCCCTGGTAGGCCAGGCGATCGCGACCGTAGTCCGACAAGGTCACGATGGTCAGCGGCCGAGTCCCGCGCTCTCGGCCGGCGCGGCCGCGGCGCTGGATGAACGAAGCGGCATTCCGCGGTGCCTTGTGTTGAAGGACGAGACCAACCCGGGGATCGTTGAAGCCCACTTCCAACGACGCTGTAGCGATCGTGAGGTTCGCATTGCGGTTCACCCCCGCGTCCTGGGATGAGGTTCGCCCGATGATCAAGGGGTGCATGCGGAGATCGGGGTCGAGTTCATGACCGACCCGCTCGACGAGTTCCCAGTTCTGTCCCTCGAGGTAGCGAGGCCCGGGCTCAGGGCGCGCACGTGACCGCAACCCGGCCAGCACGTCACCCCGGCGACTCGTGCGCCCGCGATAGTCCTGGTCGCCCTCGGCGTCGCGGAGGTACTTGTAGAAACGGTTGGTGACGTCCAGGGCATCCGTGAATAGGAACCCAGTCGAGCCGTAGAGGAAGGCGTCGTCACCGTTGTCGAGTACGCGGCCCCAGAGCATCGCAGTCTGGATCGACGTGGACAGGAGACTGGCTCCCGAGACTGGGTCGCCTCGCAGCGCGAGCGCGTACTCGCGGCCTTCCCGCACCATGGTGGCATCGTCGGGTGCAATGGGGTCCACGTCACTCTCGCGCAGGCCGACCAACTGTGCGAAGAACTGGTTCGCGTCGCGCAGTGTGGCGCTGAGGCCCACGAAAGTTACGGGTTTGCCTACTGCGTCCCTCCATCTGCGTAGGAGGTAGGCGACCTGCGCCCCGTGCACTCCCGAGTAGGTGTGCACTTCATCGAGGAGCATCAGGGACGGCACGCTTCCCCCGCGCCATCCCAGGAGGATATCGAGGTAGCCGTCGGCGCTGCAGTTGTTCAGCATCTCCGTAGTTGTGAACAACAGGTGCGGCGGGTTCTTCTTCAAGGACTCGCGAGTCAAGGCGAGTTGGCCGTCCGGGATTTCGTCCCCGCAGCGTCGGCATATGAGGCGTTCAACGCGTTCAGCGCGGTCCCTGTCAGACCAAATCAACTCGCCGTCCTCACACTCAGGGCTGGGACAGGGAAGGAAGGGACACACGGCGCCGTCCCCTACACGTGCCCAACGGCCGGAACCTCGTCCGGGCTGAAGTCGCCAGTCATCGGCGTGATTCGGGGTGCCTCCGTAGAGTGCGCCGAGACGCAGAGGCCTCTTCCCCTGGCTGACGAGCGCGCTCTGAACGCTTCGAGCATTGACGATCGCATCGCGCAACTGATCCCGCAGCAACTCAGTTCGCGGATACAGAGCCAGAGTGTGGATCCTGTTCTGGACCCTGTTAGTCGCGTGCTCCGCTATGGCTGCGAAGGCGGGCAGGTAGAAGGACAGCGTCTTGCCGCTACCGGTGCCGGCGCTGACGATAATGCCCTTGGAACGGTTTTGGCCCTGGAGTGAGGAGAAGACAGCTTGCGTTGCCTCCAACTGAAAACGAGCGAGGTTCTTGCCGCCCAGTTGGTCCTGGGCAACGCGGTCTTGGAGATCGCCCCAACCTGGAAGGGTGCGCAACTCCTTGAGTGCTTGGGAGCCCGGAATATCTCGATCAGGGTAACGACGATAGCGAACGTGTAGGCGGTAGTCAGCAACGAGTCGCTTCCCTTGCCGCCACCATCCGTTGGGTGTGTCGTCTGCCCAGTCTCCGCGGGGGCGGAAGAGTTGACGCAGTCCGGCGGTCAAGCGCAGGGCTTCGGCAAAACGAGTGCGGTAGCGGATCGATCCGTCGCTAGGCCAGGGCACCTTGAAGAGCAGCGCGCGGCCCTGCATCTCGCGGAGGATCTCGACGGCCGATAGTGCCGGCGGATTGTCGCATTCGTCGAGGAACTGCTCGATGCAGTTGAGGACGTCATCCTCTGAGAGCGCGCCTTCCGTCACGCCCCACATGAGGAGGGGCATCTCAAGGTCTTCAAGTTGGTTCAGGAGTTCGTTGGCGAACTTCCGGCCTACTGTGCTCTGGTTCACGAACCCTTCCTCTTCAGGGTGATGTGGGCGTCCATCCGGCATTCGCGAAGGAGTGCGATCTCTTCGTCTGTGACGTCGCTTAGCGTCAGGCCAGGTTGCTCGCGTAGCCGATTTAGCAGATCGACGAGTGCTTCCGGCGGATCTTGAGTGTCTTGAAGGAGTTCCGCTAGGCCGGCGTACGTGGTCGCGAATGTGGTGATGGCTTCTTGAGAAGCCTTACCCCTGGCGATTCGCTCCAGTTCGATTTGTCGCTTGGAAGCCTGCTTCTCCGCTTCGAGTTCGACGAGCATCGAGATTCGCGCAAGGGGCAGTTCCGCGAGAAGTTGCTCAGTCCAGGCTGACCAAGCGGCTTGATTTTCTTCCGCGAGACGATCGGTTACTGCCTGTGTCTTCTTCTTCGCCGTGTTGAACACCTGGTTGGAAGGGAGTCCGCTGGGCCCCAGACTGCGTTCGAATCCAGCTCTACCGTCATCGATGCCGGACAAGTCAATGTCGAGTCCCGCGCCACGGGACTGTAGGGCCTGCGTGACGGCCAGTTGCGAGCGAAGCTGGTTGAGCTGAGAGCGGAGTTCCAGCAGCCGGCTTGATACACGAGTGGCTTGTCGCTGAGAGTCCTCGCCATCTGCGATGCGGGAAGCGTGATCCTCAAGCAGCTTTGCCTTCTCGTACACAGACATCCGAGTCACGACTGATCAGCCCCTTCAACTGCCAGGGAACGCCATTCGGCAATGAGTTCTTGCACGCCCTCGGCTGCGTTCTTCGCAGCCGACGAACTCGCCCGCAGTTCGGCACCCTTCAGTGCCTCATCAAGCCATTCGTCAGCGACACAAAGCAGGTTCCGGATAACTTCGATGGAGGCTCCGCGGTCCTGGGCGGCCGTGCGGATGCGCGCAGTCAGACGCGCCGCCTCGGGGCGATCGTCGTCGAAGCACCGACCCAGGTCATCCTCTAGAGCGGAGATGGTGGACCACTCCACAGCACCTGCCTGCTCGAGGAGAGCATCGAGTTCACGTGCTCGTTGGGCGGACAGCGACAGACTGACCTCTCTTGCCCTGTCGACGGCAGTTCTGATGCTGGCCAGGGTGTGATTCCCCGGGGTGCTGCGGGGTTGCCGCATTCGGATGTCGCTCAGCCAGCCCTTGAGCATCGTGACTTGCCCGTCGATCAGCGCGGACCATGACGCGAATGGTTTGACTGCGGGCTTCACCCACTCGGGGATGCTGCCCGCCGGCGTTTCCCACGCCCAGGTGGCTGTTGCCTCTTCCAGCAGAGGGACTGCCCGGGCTGCATCGATCATGCCCACGGCTCCCCTGCTTCCCTGCGAGATGCCGATACCAGCACGGATACGCTTCACCAGGGCGCTTCGGGCCGCCAGGTGCTGGTTGAGGGCGGCGGTCCACCGGTCCGGCCTCGACATTACGCCGGTACCTTCCCAAGCATCGCCGTCGTCCACCGCTGCCGCCAGGAGCTCTTCGATACTCATGCCAGGCCAGCACCGGCCAGCAAGAACCGCTCCTAGTACGGATGCCCGTAGGCCGAGGACAAGGTCGTCGTCAGTGACCTCCAAGTTGCGTTGAACTCGCGACGCCAGCGAACCCGCGTGCCGCTCGGCCAGGGTCGCGAGCCTGCGGATGTCCTCACCGCGTACTTGGTCCAACCCGTACTGGGCACGGATCAAGCTCTGGAAGAACCTGCTGTTCGTCGCACTCCGCTTGAACTGGATCGGCGCGCTATCGGCACCTGTGATGCCTGCGACAGCAGAGCCTTCGATGCTGACGACGGTGGCGTTGTTGGGCCAGCCCTTCTCCTTCACGTTACTCTGCGCCTGCATGAGCGGCGCGTTCCAGCGGTACCGCTCGGCTACCGCCGTGGCGATGACAGTGCGGATGGCTCGGGCATGATCCTGCTTAAGGTCGTCGCCGCGGGTCACCCACTCCTCGATGTTCTGAAGGCTCCGCTGAACGGACGGCGGATAAGTCTTGTCTTCCGTCTTGGCAGTGCCAGGCGAGGCGCCGGATTGGGGGGAAGGCTCAGCTTCGCGCCGTGGCTGCTTCAGAGGGGTTTGGGCTCCGGCAGCCATCGGGCTGAGAGCAAAGGCCTCGATCACCGTGGGATCGATTTCGATGCCCTGTGCAGCGGCATCGCCCCAGAATTCAAGGATCAGCTTCCGGCGTGTACCGGCCACCTGATCGTTGGTATCAATGAACGATCGCACGGTTGTGTCAAGCGTCGTGTCGATGTCAGCGGTAGGGAAGCTTTCGGAGAAGGCCTCATCGGGAAACTCCCCACGCCGCAGCGATCCAGCGTGCTCAATGAGAATGGGTCGCACCACACTTCCGAGCACCGTTCGGGGGACGAACCCCCACGGTTCATCCTTCGAAGCGGTGGAGTGGACCATGCGAGTCAGGGCTGAGCGGTTGAAGGGGTAGAGCCCGAATCCATCCGCTGATGCTCCAAACGCGTCGTGGCAACGCGGCCGCAGGGGGCAGGCATCACACGCGTTCGGCGGCTCGGCGCCGCCTACCTGCTCCAATCGATCCTTGCCGATGCGCGCGGCGTTGAGGTAGCGGCCAACGAATGAAGCGATGGCTTCTTCGCCGGTGTCTTCTTCGCTGAAGGGCACATCGAGGTCATACGCGTAGCCCAGGTTTGCTTGTACACGGGTGAGGGCGGTCTCTGGCAGGTCACGGAAGTAGCCAGTCGTTACCGCCATAAGGGTGCGGATGGGGGCTAGCCGTGTCGCCCCCTCACGGTGAGCGGCTTCGACAAGAGCATCCAGCAGGTCCTTCTGTACGCCCTGAATGAGAGCAAAGTCTTCGATGAGGAGAATGATCTCTTTGCCCTGTCGGTGATACTCCTCGCGGACAAGGGTCATCGCTTCCAGCAAGCGGCCCATGCCGAGGTTGAAGCTGCGATTGATCGCAGTCTCCAAGTGCTCGTTCAGGAGGTCGATCGCGATCTCCTGGAGTTCGGCCTTGGCGCTGAGAACCTGTACCCACTTCTTGGCCAGTGCGGAAGCCTTACTGACATCTGTGATGTCTAGCGGCAGATCATCAACTGTGAACTTCGGCGGGCGATCTTTGTCACCCTTGGTGCGGTCTCGTAGGAGGTACGTGGCCAGTTGTGGAACAAACTTCTCGGGCTGGAGCATGAATTCGCTGACGTGTGGATCGTCAAGGAGTGCTCCGAGACCATGAGGGCCGAAGAGTTGCCGCGCCGGCCCCGAGACGCCGCGGCCGGTCTCGGCTACGAGAGTCTCGTTGAGGGAGTGGATCAGCCGCCGAGCCAGCACTGATGCGTCGATGTCAGCGGTAAATTTGTCGATCTCCGCTTTGAGCTGCTTCAGTTCGTCACTGTCTGCCTTGGCGATCAGGCTTTGCACCACTGCCTTGAGGCTTGTTCTGTGCTTCTCAAGGTAGATGATCTCGCGATCACGACGCCCGTCGTCGACCAGTTCGAGGTGCTCGCGGACCCATCGGACGAGGTGAGACTTTCCCGACCCGGACTCGCCCACGATGGGCATAAGGAGTGCGCCGCTGTTGGACTCATGATTCAGGAAGTCGTGAAGAACCGTCCGCTCGTCGACCGGCTGACCCTCAAGCACGAGTTGCCGGCCGTCGAGCCGCGCTCGCTGGATCCGCAACGGCGCATGAGTGGCCCGAAACACGGCCGCAGATGGGGAGATGGCTTCAACGCTGATGGTGTTGGCGGCCGTTGCGGGGTCCCAGCAGACCTTTCCGCGGAAGTCAGGCACTGGGGGCCTCCTGGATCGTGATGTCGCTTACGTAGCGCGGACTGGAGGGCTGCTCTGGATCGCTCACCTGCAGCACCATTGCGGCATCGGAATCGAGTTCTAGGCGCAGCCAGCCCTCGTCGTTACCGCGGAGCAGCGCAAAGGAGAGAGCAGGGCCCGCTACACGGTCACCGGGGTTGGGGAGGTGGAGAGCCAGCGAGTATTGGCCGCTGGAGAGTACCGGCAAATGCTCCCGGACGCTTCGTACGGCTGTTACGGCATTCACCTGGCGGCCCGGCTCCCACAGGCACTGCATGACGTATCTGACTGCGGCCGTGCAGTCGGGTACCAGTCGACTGCCACCTCCGCCGGCAAGGAGTGGTCGTGCTGCGAGCCCTAGCGCCGGGGCCCAGTCGCAGAACTGCCGCCATCGCTCGGCGTTCACGACAGCCGGTCCCGCCTCGGGCCTGAGAGGGGTCTCCTTCATGAGGTCCTGCGCCTGGTCCCAGTCCACAGCAGGGCCCATGGGATCTAGCGTGAGGAACCATGCCAGGGCACGCGTGAGGTCTCGGGATTCCCTCTGTTCATCGTTGTCCCCCAGACCACTGTTGCGCTCAGGTGCGAAGACGGCGCTGCGCAGCGCAGCCGCAAATGCGTCCCAGTCTTGGCCGTCGAGATGTTCAGCGGGTCCCGTGAGCGTCAGCTCACCGGTGGATTCGGCGACGTGGAGCAGCCCGAGCTCCCGCAGCGTCTTGACGGCCTTGTTGAACATCTCCGACGCGTCTTTGTCACCGGATGCGAGGGTCGGTGGGCTCAGCAGAGCGCGCGCGCCGTTGAGTGGTACCGGCTTCTTCGAGCGGGCCAGTAGACGGACGACTGCCCACATGGGGTCGGGGCGCGAGGCGTCCACGTTGATCAGGGCCATCAGAACGACTCCAACGCGGTCTGGACGGAGAAACTTTGAGCATGAAGAGCACCGAAGGCCAGGCCTGGGCGACTCGGATCCGGCGTACTTCGCGGGTGGATCAAGTAGGTCACATCTGGTGAATCAAGCCGCGATCTGAGCACCCGGTCCATCGGTGAGGGATCATCGTCCAGAACCCAGACGATGGGGCCTTCGTAGAAGCGGAGCAGATCCGCGTCGGTGTCGCAGATGATCGGCCGCGGTGCCACATCCTCCTGAAGAGCTTCGGCCAGAGATGGGGTGATCCCTGGCCCACCAATCACATTCATGCCACGAAGGGCCAGCATCTCCAGCAGCCGAGGCACCTTGACCTGGCGGTCCGTCTCGGTCCCCCACCACAAACTGAGGCAGGACGCGGTGCCACGCATGCGTCGGAGTGGATCGTGGCTGGTCCGACTAGGGGCTGGAACCAGTGGATGAGGGTCTCCGGCCAGCTTGTAGAAGCCGTTCTCCTGCGGAAGGCCTGTCGTTCTGCAACTGGGGCAGCCGCGGCAATTCACCCCCGTCAGCAGTGGGGCACCGCCTTGCTGGACCCGGTAGTAGGTGCTGAGAACCTCGCCTGTGCATCGATCGCCGCGTAGCAGGGTGCGGAGATCGGCTAGGGCCTGTCGCTGCGCAGTGATTGAGCGCCGGCGCTCCGCTTCGAACCGACTCCGGAAGTGCTCCTCATCGTTGGTCTGAGTGTCTTCGAGCGTGACGTCCACATGCGTGGATGCCACCTCGTAGAACCGGTCGAGGCGTTCCTGGAAGGCTGCGCGTGGTTCGTCGTCGTGTCGCTGGGGCGGCTCAGGAACGTGGAGACCGATAAGCCCGGCGCGCAGCATGAGGTTCAAGGTGCGGATGTTCCAGTCGCGGTTTGCCTCCGAGGTGTCGTGGACGTTGTCCGGGATGGAGTCGAGGTTGACGAGGTAGTGACGCGGACGTGGGTATGTCTTGTCCCTGAGCGTCCACATCCACCGCCACCTCGACCACGCTTTGTCTGCGCCGATGATTGCTTGCCGATTGATGCCCTCGGCGACGGGCTCGTCCCGGGGGGCGGACGCCAGGTAGGCCACGGACGGACGTCCGTCCCGGCCTGTGCGCCCTACCTCCTGGTAGTAGCGGTCGACGGTTTCGGGCAGGCAGGCGTGCACCACACTGCGGACGTCGGGTAGGTCTACGCCCAGGCCGAAGGCTGAAGTCCCTACGACGATGTCGTATCGGGTGGGCATAGGGCCCGAAGCAGAACGGCCGCTCCAGCCTTCCACGGCCCTTCGGCGTTCGTCGGGGCTGGAATAGCCGGCGACGTCAGCTACTCGTGCGAAGCCGGCTGTGCGCAGGCGGTCGAGCCACGCCTTGGCGTCTTTCCGCTCTGTCACGTACAGAGCTAGTGGTTTCGGTAGACGGTCGATGGCACGAAGGATTGCCTCGGTGCGCTGCTCTTCGTCGGTGAAGGCATCGATGTAGTAGCTGGGTTCATGGCGCACCTGGGCGCCCCAAACGATCTCGGCTGGCTTGGGGTCTGCGAACAGTTTCTCGAGCGTGGTTACCTGCTGCTCGGTGAGTGTGGCGCTCATGCAGACCGTCACGGGTGCACGTCCGGGTGGTGCTGCGCTCAGCCAGGTCCGACGGTGGACGGACATGGTTTGGAACTCAGGTCGAAAGCCTTCGCCCCATTGCTCGACGAGGTGGGCCTCATCAATGACGAAGTAGTGAAGGTGACCTGCCTCGGCAGCATCTTCCAGTGCAGACTTGAGTCCAGAAACGAGCGATTCAGGGTTTGTGAAGACTATCCGCTGTTTACCTGTGCGGATATCTTCTCGTATTTGTTGCTTGAGGTTCTCGTCGAGGCCGCCGATGTAAGCGTAGCGGCCGGAGGGACTTCGTCGTCCGCGGCTGTTCAGCAACTCCTGGGCGCGACGTTCCATGTCCAACGCGAGCACGACAGTCGGCACTACGACCAACGTGACACCGGTACGGTTACTTGCGAGCAGAGCCGGAGCCTGTACGAGGGCGGTCTTGCCGTGGCCGGTCGGCAAACAAGCGATGACAGTGCTGCCAGGCTCTGCGAGTGCCACAGCGCGCGCGGCTTGCCGCTGCCCGATTGACTTGTACTGGGCGTAACCGCTGCCGAGAGCACGGATCCAGAAGGGGTCAGCTGGACACGGCTCCAACTCAAGGTGTGTTTGGAGGCTCTCCCCGAGGTGGACTTTCTCCAAGTCGTACGTGGCTGCTTCGTCAGCTTTCTGATCTTCCCCGCCAGGGTGCCACGGCCGGGCAGTGACCAAGACACGACGGCCGTCCGGGAGCGCATGGCAGTGCATCTGTTCCCACTGCTGTCGCGTGGGCAGCGGTGCGCCAGGTGGAACTGAAAGGCCAAAGGTGTTTCCGCTGGCCTGAGCTTCGAGAAGGATCTGCCGTGTCAGTGCTGCCACGTCACGCCACGAGGCCCTCTGTTCAGCGAGGCCGTCGAGGGCATGCTTGAGCCGTCGCAATGTGCCGCTGTATTCCGACTCCTCCGGCGTCGGGACAACGAACGGCCAGGCGTCGAAGAGTTGCTGTGCCGCAGCCCAACTGTCACGCACTTGCCTGGGCCCCCTTTCGCCCAGCGCGGAGAACGCAGGTTGCAGCCATGAGCCGTACGCTGGGCTGCATGAGGCCGTCGATGAGTAGACCGGCGGTCTTCACGTCTGCCAGTTGGCTTTCGTCCTCACGCAGGAGGCGACCGGCAGCCCTGCGGGCCTCGGCCTGCGCCCGAGTCACGGCGAGTCGCCGGCGACCGCGTTCCTGGGCCTCGGCGCAGAGTTCCTTCAGGTCAGTGACGCGGAAGAGTTCGTCGCGTGCGACCTTCTCGGCGGTCTCAGCAGCATGACGGAACTCCGACCAGCCACCGAAGACGTCGATGAGAACACGAATCCGCTGGCCACTCAGGTTTTGGCACTCTCGGTTGTCGTAGGACTCGTTCAGCCATTCGAGCGCCGAGGCCAGCGTCAGCGCCTCGGTGCTTCCAGCCCGCACCCACACTCTGCGCGTGAACGGCGGAAGGAGGAGATCGGCCTGGCGCTGCAACGCCCTTTTCACCTCTTTCCGGTTGGCCATCGCCTCTGCCGCCACGGAGGCGTCCGCCTCAACCAGGAAGTCGAAGCCGAAGTAGGGCTCCGGGTCACCCATGTGGCTGGGGTCCACGCGCCGGTAGGCAGTGGCCTGGCCACGTTCGTCAATGTCGCTCAACGCGGCGAGCGCATCGATGAAGGGGTTGCCTATACGGAACAACCTTGTGCCAGGATCACGCAGGGCCCTGGACCGGTTGAACGTGCCCTGAGCCATGGCAGGTTCCAGCCCCGCGGTCTGCGCCACGTAGAGCCGCGGCGGCACCTGCGGCCGTGACCCTACGAGGTCGAAGACGGTCTTGCCGGCTGTGCGCTCGTAGTGGCGGATGTTGATACCGCCAGATCCTGCGCTCGTGTACCGGAAGACACCGCGCTGGATCTCCTTCCACTCCAGTTCTAGCCCCCTGAGGTTCTTGACCATGCTGTCTCGGCCATCGACATCGAGGTAGATGGCTTCGAGCATGTCCATCTTCTCGATCTGTTGGCGGGCTTCGCGGAGCTGGTCTTGAACTCGTTGCTGGGCGGAGGCGAGCCCGGACGGGCCATCTCGAAGGGCGTCGCTCCAGACAGCGTCGCGGCCTTCCGCGATGGCGTCCTGCAGTGTCGACACTGACCTCGAGAAGACCTCGTAGCCGTCACGCAACAGGTTCAGCCACGCCGTGCCAAGGGCTTCATCCTCGGTGCTTGCGCTGAGCACGTACTGGCTGGCTTTATCGAGTTGGCTGACGGACTCGCCACTGGGATAACGGTCAACCCGTCCGATCCGTTGTTCGAGCTGGTTGGGGTTCCACGGCAGGCGCATATGAACGACGGCACTCGCGGCCTGAAGGTTCAGCCCGTCCTCGGCGGTGTGGTCGGCGACAAGGACGGACGTCCCCGGCGCCGTGCGCCACTTCGTCACCGCATCCTCGGAAGCTGCCGCTCCGGCTTGTGCGGTGTGCTCCACAACACAGGCTGTACGAGACAGCCGCCGTAGGTGCGCCGCGAGTTGGTGTGCCAGCACGCCCGCACCGCAGAAGACAACGATGCGTCCACCACGATTCAGAGTGGGGACGAGGGCGTTGACTGTCGCCTTGAGCGGCTGGTTGCCCTCTGCTTCGTCGAGGTGCCTCTCTAGCTCGTCGAGTGCTTCTACCTCTGCAGGGATGAGAGGGGGCGCGGCGAGCATGGCCTGCTCCTGGGCACTGAGACCGGCTCGTTGCGCCGCCTCGCCATCTCCGCGGACTCGCCAGCGCAGGGCGTCGACGAAGTCGTCGAAGGGCCCGCCCGTCCTGGACATGAGGACGCCGAGGATGCGGGCGTACGCGGTGGTCTGATCTTCAAGCCCGGCATCGAGCAAGGAACTCGAGACGCCAATGCGCCACTCCGTAAGGGCAGTTTCGACCGCGTCGAAGGTGGACTGCAGGGTGATGACGTTCGAGAGTTTCCGCCCGCGGACAGCGTAGGGTTCGCCTTCTTCGGAATCGTCTTCTGGCCTCTCCACCTGGTCGCGCCGGTGTCGGATCACCCGGCGGTGGAGGCGGTACGTCTCGCTGATGTGCCCCCGCAGCTCCTCTACGCGCAGGGAGAGTTCATCCGGTTCTACTTCATCGCGGAGGTCATCGTCCTCGGTGAGACATGCGACGATCCGATCTGCAAGGTGCTCAAATCGGGGGTCATCGGGGAGGATCCGCCGGATGTCGTCGAGCGTGGACCTCAGCAGGAAGGTGAAGGTGGCATCCAGGGCGTAGACACTGTCGGCCAACTCGGCTCGTAGGGCATAGCGGTGCTCGAAAGCTTCGCGGTCGTCCCAGCTGTAGAGGTCGCGGTCGAGCAGGTGCAGCAGGCCGAGGTGAGTGGTGTAGTGGGAAGTCACGGGGGTCGCGGACAGGAGCAGGAGCTTCGGTGCGGAGTGAGCCAGGGCGGCTAGCTCCCTGTAGGGCGAGAGGCCCTCGTCGGCGTTCTGCACCAGTGCATGGGCTTCGTCCACGACGACAAGTGCACTGTCGTGGTACGCGGACCACTTCTCCGGCGTCTCGTGAGACGTGATCACAATCCGGGCTGATGGAAAGTCGTCGACGAAGAACTTGTTGCGGAGCTCCTTGTCCCACTGGCGCCGCAGTGGCTCGGGGGCAACGACCGTTATTCGTGCCTGCGGATCGTCCAGGAGGGTCTGCCGGATGACGAACCCAGCCTCGATGGTCTTCCCGAGGCCTACTTCGTCTGCGATGAGGTATCGCTGCACTGGGTCAGCGAGCACCGTCATTGCCGCGCGGATCTGGTGTGGGAAGACCTCGGCAGCCGAGGACAGCAGCGCAGCCATGTTCGCGCAAGCAGCCCGTTGGGCAACGAGATCACGCAGGAAGGGAAGCCGAGCGTCGCGGAAGAACCCCGACTCGCCACCACCACTCGTGAGGACTTGGAGGGGATCGTGAACGGGGCGGTCCCAACGCACTCGGAGATCGCACTCGTTCGCGCGCTCGTTCCACTTCTTGTTGGGGACCTGGATGAAGTATTCCGGGAGGTGCTGCCCCGTGACCCGGCCAGCGAGCCAATCTCCGGTGCTCGGTTCGCGCCAGTAGACCCGCGTTTCTGCTTCGAGTTTGGCACGCCAGCAGCTCCTCGCCGGCACACGCTGAGAGTGGACGACCTCCTCGGCTACTGATTCGAAGAAGTCGACGCGCAGCATCTCGCCGTCGACGGCGCCAACCCGGCCGATGCCCGGAGCCCCCGTGAACTCGACGAGGTGTCCAACCGCGAAGCCCGAAGACATCCTTCTGCTCGCCCCCCACCTGCTGATTTAACAACTGGCACGAGCTTAAGCGCATCCACTGACAACGCAGTCGACGGAGTAGATCGCGAATTCGTATGCATTTTCGATACTGGATAGTAGGTACCTCTGCGGCATCCGTCTGCGGTTGCCGCACACCCACCTATTGGGAACTAAATGGACCTATCGGGCTGGTTCGCTAAATGCGTCGCGCCACAAAATACGGCCGAAACAACGTCTTGCTCAGATGTGACACCGTCATCGCAGCGAGCCGGGCACAGCAACGACCGCCGCGCGACCGCTGGGGAACGACCTCCGCCTGACCTGCGAGTGCGTGGTCGAGATGCGCTCTCTGGTGCGCCCGGATGTAGCCGACTCATGGTGCCCTGATCTGCATATGCCGTCGGCAGTGCACTCAATCCCAGACAGAGTCTCCAAGGCCGAGAGCCGTGCCGATGTCAGTGGCCTGGGTTGTACTGTCTGGGCGTTCGCCTCGCTGTCCGTCCACGGCGTGGTATCGGCGCAAACCGCCACATCACCGAAACAGAAAGAAGACCGTGAACGTCCCCGCCCCTGCCGGTATCGCGACCCTCGTCGCCTACGTCGCCACCATCCCTGCCGCGAACCTTGCCGTCACCCACTTCGGAGCCGTCCCCGTCGGCTTCGGCTACGTCGCCCCTGCCGGGGTCTACATGGTGGGTCTCGCCTTGGTACTTCGGGACCTCGCCCGTGAGTCCGCTGGCCGTGGTGCTGCTCTCGCGGCCATAGCCGTCGGCACCATCCTGTCGTACTTCCTTGCTGACCCGGCGCTGGCTGGCGCCTCAGCTGCCGCCTTCGCGGTGGCCGAGACAATGGACTTCGTCGTCTACGAGCCTCTCCGGAAGCGCGGCCTGCTGATCGCGATGCTCGCCTCGAACGCCGTCGGCCTGCTCGCGGACAGCCTCCTCTTCCTCAAGTTGGCCTTCGGTTCCTTCGAGTACCTGCCCGGCCAGATTCTCGGCAAGGCGTGGATGACCTTCGCTGCAATCGCCGTGCTGGCCCTCCTTCGACGCCGCAAGCAGGCGAGCGCGAGCGCCTGATCACCCTCAACACCGTTGGCGACGTTATCGGGGGTGCTGGTGTGGGCACCGCGTGGCACTGACCTGTGCATGCGCAGTACCAGCACAACTCCCCGTGAACATCTGGCCATTGACGCCAGGGCACGAGTCGCAGGGTCAACTTGCCTCGCTCCTGGCCCCTCCGATACGGTCGCGTCATCAATGAGGGCCCCACCATGCCTAGGTCTGGTGGGGCCCTTTTGTGTCCTCTCGAACCCGGGGGGACCGAGTGTCGCGTGCCACCGTCTTCTTCAGGTTTGGCGGCCAGGGAGACGGCGGCCTTGCTCATGCGAAAGGACAACTGGTGAGTACACACCATGGCACAGGCTCCAGCCAGCAGTCACCCGGGGATGGCCCCGCGGATGACCCCTGGGGCCCGGAGCCTCCATCGTCGACGTCCGCCCATGTACGGCGCGCCAACGTACAACTGCTGATCGGCGGCCGCACCGTCTTCGCGGTGTACATCTCGCCCGCAATTGTGACGGGTGCAGCAGTTGCGTCCCTGGTACTCGGGGCGGCGAGTTGGGGCCACTGGCCTTGGCCGTAGAACCGTGAGACACGCCGCGGGGGCACCTGCCCCCGCGGCCTTCGGACGGTCTCAAGGCACAGACGAAGTGCTGCAGTGTCTCGCCGGCGTGGCCCCAGAGCCGCGCGCTATCTGTAGCAGCGGGTCGGCACGAGCCTAGTGCTGTGACCGCATAGGTTCACCGGGTTGCTCGTTGTGCTGGTTGGAGGCGATGTCGCTTCCAACCAGCAGGGGAGGCGGGATGGCACCACTGGTCAGGGTCCGGAGGCTGACGGAGCAGGAG
>JAAXOU010000289.1 GCA_012396115.1 Streptomyces somaliensis DSM 40738 | reverse complement strand
CCCGACCTGGCCACGGGAGCTGGAGGCCGCCCGCCGGGCGATCCGGGTCCGTGTCGCGGCCGTCGACCACTGGGCGGCGATCGAGGACGCGGGGCGCCTGCGCGACGCGCTGGGCACGGCGCTGCCGTATCGTGCCCGCATGGCGCTCACCGCACTGCCGGGCTCCCGCACCGAGCCGGACGGCTCGGCCGTGATCCGGGTGCTCGGCTACAACATCCGGTCCCTGCGCGACGACGAGGACGCCCTCGCCCGGGTCGTGCGCGCCTGTGCCCCCGACGTCGTCCTCGCCCAGGAGGCCCCCCGCTTCCTCCGCTGGCGTGCGCACGCCGCCCGGCTCGCCGCCAAGAGCGGGCTGCTCGTCCTCGGCGGCGGCGCCCCCGCGGCCGGGCCGCTGCTGCTGTGCTCCCCGCGCGTCACGGCCGAACGGACGAGGGACGTCCTGCTGCCGCTCACCCCCGGCCTGCACCGGCGCGGTCTGGCCACCGCCGTCGTCCGGGTCGCCGGCGCCCGGTTCGGGCTGCTCAGCTACCACCTCGGCCTGCGCGGCGACGAACGGTACGCGCAGGCGGGCACGGTGCTGGACGAGCTCGCCGCGCTCGGCGTGCCCCACGCGGTCGCCGGGGGCGACGTCAACGAGCCGCCCGGCGGGCGCTCGTTCCGCCGCCTCGCCGCCGAACTGCAGGACTGCCGGGCCGTGCGCCCCTGGGGAGGCGAGTACACCTTCACCCCGGGCGACCCGCGCCGGCGGATCGACGCCGTCTTCGCCACGAGGGGCGTGGAGGTGCTGGGCTGCGGCGTGCCGTCCGGGCTGCCCGGCGTCACCGCCGAGGACCTGAGGGCGGCGACCGACCACCTGCCCGTGCTCGCCGCCCTCCGCGTACCGGCCGCCCCCTGAGGGCGGGGGCGTCAGACGACCGCGCCGCGTCCGGGGTCGTCGTCCTCCTCGTCGTCGCCGGGCCGCATCCGCGCCACCAGCGTCGCGAAGCCGCCCAGGAAACCGCCGACGCACACCGTGGTCAGCCACCACGTCATGTCCCAGCCGAGCAGCACCGCGAGCAGCATCAGCACCGGCCCGCCGACCACCCCCAGCCAGCCGAACCTCACGGCCGGGTCCGCCTCGGGCAGCGGCGGCGGCTCCGGCGGTACGAAGTGCCCCTCGTCCTCGTCGGCCGGCTCGTAGTCGCGTGGCCCGCGCGGGCCGACACCCGGGGCGAACACGACGGAGCCGCCCAGCACCGGGCCGCCCGCCGGGCTGCCGCCCTTCGCCGCGTCCCGTCCGCCGTCCCGCGGACCGTCGCCGCCGTCCCCCGGACCACCCTCCGGGGGCGCCGGGTCCTGCGCCGGCCGGGGCGGTTCCGCGCCCGGCGGGTCCGACGGCTCGTCCCCGTACGCGGCGACGATCGCCGCCCAGGCCGCCTCCTCGTCCAGCCCCGCCCCGCCGCCCGCCGGCTCCGGGCCGGTGCGGTCGCCGGGGCCGTCGCGCCGGTCCCGGCCCTCCTCGCGGTCCGCGTCCGCGTCGTGCTGCTCAGCCACCGGTCGTACTCCCCTCCCTGTCCCTGCGCGGGGCGGCGGTCGCGCCGCCCGGCGGGGCGAGCCGGCCGACGAACGCGTGGCTCTCCTCGAAGATCCGCCGCGCGTCGTGGTCCAACGTCGCCACGTGGTAGCTCCGTTCCAGCAGGACCTCCGTGACGTCGGTGGAGGAGACGCGGCTCAGGACGCGCGCCGAGTCGGCGGGCGGCACGACGTGGTCGCGCGGCGAGCGCAGCAGCAGGAGCGGCTGCGTCACCCGCGGCAGCTCCCCGTCCACCAGGCGCAGGAACCGCCGCAGCGAGTGCGCCGCGTGCAACGGCACCCGGCCGTAGCCCAGTTCGTCCACCCCGTCCTTGGCGATGTCGTTCACCAGGCCGCCCGTCGACGGCACCAGGTGGCGGACGAGCGGCAGCACGCGCGCCGCCGCGCCGTGCACCCTGTTCGCCGGGTTCACCACGACGACCCCCGAGACCGCGTCGCCGTGGCGGGCGGCCAGCCGCAGCGCCAGCGCGCCGCCCATCGACAGCCCGCACACGAAGACCGCGGAGCACCTCCCGCGCAGTACGCGCAGTTCCCGGTCGACCTGCGCGTACCAGTCCTGCCACCCGGTGGTCCGCAGGTCCTGCCAGCGCGTGCCGTGCCCGGGCAGCAGCGGCACCGACACGGTCAGGCCGCGCTCCGCGAGGTACTCGGCCCAGGGGCGCATCGACCGGGGCGAACCGGTGAAGCCGTGGCAGAGGAGCACGCCGACGCCACCGCCCTCGTGGCGGTACGGCTCGGCTCCGGGGACGACCGGCACGGAGGTCTCCTGTTCGGATCGGGTGGTCCGGGGGACGCGCACCTCACCGTACGCGACCGGGATGGCACCGGCCAGGGCCGCCCGCGCCGGCGACCCGGTCCCGGCGCGGACGGGGAGTGCCCCGGGCGGCCCACGGGTTAAGGTCTGTGCGACGGAACACGGGAGGAACACGAGTTGATCTACGGCGCTGTGAAGTTCTCCGTCGGAGGGACGCTGAAGCTCGCCTTCAGGCCCTGGGTGGAGGGCCTCGAGAACGTTCCCGCGGAGGGGCCGGCGATCCTCGCGAGCAACCACCTGTCGTTCTCCGACTCCTTCTTCCTCCCGGCGGTCCTCGACCGGAGGGTCACCTTCATCGCCAAGGCCGAGTACTTCACCTCGCCCGGGCTGAAGGGCAGGCTCACCGCCGCGTTCTTCAGGGGCGTCGGCCAGCTGCCCGTGGACCGCTCGGGCGCCCGGGGCGCCGGCGACGCCGCCGTGCGCAGCGGCATCGAGGTCGTCGAGCGCGGTGAGCTGTTCGGCATCTACCCGGAGGGCACCCGGTCCCCGGACGGGCGGCTGTACCGCGGCAAGACCGGCGGCCTGGCGCGCGTGGCGCTGGCCACGGGCGCGCCCGTCATCCCGGTCGCGATGATCGACACGGAGAAGATCCAGCCCCCCGGCAAGGTCGTGCCCAGGCTGATGCGCCCCGGCATCCGCATCGGCAGGCCGCTGGACTTCAGCCGCTACCAGGGCATGGACGGCGACCGCTTCATCCTCCGCTCGGTCACCGACGAGGTGATGTACGAGATCATGAAGCTGTCGGGCCAGGAGTACGTCGACGTCTACGCCACGGTCGCCAAGCGGCGCATCGCCGAGGCGGAGAAGGCCGCCAGGGCGGCGGGCAGGGAAGCGGGCAGGACCGCGGACGGGACCGACTGAGGCCGAGCGGCGACGCACGGCACCCGGCGTCCAGGAGGCGCGCGGGACGTACGCGGGGGGTGGGAGATGACCGGGCGCGAGCGGGCGGCCCGCATGTCGGTGGAGCAGCCGCTGTGGCGTGCGCTCACCGCGTACCGCGTCCTCACCATGGTCTACGCGGACCTCCTCTTCGCCGTCAACCGCGGCGACTTCGAGCGGCCGTGGGTCGCCGCCGGCTTCCTCGCCGCGATGAGCGGGTGGACGCTGGCGACCCTGCCGAAGGTGTCCGGCGCCGCCTGCTGCACCCGGTGGTTCCTCGCCGTCGACCTCGCCCTCGCGCTGACGGGCATCCTGCTCACCCCGCTCGCCGACAGCGACGCCCGGGTCCAGGACGGGCCCACGCTGCCCGGCATCTGGACCGCGGGCGCGGTCCTCGCCTACGCGGTCAAGGGCGGCTGGCGCTGGGCCGGCTTCGCGTCCTCGCTGGTCGCCGTCGCCAACGTCGTCGAACGCGGCGAGCCCAGCCGGGACACGCTCCACAACGTCCTGCTCGTCTGGGTGGCGTCCATCGCGATCGGCTACGTCGTCGAGGTCGCCCGCGCCTCCGAGCGGACGCTCGCCCGGGCGCTGGAGATCGAGGCCGCCACCCGCGAGCGGGAGCGCCTGGCCCGCGACATCCACGACTCGGTCCTCCAGGTGCTGGCCATGGTGCAGCGCCGCGGCACCGCCCTGGGGGGCGAGGCGGCCGAACTCGGCCGGATGGCGGGGGAGCAGGAGGTCGCCCTGCGGACCCTGGTCGCAGGCGGCCTCGACCGGCCCTCCCACGCCGGCGAGGACGCCTCGCGCGGGGCCGCCGTCCGCCCGGTCGGCGGCCCCGGCGGCCCCGGAGGTCCCGGCGGCCCCGGAGGTCCCGGCGGCCCCGGAGGTCCCGGAGGGGAGGGCGGCGAGCAGGACCTGCGGGCCCTGCTGGCCCCGCACGCCGGCTCCCGCGTCACCTTCGCCGAGCCGGGCGCCCCGGTCCTGCTGCCCCGCCCCGCGGCGGCCGAGCTGGCGGCGGCCGTCGGCGCGGCCCTGGACAACGTGCGCAGGCACGCGGGGCCCGGCGCCCGGGCGTGGATCCTCCTCGAGGACTGGCCCGACGAGGTCGTGGTGACCGTGCGCGACGACGGGCCGGGCATCCCCGACGGTCGCCTCGCCCAGGCGGAGGGCGAGGGGCGCCTCGGCGTCGCCCAGTCCATCCGCGGCAGGCTGCGGGACCTGGGCGGTACGGCGGAGCTGGTCTCGGTGCCGGGGCAGGGCACGGAAGTCGAGTTGAAGGTCCCACGGGGGAAGGCGGAACGATGACGGAACGGCCGATCAGGGTGATGGTGGTCGACGACCACCCGATGTGGCGGGACGCCGTCGCCCGCGACCTGGCCGAGGCGGGGTTCGACGTGGTGGCCACGGCCGGCGACGGCGACCAGGCCGTGCGCCGCGCCCGCGCCACCGCCCCCGACGTCCTGGTCCTCGACCTGAACCTGCCGGGCATGCCGGGCGTCCGGGTCTGCAAGGAACTCGTCGCCGACGGCGACCCGTCCGTGCGGGTCCTGGTGCTCTCCGCGAGCGGGGAGCACGCCGACGTCCTGGAGGCCGTGAAGTCCGGCGCCACCGGGTACCTGCTGAAGTCCGCCAGCACCGCCGAGCTCCTCGACGCGGTGCGGCGCACGGCCGCCGGCGACGCGGTGTTCACGCCCGGCCTCGCCGGACTGGTGCTCGGCGAGTACCGCCGCCTGGCCGCCGAGCCCGCGCCGGCCCGGGGCGCCGCCGAGCCGGGCGCGCCCCGCCTGACCGACCGCGAGACGGAGGTGCTCCGCCTGGTGGCCAAGGGCCTGAGCTACAAGCAGATCGCCGAACGGCTCGTCATCTCCCACCGCACGGTCCAGAACCACGTCCAGAACACCCTGGGCAAGCTCCAGCTCCACAACCGCGTCGAGCTGGTCCGCTACGCCATAGAGCGCGGCCTGGACGACGCCTGACGCGGCCGGGGCCCGGCGGCCCGTGCGCCCGG
>JAAXOU010000288.1 GCA_012396115.1 Streptomyces somaliensis DSM 40738 | reverse complement strand
CGGCGCGGCGCGTCCGCGCCCGCACCGGCCGGGTGAGGACCCTCCTCCGGGGCGGGGACCGGTGAGCCGGCCCCCCTCTCCGGCCGCCGCGCCCCCGGCCGCCGCGCCCCACGCCGATCCGCCCGGTGGCCGCCGGGCGGTCCTCGTGTGGGGCGCCGGCGTCTGCGTGTACCTCGTCGCGGTCGTCTTCCGCACCTCGCTGGGCGTGGCCGGGCTCGACGCCGCCGACCGCTTCCACGTCAACGCCTCCGCGCTGTCGGCGTTCTCGATCCTCCAACTGCTCGTCTACGCGGGCATGCAGATACCCGTCGGCGTGCTGGTGGACCGGCTGGGCACGCGGAGGGTCCTGATGCTGGGCACCGTGCTGTTCACGGCCGGGCAGCTCGGTTTCGCGCTGTCCCCGTCGTACGGGACGGCGCTGGCGGCCCGCGCGCTGCTGGGCTGCGGCGACGCGATGACCTTCATCTCCGTGCTGCGGCTGGGCGGCCGCTGGTTCCCGGCGCGGCGCGGGCCGGTGGTCGCGCAGGTGGCGGCGCTGTTCGGGGTCGCCGGCAACCTGCTGTCGACGATCGTGCTGGCGCGGACGCTGGACGGGCTGGGCTGGACGGCGACGTTCGCCGGCAGTTCCCTGGCCGGACTGGTCGTCCTGGTGCTGGTGGCCGTCCTCCTGAAGGACCACCCCGAGGGCTTCGAGCCGGAGCCCGTGCCGCACGCGGGGGCCGCGTACGTACGGCACCAGATCTCCCGCGCCTGGCGGGAGCCGGGCACCCGGCTCGGCATGTGGGTGCACTTCACGACGCAGTTCCCCGCCATGGTGTTCCTCCTGCTGTGGGGGATGCCGTTCCTGGTGGAGGCGCAGGGCCTGCCCCGGGAACGGGCCGGTGAGCTGCTGACGGTGGTGGTGCTCTCCAACATGGTGGTGGGCCTCGCCTACGGGCAGCTGGTCGCCCGCCACCAGGCGGCGCGCGCCCCCCTGGCGCTGGGCACCGTGGGCGCGACGGCCCTGGTGTGGGCGGCCGTCCTGGCACATCCCGGGGGCGGGGCGCCGATGTGGCTCCTGCTCTCGCTGTGCGCCGTCCTCGGCGCGTGCGGACCGGCGTCGATGATCGGCTTCGACTTCGCGCGGCCCGCCAACCCGCCGCAGCGGCAGGGCACGGCCTCGGGGATCGTCAACATCGGCGGGTTCACCGCCTCGATGACGGCGCTCCTGGCGATCGGCGTCCTGCTGGACGCGACCGGCGGAAGCTACCGGACGGCGTTCTCGTCGGTCTTCGTCCTGCAGGCGGTGGGCGTCACCCGGATCCTCCGGCTCCGCGCCCGCGCGGCGCGCCGGGAGCGCGAACGGCCGGCCGCCGGCCGCGTGGAGGCGGCCCGCGTCCCGGCGTGAGGCCCGGACGCGCCCCGCGCGGGGGCGCTACGGCGTGACGGCGAAGTGGGTCAGGATGGCCTCGGCCAGGGCCTTGTCGCCCTCCACCTTGACGGAGTCGGCGACCGCGGTGTGGCGCACCCGGCCGCAGGCGAGCCGCACGTAGGTCTCCCAGTCCATCGCCAGCGTCACGGCCGGGCCGAGCGAGGGCGCCCCGTCGACCCTGCCGCGGCCCTCCGCGTCGACGCGGACCGTCCGCAGGAACTCGACGGGGCCGCCCACGTCGAAGACCACGGCCGTGTTCGGCGGGGCGCCCGCGTCCTTCGCGACGACCTTCGGCAGGAGGGCCAGCAGGTTGTCCCGGACGACGTACGCGCCGGGGGAGTCGAGGTTGCCGGGCTCGTCGAGCGCCGTGCGCAGGTCCTGTTCGTGCACCCACACGTCGAAGGCCCGCATCCGGTACGCCACTTCGAGGCTCTGCTCGGCACCCAGCGGGGCGCGCACCAGAGTGTCGGGGGAGCGGTTCTCGTTGCGCAGCATGCGGGCGCGGCGGATCATGACGTACTCCAGCTCGGCCGTCATCTCCGGTCCCGTGTGGTGCCGCCGCACGTCGACCTGCATCTCCATGTAGCGCGCGAAGTCGCCGCGCACGTGGTACAGGTCGCGGGGCAGGGAGTGTATCGGGCGCGGATCGCCCAGCATCTCGCACTCCATGCCGATGATGTGGGAGACGATGTCCCGGACCGACCAGCCGGGGCACGGGGTGGCGCGGTTCCACTCGCCCTCGACGAGCGGCCGCACCAGCTCGGCCACCGCCTCGATGGAATGGGTCCAGGCGTCGGCGTAGGTCTGGAGGCTGGGATGGACGGTCACGGGACCCCTCGTGCGGCTTGGTACGCGGGCTGGTTGCAGCGGCGTCCGCCGGGGAACCTCGGAAGCCTCCCCCGGACGCGGTCCTCGGGGGAAAGATCCCCCGGAAGAGAACAGTACGCCCCCTGCAGCCCCTCGGCAGTGCTTTCGTGTGACGATCGTAGGCCCGTAACGACGGCCTCAACGCCAGAACGGTGGTAACGTGCGCGCCTCTCTGATTCAGATTTCGGTCAACCCGGACGAAACGCCGGACGCGCGCCGACGGCGCGCCGCCGCGCTCGTGCGCGACGAGTCGGCGTCGGACCTGGTGGTCCTGCCGGAGCTGTGGCCGGTCGGAGCCTTCGCCTACGAGGCGTTCGCGGCGGACGCCGAACCGCTGCGGGGGCCGACGTACGAGACGATGGCGGCCGCGGCCGCGGAGGCGGGGGTGTGGCTGCACGCCGGTTCCTTCGTCGAGCGCGACGGGGACGCGCTCTACAACACCTCGCTGGTCTTCTCGCCCGACGGGGGGCTCGCGCGGACGTACCGCAAGATCCACCGGTTCGGCTTCGACCAGGGCGAGGCGGTGCTGATGTCGGCGGGCCGCGAGCTGGCCGTCGCGCCGTGCCCGGAACTGCCGTTCGGGCTGGCGACCTGTTACGACCTGCGGTTCCCGGAGCTGTTCCGGGGGCTGGTGGACGCGGGGGCCGCGGCGTTCGTCGTCCCGGCGGGGTGGCCGGCGCGCCGGCGCGGGCACTGGTCGCTGCTGGCGCGGGCCCGGGCGGTGGAGAACCAGGCGTACGTGCTGGCGTGCGGCACGGCCGGGACGCACGCGGGGGTCGAGCAGGCGGGGCACAGCGTGGTCGTGGACCCGTGGGGCGAGGTCCTGGCGGAGGCGGGGCGCGCGGAGGAGGTCCTGGTCGTGGACCTCGACCCCGCGCGGGTCGCGGCGACCAGGGAGCAGTTCCCCGCCCTGAGGGACCGCGTGCTGGGCGTCGCGGCCCCGGGCCGGCCGGAGGGCGGGAGCCGGTAGGGGCGCAGCCCGCCGGTGCTCCCGCCGCGTCCCTCCGCGCTCCCTCCGCGCACCCCCCGTGTCCCTCCCGGCCCCCTCCGGCCTCCCGTCCGGCCCCGGCCCGGGAACGCGCGCCCGCCGCCGGGGCGGCCGCCGGGGGATGGCACCCTTGAAGGATGAACGACAGCGTTTCCGCGTCTCGGCGCGTTCGGGTACGGGCTCCTGAGCTGGTGGGCGAGGGGGGCTGGCTCAACACGGGCGGAGCCTCGTACAGCCTCGCCGACCTGCGGGGACGTATCGTCATCCTCGACTTCTGGACCTTCTGCTGCATCAACTGCCTGCACGTCCTGGACGAGCTGCGGGAGCTGGAGGAGGAGCACCGCGACACCGTGGTGGTCATCGGCGTGCACTCGCCGAAGTTCGTCCACGAGGCCGACCACCGGGCCGTCGCCGACGCCGTCGAGCGGTACGGGGTCGAACACCCCGTGCTGGACGACCCGGGCCTGGTGACCTGGAAGCAGTACGCCGTGCGGGCCTGGCCGACGCTGGTCGTGATCGACCCGGAGGGGTACGTCGTCGCCCAGCACGCGGGCGAGGGCCACGCGAAGGCCATCGCGACGCTGGTCGCCGAGCTGGAGGCCGAGCACGAGGCGAAGGGCACGCTGCGGCGCGGCGACGGCCCGTACGTGCCTCCGGAGCCGGTCGCCACGCACCTGCGCTTCCCCGGCAAGGCCCTCGTCCTGGACTCCGGCAACCTCCTGGTCTCCGACACGACCCGGCACCGGCTCGTCGAACTGGCCCCGGACGGCGAGACGGTGGTGCGCCGGTACGGCGACGGGCGGCGCGGCCTGGCCGACGGGCCGGCGGAGTCGGCCCGCTTCAGCGAGCCGCAGGGGATGTGCGCGCTGCCGGACGGGCGGATCGCCGTCGCGGACACCGTCAACCACGCGCTGCGCGCCCTGGACCCGGCGACCGGCGAGGTGTCGACGCTCGCGGGGACCGGTGCCCAGTGGATGCAGGGCTCCCCCGCCTCGGGGCCGGCCCGCGAGGTCGCCCTGTCCTCGCCGTGGGACGTGGCGTGGTGGCGGGGCCGCGTGTGGATCGCGATGGCCGGCGTCCACCAGCTGTGGGCGTACGACCCGGGGGCGGGGACCGTGGAGGCCGCGGCCGGGACGACCAACGAGGGCCTGGTCGACGGCCCGGCCGGCGAGGCGTGGTTCGCGCAGCCCTCCGGGCTCGCCGCGGCCGGGGACCGGCTGTGGGTCGCGGACTCGGAGACCAGCGCCGTGCGCTGGCTCGACCCCGAGGGCACCGTCCACACGGCCGTCGGCACCGGCCTGTTCGACTTCGGGCACCGGGACGGCGCCGCCGACCAGGCGCTGCTGCAGCACCCGCTGGGCGTCACCGCCCTGCCGGACGGCTCGGTCGCGGTCTGCGACACCTACAACCACGCGCTGCGCCGCTACGACCCGGCGACCGGCGAGGTCACCACCCTCGCGACGGACCTGCGGGAGCCGAGCGACGCGGTCCTCGTCGGCGAGGACCTGGTGGTCGTGGAGTCGTCGCGGCACCGGCTGACCCGGCTGCGGCTCCCGGAGGAGGCCGTCCGGGTCGCGGCGGTGGCGCACCGCACGCGGCGGGAGGCGACGGTGGTCGCGCCGGGTGCGCTCCGGCTGGACGTGGTGTTCCGCGCGCCGACCGGTCAGAAGCTGGACGACCGGTACGGGCCGTCGACGCGGCTGCTGGTCTCCTCGACGCCGCCGGAGCTGCTGGCGGGCGGCGCGGGCGCCGGCACGGACCTGTACCGCGAGCTGGAGCTGGAGCCGTCGGTGACCGAGGGCGTCCTGCACGTCTCGGCGATGGCCGCCTCCTGCGACGACGACCCGGACAACGAGTACCCGGCGTGCCACGTGCACCAGCAGGACTGGGGCGTCCCGGTGCGGGTCGAGGAGGGCGGCGCCGCCCGCCTGCCCCTCATCCTGGCCGGACTCGGTTGCCGGCGATGGCGAGGGCCGCGCGGTAGGTGAGGAAGACGGCGATCGCCGCCATGATCACGAGCAGGGTGATGCCGGAACCGCGGGACAGCCCGAGGAAGACCCGGTCACCCGCCTGGGAGGGG
>JAAXOU010000287.1 GCA_012396115.1 Streptomyces somaliensis DSM 40738 | reverse complement strand
CCGCCCCGGGCGGCGGCGCTCGCCCCGGGGCCCGGCGGCGACCGTACGGAGCCGGCCGGGGCCGGAGTGCGGGGGCCGACGGCGGGTAGGAGGTGCCCCGGCCGGGTGCGTACCCTTGGCCGACGAGACGTGATCGCAGGTAGGCGCGGCCGCGGGTACGGCGGCCGGGTACCCGGGGAAGAGGCGCCCGGCCCCGTGAGGGCCCCGCCCCGAGTCCCGAGCCCGTCGCCGGCCCGCCGTCCGCCGGCCACCGCCCAGGGAGGTAGGGAACCCATGTCCGACCGCTTCGGCGCCGAACGCGCCGCCCCCGTGTCCCCGTTCCGGGGCGGCGCGCCCGCCCGTACTCCGAGGGGCGTCATATGACCGCCGTGCCTGGCGCCACCGCCGGTACCGACGAGCGCAGGCAGCGGCTCAGACGGCGGCTGGAACGACTGATCGGCGTGGCGGCCACGGAGGGGAACGAACTCGTCGTCCTGCGCAACGGCGACCAGATCTTCCCCGCCATGCTGGACGCCATCCGCACCGCCCGGCACACCGTCGACATGATGACGTTCGTGTACTGGCGGGGGGAGATCGCCAGGGAGTTCGCCGCGGCGCTCGCCGAACGCGCCCGTGCCGGGGTCCGCGTACGGCTCCTGCTCGACGGGTTCGGCGCCAGGCAGATAGAGGCGGACCTGCTCGACGACATGGACGCGGCGGGCGTGCAGATCGCCTGGTTCCGCAAGCCGGTGTGGCTCTCTCCGTTCAAGCAGAACCACCGCTGCCACCGCAAGGCGCTCATCGTCGACGAGCGGACCGCCTACACCGGCGGCGTCGGCATCGCCCGGGAGTGGTGCGGCGACGCCCGCAACCCCGGGGAGTGGCGCGACACCCACGTACAGCTGCGCGGTCCGGCCGTGGACGGCGTCGCCGCGGCGTTCGCCCAGAACTGGGCCGAGTGCCACGACGACCTCTACGACGAGCGCGACCGCTTCACCGAGCAGGAGCAGCAGGGCACGGCGATCGTCCAGGTGGTCCGGGGGTCGGCGAGCATCGGCTGGCAGGACATGCAGACCCTCATCCGGGTCATGCTCACCTCGGCCGAGGAGCGCTTCCGCCTGGCCACCGCCTACTTCGCCCCCGACACGTACTTCGTCGACCTGCTCCGCGCCACCGCACGCCGGGGCGTGCGGGTGGAGATCCTGCTGCCCGGGGTCTACACCGACCAGCGCGCCTGCCAGCTCGCCGGCCAGGCGCACTACACGGCGCTGCTGGAGGCCGGGGTGGAGATCCGCCAGTACCAACCCACGATGATGCACGCCAAGATCATCACCGTGGACCGGGTGGCGTCGCTGATCGGCTCGACGAACTTCAACCGCCGCTCCATGGACCACGACGAGGAGATCATGCTCGCCGTGCTCGACGAGGACTTCACCGCCACGCTCGACGGGCACTTCGACGAGGACCTCACCCGCAGCGTGGCGATCGACCTCTCCCGCTGGAAGCGACGAGCCGCCTTCCAGCGGCTGCGGGAGGCGGCGGTCACTCCGATCCGGAGGTTCCTGTAGCGGGCCGGGGCCCGCACGGTCAGCGCGTGGTCAGCATCCCCTCGCGCAGGCGCTTGAGGGTGCGCGACAGCAGGCGCGACACGTGCATCTGGGAGCAGCCGAGCTGCTCGCCGATCTGCGCCTGGGTGAGCTCCTCCACGAACCGCAGGTGGAGGATGCGCCGGTCGCGCTGGTCGAGTTGGGCGATCAGGGGGGCGAGGGCGTGGAAGTCCTCCACCAGCTCCATGGCGGGGTCCTCGGAGCCGATGAAGTCCGCCAGCGCGGTCTCGCCGCTCTCGTCGCCGCTGATCGCGGCGTCCAGGGAGGCGGAGTTGTAGCCGTTCGACGCGAGACGGGCCTCGATGACCTCCTCCTCGGTCAGGCTCATCAGCTCGGCCAGCTCCTTGACGGTGGGGGTGCGCCCCAGCCGGGTGCGCAGCTCCTCGGTGGCCCGCGCGAGCTCGACGCGCGCCTCCTGCAGGCGGCGCGGCACGTGGACCGCCCACGAGGTGTCGCGGAAGAACCGCTTGATCTCGCCGACGATGTACGGCACGGCAAACGTGGTGAACTCCACCTCGCGGGACAGCTCGAACCGGTCGATCGCCTTGATGAGACCGATCATCCCCACCTGGACGATGTCGTCCATCTCGTCGCTGCGGCTGCGGAACCGGCCCGCCGCGTACCGGACGAGGGACATGTTCATCTCGATGAGCGTGTTGCGCGCGTACTGGTACTCGCGCGTGCCCTCCTCCAGGACCGCGAGCTGCTCCAGGAAGATCCTGCTCAGCGCCCGGGCGTCCTTCGGCGGGACGTTCCGGGGGTCCGGCACCTCCGGCAGCGTGGCGATACCGCCGATGGCCCTCGTGTTCGTGTCGGTCGTCGCCACCGTCATCGTCCCCTCCTCCGTACGCGGATTCTCCTTCGGCCCCGTACGGGCCGACGTGGCGCGCATACCCGCAACTCCCTCCACCATGCCTCCCGTTTTCCACGGGCGGAAACCGGGCGCCGGGCCCCGACGCCGGCGCCCGGCCGTGCGGGAGGCGCGCCGACCCCGCCCGGACCCCGCCCGCCGGGCGGTGGCATCATCACCGGAATGATCCAGGCTTGTCTGAACGGCGGCCGTACGGCCGGCGAGCACCCCGGCGTTCCCGTGACCCCGGAGGCCCTGGCGGCGCAGGCCCGGGCCGCGCAGGAGGCCGGGGCCGGCAGCGTCCACCTGCACCCCCGTGACGCCCACGGTCGCGAGACCCTCCACCTCGACGACGTCGACGCGGCGTTGAGGGCGGTCAGGAGGGCCTGCACCGTTCCGGTCGGAGTCTCCACGGGGATCTGGATGACGGGGGGAGACCCGCGGCGCCGGCTGGAGGAGCTGGCCCGTTGGCGGGACCTGGCCGAACCGCCGGACTTCGCCTCGGTGAACGTCGGCGAGCCCGCGTTCGGCGAGACCGCGCGGCTTCTGCGGGACCTCGGCACGGGGGTCGAAGCCGGCATCTGGTCCGAGGACGACGCCAGGGCGTTCACCGCCGGGCACCGCGCGGACCACTGCATCCGGATCCTGGTGGAGGTCATCGACCGGCCGGTCGGGCGGGCGATCGCGGACGCCCTGAAGATCCTGGACCTCCTCGACGCGCGGACCGGCGCCGTACCGGTCCAGCTCCACTCCGACGGCGACGCCGCCTGGCCCGTCCTGAGCCTCGCGCTCCGGCGCGGCCTCGAAACGCGCATCGGCCTGGAGGACACCCTGCTGGACGCCGACGGCTCGCCCGCCGGGGACAACGCGCGGCTCGTGGCGCGGGCGGTGCGGCTGGCGGAGGCCGTCCGGGCGGAGGCCGCGGGCCGCGCCGCCGGCGCGTGAGGACCGGGACGGGCCCCGCGGGAGCCGGAACGGGGCGGTCCGCGGCGCCGGGGGCGGGTCCGTTCCCGGACCGGACCGGTCGCCGGAGCGCCGGGGGCGGCCGCACACGGGGCCCCCGGCGCTCCGGCCCGACCGGCTACGGCTTGGGCAGCGCGCAGCCGGGGCGGTCGAGGTCGATCCTGTTGCCGGCGCCGACGCAGGGGGCGATGGTGTACGTCTGCTGGGCGTAGCCGATGCCCCGGTGGACGGTCACGGTCCCGTTCTCGTCCACCTCGCAGGGGTTGTTGACGGTGCAGCGGCCGCCCGACTCGTTCCTGGTGTTGTTGACGGCGACGACCCTGCCGGTCGCCGTGTCGATCACGGGCGCCCCGGAGGTCCCGCCTATCGTGTCGCAGGCGGCGGTGTACCGGACGGAGTCCGTCCAGGTCCAGTCGCCCTCCTCGAGGCGGTGCGCGAAGCCGTCCACGGAGCAGCCGTAGATCCGCTTCCAGTAGCCGGAGACCACCTTGACGGAGGTCCCCCGCGCCGGGCGGACCGTGTCCAGTTCGAGGGCCCTGACGCGGTGGCGTTCCTCGATCTGCCGGTAGGTGGTGGTCAGTTCGTACAGCGAGACGTCGGTGCCGGTCATCGTCGCGTACGCGATCCTGCTCGCCCGCAGGGTGGCGACGCGGGTGCCCGCGGAGTTCAGGAGGCCGAAGCCGCGGGTCGAGGGCCGGTCGACGACCACGGTGCCGGGGGCCGGCATGCCGGACTCCAGGCAGTGGCCGTTGGACAGCACCAGCGCGCGGTCGTCGGGGCGCGACCGGGGCAGCCGCACGACCGAGCCGGAGCAGTTGTCCAGGGCCACGGTGCCGGCGAAACCGACGGCGGTGGCCCCGGGCGCCCGTACCGGCGCGGTGGCCCGGGGCGCCTGTGCGGGGGCGGCGGCCGCCGGGGCGGCGCCGAGGCCGAGGAGGGCCAGCGCGAGCAGCGCACCGGCGAGGGGCTTCTTCATGTGGGGGGTCCTTCCGCGCGCGAACGGTCGTGCGCATTCTTCGGAAGTGGACATGTCCCCAACAAGAATGGGTTTTCGGTCACCGCTCCCACCCCGGCCCGGCCCGCAGCCGCAGCGAACGCCCGGGCCGGCGCCCGTGACGGCGCGTCACCGCGTCCGCGCGACCCCCCGCCGGCCCCTACCGCGGCACGACGGCCGCGAGCACCCCCCGCACGGCCGTCCCGTCCGGCCGGGTCCACCCGGCGACCAGGCGCCCGGAGGGCCCCAGCCCCTCGTCCGAGGGGCTCAGGACGCGGTTGAGCCGGACGCCGGACCCGTCGGCGGGACCGGTCCCGAGCACCACGACGGTCGGGTCGGGTGTGTCGCTCTCGCTCTGGTGCTGGGGCTCCGCCTCACCGCGCAGGAGGGCGCGCAACCGCGCCGTCACCACCGGGTCGTGGGCGCCGTCGTAGACCCACCGGGTACCGAGCACCCCGTGCTCGGAGGTGCCGATCAGCGCCTGGCCGGGGACGCCCTCCAGGGGTGCGTCGCGGTAGCCCATCGGCACGAGGTACGTCACCGGCTCCCGCGCGGCGGTGTCCGTCACGATCATGAACTCGATCCCGACCGCGCCCTCGGGGTCGTCCAGGCGGAATCCGCCGGACCTGACCAGTTCCGGCGCTCCCGCGCCGCCCGCGTACCAGCTCTGCCCCGGCAGCCAGCCGGTGAGCAGCTCCAGTTTGCCGGGCGTCAGGGTGGTGCGGTGGATGGATGCCATGGGAGCTTCCTCACGAGCGGGTCCGGGTCCGTCCCCGGGCGGGACGCGGCCCAGCCTACGCGAGAGGACCGCGCTGACCGGGCGTCAAACGGTTCCCCGGGCAACCTCGCCCTCCCGGCCCGGACCCCGCCCTCGACCGCGCGCCCGGCCCCGGGGCGGGGTCCCGCTCCGGGGCCGGGTGGAACGGGCGCGCCGGCACGGCGGGACCGCCCGCCGCGCGGCCGCGAAGGCGGTCCCGAAGACCACGCTCGTGGTG
>JAAXOU010000286.1 GCA_012396115.1 Streptomyces somaliensis DSM 40738 | reverse complement strand
CGCGGCGACCGGCCCGGGCGCGCAGGCCGCCGTGGTGGGCCTGGCCGCCGGGGCGTGCGCGGTGGTCGGGCTGCGGGTGGCCGCGTACGACTACCCGTCGCGGTTCGTCCACATGACGGCCGGCGTCGCCCTGCCGCTCGCGCTCGCCGCTCCCGCCGCGTACCTGCTGGGGCGCGTCCTGGCCTGACCCTCCGGACGCCCCGGCGCCACCCCGCCGCGCTCCGGCGGCGTGTGTGACGTCCGGGGCGCCGGGGAACCAATGAGCGATCCCCGTTCGTCGACCATTCAGTCGGCGGGGGGCCGGGCACCTACAGGGCGGGGGAAACACCGAGCCATGCGAGCACTGCGCACACTGCTGATCATCGCCGTCGTCCTCGGCGGGCTCTTCACGATCGCGGACCGGCTGGCGGTCGCCGCCGCGGAGTCGAAGGCGGCCGACCGGATCCGGGTCCAGCAGGGCCTGTCCCGCACGCCGGACGTGTCGATCAGCGGCTTCCCGTTCCTGACGCAGGCGCTCGCCGGGGAGCTCGACCGGGTCGACGTGGCCATGACCGGCGTCGAGGTGACGGCGGGCGGCCGCAAGGTCCGCGTCGGGGAGCTGGGAGCCGAGCTGCACGGCGTGCGGCTGGAGAACGGCTACTCGCGCGCGGTCGCCGCGTCCGCGACGGGCGCGGCCCGCATCTCGTACGAGGAGCTGCGCAAGGCGTCCGACCACGACGTCGTCCTCGGCTACGGCGGCAACGGCAAGCTGAAGGTCACCGGCAGCGTCGAGGTGCTGGGCCGGAAGGTGACGCGCAGCGTCCTGTCCACGGTGAGTGTCGTCGACGGCGGGACGCTGCGGGTACGGGCCGACAGGGTGCCCGGCGAGGACATCCCCGGCGTCGAGGAGCTGGTCCGCCGGCGGACCGACTTCGACCGCAAGGTGAGCGGTTTCCCGGCCGGGCTGGAGATCCGGAAGGTCCAGGCCGTCCCCGACGGCCTGGAGGTCACGGTGGCCGGCCGGAACGTGGTCCTGGCGGGCTGAGCGGGCCCGGTGGCCCGGGGAACAGGCTCCATCCGCCCCTCTGGACCACATGGCGAGACGCTCCCGTCCGCCCCGTAGACGAATTGTGACGGCACCCCTTCGCGGACCGGCCCGGAGCCGGCCCCCGAAGGGTTTTCCGTTCCGCCAGTCGGACATTCTCGTCTCATCATCCGACACGCCGGTGACACGGCCACCCGTCCGTCCTTACGATCGGACCCATGACGAAGCGACGGGCGGACCTCACGAAGCGGCGGGCAGTGGACCTGTGCCGCGTCGCCGCCATGCTCTGTCGCCCTGCCTGAGCGGCCCCCGCGCCCCGCGTTCCCCGGCCCTTCCGCGCCCCGGAAGGCCCTCCCCCGCCGGAGCAGCCCCGCACCCCCGCGTGCGCGGAGCGCCCGGCGCCCCCGCCGCACCCGCATCCCCCCGCAGACCGCCCCGGAGGAGAAGACAGCATGAGCCGCAGCGACGTCCTGGTAGACGCCGACTGGGTCGAGGCCCACCTCGACGACCCGAAGGTCGTCCTCGTCGAGGTCGACGAGGACACGTCGGCGTACGACAAGAACCACATCAAGAACGCCGTCCGGATCGACTGGAGGAAGGACCTGCAGGACCCGGTCCGCCGCGACTTCGTCGACCAGGAGGGCTTCGAGAAGCTCCTCTCCGCGAAGGGCATCGCCAACGACGACACCGTCGTCCTCTACGGCGGCAACAACAACTGGTTCGCCGCGTACGCCTACTGGTACTTCAAGCTCTACGGCCACGAGAGCGTGAAGCTCCTCGACGGCGGCCGCAAGAAGTGGGAGCTGGACTCCCGCGACCTCGTCGACGGCTCCGAGGTCCCGAACCGCCCGGCCACCGAGTACAGGGCCAAGGCGCAGGACACCTCGATCCGCGCCTTCCGCGACGACGTCGTGGCCGCCATCGGCACCCAGAACCTGGTCGACGTCCGCTCGCCCGACGAGTTCAGCGGCAAGCTCCTCGCCCCGGCGCACCTCCCGCAGGAGCAGTCGCAGCGCCCCGGCCACGTGCCGAGCGCCCGCAACATCCCGTGGTCGAAGAACGCCAACGACGACGGCACCTTCAAGTCGGACGAGGAGCTGAGGGCCCTCTACGCCGCCGAGCAGGTGGACCTGGAGAAGGACACCATCGCGTACTGCCGCATCGGCGAGCGCTCCGCGCTGACCTGGTTCGTCCTGCACGAGCTGCTCGGCCGGGAGAACGTCAGGAACTACGACGGCTCGTGGACCGAGTACGGCTCCCTCGTCGGCGTGCCGATCGAGCTCGGCCCCGCCAGGTAATCCTCCCCACCCGCGACGCGAAGGACAGGTACGACATGTGTGGAGCCAAGGTCGGCGGCCCCGACGCCTCCTCGATCAAGCCCGGTGAGACCACCATCCAGGGCCAGGTGACCCGTGACGGGGAGCCCGTGACCGGCTACGTCCGGCTGCTCGACTCGACCGGCGAGTTCACCGCCGAGGTCCCGACCTCCGCGACCGGCCAGTTCCGGTTCTACGCGGCGGAGGGCACCTGGACGGTCCGCGCCCTGGTACCGGGCGGCACGGCGGACCGCAGGGTCGTCGTGGAGACGGGCGGCCTCGCCGAAGTCGCGATCGCCGTCTGAGACGGCGGTACCGCCGAACGGCCGAAGGGCCGCACCTCCTGGGGGTTGGACGCTTTCCGGGACTCGAGGTGCGGCCCTTCGGTCATACCCTGGAGGTGTGTACGCACGTCGCCGGCGCGCCTACTTCGCACTGATGGGCACCTGCCTCGTCCTCTTCGTCAGCGCGTGGGCCTTCGTGCGGCTGTGGTCCGTGGAGGTGGCCGCGGGGATGGCCTTCGCGGCGATGCTCCTGCCGCCGCTCGCCGTGTGGACGGCGAACCGGCGGGGTCCGGACGACCACTGGTGGGACGACCCGACCGGCGACCGGCAGTCCGACGAGTGGTGGGACGAGCTGGACGGCAAGGGGAGACCGGGGTCGTAGCGCGCCTACCGGCGGGGCGGTGGGCCCGCGCGCCCCGCGCACACCGCCGAGGGGGAGGGGCCGGGGGGAGCGGGCGCCGGGTCGAGGAAGCGGCCGGTGGCGGCGGGGTGGGGCCGGTGGCGGACCGGGGAGGCGACCGCGGGCCGCGGGGAGGGGCGCTGGCGACCGGATCGGGCACCGGAAGGGCCGAGAGCGCCGAGAAGACGGGAAGACGGGAAGGCCCAGCGCGCCCGTGCTCCCGGATCCCCCATCGCGCCCGCCGGCCCGCGGGTTCTCCGCGGACGGGCGCGTACGGCGGTGCGCCTTGCCCGGGCACTGCCGGTGTTCGACGGGGTGGACCGAGGGCACGGGGCGGGCTGGGCCTGCCGTCGTGCGGACCGGACGTGCGGCTGCGTCCGGCCCTTCGAGCTGGTCGCGCGTCTAGGAGGACGACGGGCCGGGTGCGACGGCCGGAGCGCACGAGCGCCCACGGCGGGTGAAGAGGACACCGCCGTGGGCGGCGAGGCGTGCGCCTCGGCCGTCAGGTCCCACCCTGCCCGTCCAGCCGCACCGGACGGGATCCGGGGCGGCTGGACGCCGTGCTTGCTCGGCGCCTCCGGCGTGCCTGGGCGCCGAGCAGCGTCATCAGCGGTTCTGGTGACCCTTGGGGAGAACCACCGCGGTCGCGTGGGCGTTGTCCTCGTCGACGATGTGCACCGACTCGTGCTCCTCCTCCTTGACGTTCTCGGAGCAGTCGATGTTGTTGTTGGCGGCCGAGAGGATCGGGATGTCGATGATCTCGATGACGTCGCAGCTGAGGACCTGGCTGCTGTTGTCGAACTTCGTGGTGTCGTCGTCGGCGGCCTGAGCGGTGCCGGCGGCACCACCAGCCACGGCCAGGGCGGCGAACGTGCAGGCGAGGGCGCTCTTGAGCTTCATCCTTCTCTTTTCCTTCTGAGTCTGAGAGATTGTTATGTCGTTGCGCCGACAGGGCGGAACGCCTGTGGGGCCGATATTCAGCCTCGGGTTCGACCGCAATGCCGGATCGTGGTTTTCGATGCCGTCGGGGGAGCTGATCTCGATTAAGACATCAGCTCCGCTTTCCGGCATCACCAATCAGTAAACGAAGCGTCGCCTCTGGGGGTATTGCTCCGACTGGGTGACGTCAGCGCCGCGACTCGTGCGTGACGCTGTGGTTCTGCTCGTAGTGGTAGTTCTTCGAGCAGTCGATGGAGTTATTCGCGGCGGAAGCGATCGGAATGTCCAGGACTTCCAGGCTGAAGCAGGAAAGAATCTGGGTCTCGTTGTGGAACTTGGGCGCGTCGTCCGCGTGCGCCGTTCCGCCGCCGCTGCCCGCCAGAAGAGCTGCGGCGGACAGGGAGAGCGCCGCGAATCCCTTTTTACGCATGAGGACCTCCACCAGGCCTGGTCTCGTCGTCGGCACGTCTGCGGTGCCGACGGGCAGGAGAAAGTACCCACCTGCTTGGTTGAACGACGGCAGGCGCGGCGGGGCATTCCGCCATAAGAGTGGTAGAAGTCGCCGCTTCGGCGGTCGGCGGGGCCGTTTGCGGGAGGGCGGTACCAGCCTGTCCGTGAGAAGGATTGAGAAAGACAGCAGGCTGGCACCGCCACTTCGAAGGCGAGGAGACACCCCTCCGAAGGCGCCGAACCGGGGCCGCGGCCGTGGTCCAGGGAGGCCCGCGCATCCGCCGCTGCGCTTCGGCGCCCTGTGCAACTCCTCGCGGTGGCGCGAGGTTATCCGGAGTCACCCGGATGCGGGATTACCATGACAAGCGGCGACCGCCGCCGAGGCGCTTCCGCCGGCCGGCGCCCGCCGGGACCGCGGGGGTCCGCCGCGCCGGGACGCCCGGTGCTGACGCCCGGTGGGCGTCAGTAGACGAGGGCCTGCACCCCGTCCTCCATGATCTCACCCAGGAACACCTGGGCGCCGGCGATCCGCACGCCCTCGAGCAGGTCCTCCTCCGCGATGTCCCGGCGGGCCGCGCACTGCGTGCACAGCGTGATCCGTCCGACCGCGCGGATCGTCTCGATCAGGTCGGGCAGCGGCGCGGCGTGCGGCAGTTCGAACCCGGCGGCCCTCCCCGGCAGGGCGAACCACGACGACTCCCCGGTCAGCCAGAGGGAGACCTCGACCCCGCTGGCCGCGGCGACCGCCGCCAACGTGAACGCCTGCGAGCACCGCTCGGGGGCGTCGGCCCCGGCGGTCACCTTGATCACGAGCTTCTTCGCCATGCCCCGAACTGTAATGCGCACGGACACGGCCCCCGCGCCCGCCGCACGCCGGCGGGGCGGCCCTCCCCGGAAGCCCTCCCCGGGCGGCCCGGCCCGGAGGGGCCCCGCCGGGTCCCGCCCCCGCGGAAGGACCCGGCGGCGCGCGAACCGCCCGTGCGGTC
>JAAXOU010000285.1 GCA_012396115.1 Streptomyces somaliensis DSM 40738 | reverse complement strand
GGCGGGTGGTGGGCCCGGTGCCGGACCCGCCGCCCGGTGCCCCGGCCTGCGGCCGGGCGCCGGCGGCGTCCCGGTGGTCGGCGTCGGCGGTCCGGTGGCCGGTGGTTCCGGGGTGGGCGTCGGTGGTCTGGTGGCCGACGGTTCCGGGGTCGGTGGTCCGGCGGTCGGTACCGGTGGTCTCGTGGTCGGTGGTCCGGTGGTCGGTGGTCCCATGGTCGGTGGTCCGGCGCCCGGTGGTTCCGTAGTCGATCCCGGGGCGCCGGAAGGCGTCACCCGTGTCCCCGGGGGCGGCTCCGACGTGCCGGGGACCAGCGCCGGCGTCCCGGGGGCCGACGCCGGTGTCCCGGGGGCCAGCGCCGGCGTCCCGGGGGCCGGCCCCGATGCCCTGGGGACCGACCCCGGGGTCGGCGCCGGTGGCCGAAGGGGGTGGCGCCGCGTCCTCCGGCCGCGGGGCGAGGTGGCGCCCGAGGGGGCGGTCGTCCGTACCCGGCTCGGCCCACCCCTCCCCCGGACGGTGGGGCGCGTCCGGCGATCGACCGGCGCCGGTCCACGTGCCGTCCGTCCGGAGACGGTCGGGCCCGGCGGGCCCTGCCCCACCGCCGCGCCGCGGCCCGACCTCGTACGGGCGTCCGGGGCCGGCGGGTTCCTCCCCTCCGCGCCCCTCCCTGGGACGGTCCTCCCGGGGATGGCCCTCCCGGAAGCGGCTCTCCCCTGGACAGTCCTCCGGGGAACGGCCACCTCGGGGGCGGTCCCCGTGGGGGCGGCCCTCCCGGGAACGGGCGTCTCCGGGACGACCGTCCCGGGGACGGACCACCTGGAAGCGGTCGTCCCGGAAGCGGTCCTCCCCGGGGGCGGTCCCCCCGGAGCGACCGCTCCCGGAGCGGTCCTCCCGGCGGCGGTCGCCGCCCCCCAAGCGGCCCTCCTCGGCGCGGTCCTCCCACGCGGCTCCGGGGCGGTCCTCGTACGGGGGCGCTCCCGGCGCGCGACCGTAGCCGGGGGCACGGCCGGGGTCGGGGGTGTCCGCACGTACCGGCCGGCCCGCCTCTGCCGGCCGTCCGGCGGGGCGGTGCGGGTGGTCTCCCGGGCCTCCGACGTCCCGGGGCGGGCGGGTGGCGGCCCGCAGCAGGGCCTGCCAGGTGGGTTCCGGGAGGCCCGGGGACGGGTTCTGGGTGATCCGCCGGACCGCCGCGCGGGCCGCGCGGTGCGGGCTCGTGCTCAGGCGCGGGAGGAGGTCCGTCACCCGGGCCGACAGGGCCGGGTCGTCCAGGAGGGGGCGCACCGCCCAGCGGTAGAGCGACGCGGCGTTCGCGGCCCGCACCTCGTCGGCCGCGCCGAGCGCGCCCGCCCGGTCCGTGACGAACAGCTCCTGGTCCAGGAGGACCGCGCACAGGGCCGCGCGCCGCTCCCGGTTCCAGGACGGCCACCGGTCGGCCACCTCCCTCATCAGGGCCGTCAGCGCCTCGTACCCGCCGGTGCCCGCCCGCAGCGCGTCGAGCAGTTCGCCGTCGGCGGGCCCGCGCCGCCGTGGCGAACCGCCCCCCGGCCACCTGCGCGTGCGCGGCCGGCCCTCGGGCGGCGCCGGCCACTCGGGCGCCGCGACCGGGACCGGAGGGCCCTGCCGGGGCACGGCCGCCGGAGTCGTCCGAGGCGACGGCGGAGCGGCGGGACGGGACGGGACCCGGTCCGGGGGGCGCTCCGAAGGACGGGGCGGGATCCGGTCCGAAGGGCGGTCCAGGGGCGGCGGGCCCGACAGCGCCGCTTCGGCGAGGGCCAGCCACGTCACGGGGCCGCCGCGGGTCGCCCGGTGGTGCTCCACCGCCCGCCGCAGGGCCGCCCCCACCTCGTACTCGTCGCGCAGGTGGTGGCGGACCAGCCGTTCCGCGACGGACTCGGCTCGGTCCCCGCACCGCTCCACGGGATCGGCGCGCCGCCGGGCGCCGCTGCCGGAGGCCTCGCCGGTCCAGCGGCTGACGAACACGAACCGCAGCAGGTCCGACTCGACCGTGTCGTGCGTGGCGAACGTCCAGCGCCGCGCGGTCTGGCCGCCGAAGAGGCCGTGCAGTCCCCACAGCACCCGGTGCGCCGCGCCTCCGGACGGGTCGAGGAAGGTGAACCCGGCCTTGGGGTGGCGCAGGAACTCCGCCACGGCCCCGACCAGTTCGTGCCGCACCCCGGCGAGGCCGCCGGAGAGGAGCCGCGTGCCGGCGTCGGCGGCGGGCAGCAGCGCCGACTCGGGGACGGGCGGCAGCGTGCCCCGCACCTCGGCGAGCGGCAGGTCGCCGCCCTCCCACGACCAGGGGTGCAGGCCCAGGCAGGTCGCGGGGTCGAGGAGGGCGGCCGGGCCCATCAGGGCGTGGCAGACGGTGCCGGCCCGGCCGCCCGCCTCCCGCCACGGCGCCCGGTGCACCAGCAGGACCCGGTCGCCGTTCTCCAGGCGCAGCAGCGCGGGCGCCGTCGCCTCCCCGGTGGCCCGCAGCAGCGGCGCCGCCACCCGGAACACCGCGTCGGCCCGTTCGGGCGCGCAGGAGCAGGCGACGGGCCCGAAGCCGGTGGTGCCGGAGAGGTTGTCGGTGTCCCAGCGGAAGACGATCTGGTCGACCGACCTGTCGTGGGGGGACATCAGATCCCTGCCTCTCGGTGGTCCACTCCCGGCAGGAGCCCGCACATGGCGAAGATCGACAACAGGGGCGCCAGGACCCGGTGGGGCCGGACGCCGTGCGGGAACCGGTCGTCCCGCGCCTGCCCGCCGGTGGCCGCCACGAAGTGCAGCGTGCAGCGGGCGCAGTCGTCGAACGGCCGCAGCCACGCGGACGTCGCGTGCCGGGCGACGAACCCGTGGACGTCGCGGCTCTCGGCGCGCGCCTCCTCCGCCCGGTACGCCGGCGGCAGCGCGCGGCCGAGCCACCGGTCGACGGCCGGTTCGACGCGGACGAGGTCGCTCTTGTTGACGGCGATCGCGGCGGGTGCCGCGATGTAGGGGCCCCAGGTGCGCGGGATGCGGTTGAGGACGGCGGTGAACGCCTCGTCGCCCAGGTCCCGCCGCCGCAGCCCGTTCAGCTCCCGCACCGGGTCCAGGGACGGCAGGCGCAGGGCCCGCAGCGGGTCGAGGACGAAAATGAACGCGTCGACGCCGGTCAGGAACCGTGCCACCTCGCCGTCCTGTGCGAGGTCCTCGCCCGCCAGGTCGAAGAAGACGACGGGCCGGGTCGGGCCGCGCCCGGTGACCAGCAGCCCGTCGGCGAACCGGGCGAAGGTCTGCTGCCCGGTGCGGCCGAGCTCCCTGCCCTGCAGGAGGCTCTGCACCCGCTCGCGCAGGAACGTGCGGTGGGTGTCCGGGTTCAGCGGCCGGCACGTGAGGCCGTACGGCGCGAGGCCGCCCTGCTCGACCTCGCCGAGCATCGCGGCGAGGAGGTGGGTCTTGCCGGCGCCGGAGCTGCCGACGAGGGCGACGGTCAGGGGCCGGCCGTTGGTCAGGTACGGCGCGGGCAGCTCGTGCAGGGTGTCCCCGTCGGCGTACGGGCAGGGCTGGTACGCCCTCCTGAGCGCGTCCTCGCGGTGGGCCGGCGGCAGGCCGGCCAGGTCGAGGGGGACGCGGTCGCCCTTGGGGTCGATGGTGACGAGGGTCGACTCGTCGTAGGCGACGGGCAGCAGGCAGTGCGGGCACAGCCGCTGCGCCGACGCGGTGTCCGCGGCGGGCGGTGAGGGCGCCGCCGGGGCCGGCGGGGCCGGTGCGGGGCGCCGGGCGGGGGCGCGCCCGGGCCACCAGCGGCGGCCCTGCCGTGCCCGCTCCTCCGGCTCCTCGGGCGGGGGCCGGTCCAGGCCCAGGTCGGCGCGTTTGCGGGTGATCCGGGCGTCGTATCCGGTGCCGTCGCCCGGCGGGCCGGGGTCGCCGGCGGTCGGGACGAGCGGGTCGGGGACGTTGAGCAGGCGCATCAGTTCGGCCGGGGCGGGGCGCCCGGCGGCCAGCGGAGCGAAGGCGCCGCTCCGGTCCAGCGCGGCGAGGCCCCGGAAGTCCGCCAGGTCGGCGGGTGGGCCCGCGCCCCGGTCGGGGCGGCCGGCGACGAGGAAGTACACGAGCTGCGCGACGGACCACAGGTCGTCGCGCGGGTCGGCGGCCCCGGTGCCCCGCCGCTGCTCGGGCGAGGCCCAGGGGGCGGCGCCGTACGCCTCGCGCGGCGCCCCGGCGCGCAGCGCGGCGTACGGCTCCGCGAGCCGCACGTGCCGGCCGTCCCAGCGGACGGTGTCCGGGCCGATGGCCCGGTGCACCAGCCCGGTGTCCTCCAGGAGCCTGACCGCTAACGCCAGTTGGGAGGTGATCCGCTGCTGCTCCCCGACGCCGAGGGCGCCGCCGAGGGAGGCGAGCGGCTCGCCGTCCGCGATCCGGTACAGGACGAACGGCTCGGGCGCGTCGAGGTCGTAGCCGACGACGCGGGTGAAGACCTCCCCGAACCGCTCGTGCCCGTACCGCCGTTCCAGCGCGACGGCGGCGGCGGCCTCCCGTTCGAGGGCGGCGTGCGCGTCGGTGTCGCCGGGAGCGACGCGGTACTGCAGGACCGTCCAGTCGGCGCCGAGGGTGACCGTGCGGGCCAGCCGGCCGGGGCGGCCGGGCGGCTCGCGGTCGGCGCCGAACCGGGCGGTGAAGCGCACCGGCTCGCCCTCGTGGGTGAGGAAGGCGAGGTCGTCGCCGGGTGGGTGGGGGTGGTTCATGACGGGTCGCCGTCCTCTCCGGTGGCTTCCTCGCGGACCGTTCGGACGGCGTCGCCGCGCAGCGGTACGAGGCCCAGCACGCCGGCGTGGCGGCCCGCGGGCGTCCACACGACGTCCTCGGCGTACGCGGGGGGCGCCGGGTGCGGCCCGTCCGGCCGGGTGCGGCCGTCCGGTTCGGCCGTGCCGCGCCGGAACGCCTCGGGGGCGAACCGGACCCGGCGCACGGCCAGCGGGTCGGCCGACAGCAGCCGCCGGTGCTGCGGCCCGCACAGCGGGACGGTCGGCTCGGTGTCGCCGTCGGGGGCGAGGAGGCCGGCCACCCGGTCGGGGGCGACCCCGGTCATCCGGGTGGCGTCGGGGCGCCGCCCGGGGTGCGGGTCGTGCGGGGGCGGGGAGGTCGCCGCGTCGCGCAGGAGGCGCCCGCGGACCTCGTCGAGCAGGTCGCGCATGGGCGCGTCGAGGGGGATGCGCCCGGCGCGGGCGGGGTCGCGCTCGATCCGCGCCCAGCAGGGGGCCAGGACGCGGCGGGTGCCGGAGGCGAGGTCGGCGACGAGGGTGTCGACCAGGTCCGGTCCGCCGTCGCCGCGCTCCCGCTCCAGCCACGGCGGGTCCTCGGCGGCGCCGGACGGCGGCCAGCCGTCGTCGAACCCGTCGTACGGGTCGTCCGACGGGTCCGGGACGGCCTCGTAGGCGGGTCCGATGAGCCCGGGCGTCCCGGCCGCCGCGTCCCGGGGGTGCGCCGGGGTGCCGTGGGGGC
>JAAXOU010000284.1 GCA_012396115.1 Streptomyces somaliensis DSM 40738 | reverse complement strand
AGGCCGATCCGCCGCCGGCCCACCCCCGGCTGCCGGCCCACCCCCGACTGCCGACCGCACCCCGGTCGCCGGCCCACCGAGGCCCCGTGCCTGGTGCCCGAGTCCCGGCTGACCGTCCCGCGGCCGCCCGCGTGACGCACCGTCAGGTGCCCGTGCCGGGCGCCTCCCCGGCCGGCGGGGGTCCGCCGGGAACGAGGGACCCGGCACGGGCCCGTCCGGTTCACCCCACGGCGGCCAGCTCCCGCGCCGCGTCCGCCCGCGCCCGGCGGCGCGCCGCCGCCAGCGCCTCGTCCGACAGCACGGGCGCGGGCACGAGCACCCCGCACCCCCCGCAGACCGGCCCGCACGCCTCGTCCAGGCCGTCCCACCGCCATGCGAACCGGCTCCCGCCGCACACCGGGCAGCGACCGCCCCGCCCCGCCTCCAGGGCCGCGATCAGCCGCCGCAGCGCCTCGGCCAGCGGCAGGTCCGGGTGGACCGCCGGGTCGAGGCACCGGGCCACGCCGTTGCCGCCCCAGGTGAGCCGGTGCCAGTCGTCGATCGGGCCCGGGGAGCGCAGCCCCAGGTGCTTCTCCCTGCGGCGCCGCTCCGCGAACCGCCGCTCGTAGGCGAGCCACACGGCCCGCGCCTCCTCGACCTCGTCGAGCGCGGCCACCAGCCGCGCCGGATCGAGGTCCCGGTCCTCGTGCCCGAACCCGTGCCGCCGGCACAGGTGGTCCCAGGTCGCCCGGTGCCCGTACGGGGCGAACCGCTCCAGGCACTTGCGCAGTGAGTAGCGCCGCAGCGCCACGTCGCACCTCGGGTCGCGAACCTGTCTGGCGAGACTCCGGAAACCGGCCATCGCTCCGCCACCTCCGTCACTCGTACTTCGGCGTCGCTGAAGAGACGTACGGGTGCCCGTTCCGGATCCATCGAAAATCGAATGGGCCCCGCGCCGTCCCGCAGGGGGGCGCGGAGCGGGGCGCGGCAGGGCGCCGGCGCGGCGTGTGACGGTGCGTCACTCCGCCGGGCCGGGCGCGCGTCCGGCTCAGCGGTACAGCAGGTACTCCTCGCGCACCGCCCGGAACGCCGCGAGGTCCCGCTCCCACGCGGCGGCCACATCCTCGGGCCCGGCCCCCGCGTCGACGAGGGTCCGCACGGTCGCCGAGCCGGTCAGCTTGTCGATCCAGTGGTCGGGGCGCCAGGCGAAGCCGCTCCACGTCCGCTTCGCCGTCACCAGCAGCCCGATCCCGGTCCGCACCGGGTCGAACGCCGTCCGGTCGTGGACGTGGAGCTGCACCCCGCCGACCGTCCTGCCCTGGAACTTGGAGAAGACCGGCGCGAAGTACGCCTCCCGGAAGACCACGCCGGGCAGGCCGAGCGCGTTCGCCGCCTCCGCCCACCGCCGGTCCACGCCCTCGGCGCCCAGCAGCTCGAACGGCCGGGTCGTACCGCGCCCCTCCGACAGGTTGGTGCCCTCGAACAGGCAGGTCCCGCCGTACACGAGCGCCGTGTCGGGCGTCGGCACGTTCGGGCTCGGCGGCACCCACGGGAGCCCCGTCGCGTCGAACAGGTCCCGCCGCCGCCACCCCGACGTCCGCACCGTCTCCAGGCGCACCGGCCGGGCCAGGAACTCCGCGTTGAACAGCAGCGCCAGCTCCGCCACGGTCATCCCGTGCACCTGCGCGATCGGCTCGCGGCCCACGAAGGTGGCGTACGCCCGGTCGAGGACCGGCCCGAGCGCGGCCCGCCCGCCGACCGGGTTCGGCCGGTCCAGTACGACGAACCGTTTCCCCGCCAGCTCGGCGGCGGCCATGCAGTCGTACAGGGTCCAGATGTACGTGTAGAAGCGCGCGCCCACGTCCTGGATGTCGAACACGACCGTGTCCACCCCGGACGCGGCGAACACCTCGGCGAGCGCCCGGCCGCTCCTGCCGTAGGTGTCGTAGACCGGCAGGCCGGTCGCCGGGTCGTCGTAGCGGCCCTCCGAGCCGCCCGCCTGGGCGGTGCCCCGGAAGCCGTGCTCGGGCCCGAAGACCGCCACCAGCCGCACCCGTTCGTCGGCGTGCATCACGTCCACGATGTGCCGTACACCGGCGGTGACCCCGGTCGGGTTGGTGACCACGCCCACCCGCTGTCCGGCGAGCGGGGCGTACCCGCCCGCCGCCAGCCGCTCGAAGCCGGTCCGCACCCGCCGGCCCGCCCCCGCCGCAACCGCCCCGTCCGGAGCGGGCGCCGCCCCCGCCGCGCTCGCGGCCCGGGCCGCTCCGGCCATCCCCAGCGCACCGCCCGCCGCCAGCAGACCCCGTCTGGACACGCCCATCGGACACCTCCGTGATCGTTCCGTCACGCTCCGGCACAGGACCTCGCAGGCTAGCGGGGCGTCCCTTCCCGATGGACATACCGACCGGTTAGTCTGCCTGTCGGGCGGCCGGTCCTCGACGATCGGCCCGGTCGGCGGAAGCGTGACGAAGAGGGGTTCCCATGAGCACGTTCCAGGGCGCGCGGGTGGTCGTGACGGGTGCGGCCGGCGGGATCGGGGCCGCGCTCGCGCGCAGGTTCGCCGCCGAGGGCGCCCGGGTCGCCGTCAACGACCTCGACCGCGCCCGGACCGAGGCCGTGGCCTCCGAGATCGGAGGCGTCCCCGTGCCCGGCGACGCCTCCGCCGTCGTGGAGGAGGCCCGCGAAGCGCTCGGCGGCGCCGTGGACGTCTACTGCGCCAACGCCGGGCTGGCCTCGCCCGGCGACGTCTCCGCCGACGAGGAGGTGTGGGCCGCCGCCTGGGACGTCAACGTCATGGCCCACGTCCGCGCCGCCCGCGCGCTGCTGCCGGGCTGGCTGGAGCGGGGGACCGGCCGGTTCGTCTCCACCGTCTCGGCGGCCGGCCTGCTCAGCATGGTCGGCGCCGCCCCGTACAGCGTCACCAAGCACGGCGCGTACGCCTTCGCGGAGTGGCTGTCCCTGACGTACCGGCACCGGGGGGTCAAGGTCCACGCGATCTGCCCGCAGGGCGTCCGCACCGACATGCTCACCGCCGCCGGATCGGCCGGCGAGCTGGTCCTCGCGCCCACCGCCATCGACCCCGCCGACGTCGCGGACGCGCTCTTCGCCGGGATGGCCGAGGACCGGTTCCTGATCCTCCCGCACCCCGAGGTGGCCGGCTACTACCGGGCGCGCGCGGCCGATCCGGAGGGCTGGCTCGGCGGCATGAACCGCATCCAGCGAGCCTGGGAGGGGACCGGGCGGTGATGCGGGCCCGGACCAGTGGGAGGATCGGTCGCACGACCGGCCGACCGGAGGACGAGGAGAGGTGGCGGTAGATGGCCAGGACGACGGACGGGAACGCAGCCACACCCGTCCCCGGCAGGCTGCTGGCCGCCGCCACCCGCCTCTTCGCCGAGCGGGGCTACGACCGGACCTCCGTGCAGGAGATCGTCGAGGCGGCGGGCGTCACCAAGGGCGCCCTCTATCACTACTTCGGGTCCAAGGAGGACCTGCTGCACGAGGTGTACGCGCGCGTGCTGCGCCTCCAGCAGGAACGGCTCGACGCCTTCGCGGACGCCGACGCGCCCGTCGAGCGGCGGCTGCGGGACGCGGCGGCCGACGTGGTCGTCACCACCATCGAGAACCTCGACGACGCCGCGATCTTCTTCCGCTCGATGCACCACCTGGGCCCGGAGAAGCACAAGCAGGTCCGGGCCGAGCGGCGGCGCTACCACGAGCGCTTCCGCGCCCTGGTGGAGGAGGGCCAGCGTTCCGGGGTGTTCTCCGCGGCCACCCCGGCCGACCTGGTGGTCGACTACCACTTCGGATCGGTGCACCACCTGTCCACCTGGTACCGGCCCGACGGCCCGCTCGCCCCGCGGGAGGTCGCCGACCACCTAGCCGACCTCCTGCTGCGCGCCCTGCGCCCGTAGCCCCGGCGCCGGGCCCGCCGGGCCCGCCGCACCCGCCGGGCGCCGGACCGGGGGCCCTCAGGCGTGGCAGGCCACCGGCCGTCCGCCGTTCATCGCGGTCATGTCCCCGAAGACCGCCGCCACGTCCAGCGGCGACCCCTCCGGCAGCCCCTCCATCTCCGCGTAGGCGCGGTGGACGTTGGCCACCAGGCGCTCCGGCTCGCGCAGCCCGCCGAAGGCGCCCAGGTCCGCGCGGCGCGCCACCTCCAGCGGGGGCAGCCCCCTGGCGTGCCCGTCCTCCGCCAGTTCGGCCACGAACCGCAGGTACGCCTCCGTCGCGTCGTACACCGAGGGGTCCGCGAGCGGCCCGTGCCCCGGCACGACCGTCTCCGCCCCCAGCGACCGCAGTACCCCGAGGGCCCGCAGCGAGCCGCGCAGCGAGCCGGTGGCCAGGAACGGCGTCCCGCCGTGGAAGACCAGGTCCCCGGTGAAGACGACGCCCCGCTCCGGCAGGTGCACGATCGTGTCGCCCGCGGTGTGGGCCGTGCCCGGGTGGACCAGCCGCACCTCCGTGCCCGCCGCGTGCAGGGTCATCCGGTCGCCGTAGGTCACCGAGGGCGGGGTGACGCGGATGTCGCCGAAGTCGGTCCCCGGCCAGAGCAGGTGCAGCTGCCGGCCCGCCGCCAGCACCTCGCGGCGGCACGCCTCGTGCCCGACGACGGCCGCCCCGGGCAGGAAGACGGAGTTGCCGTACGTGTGGTCCCCGTGGTGGTGGGTGTTGACGACGGTGTCCGGCGGCGCGGCGCCGTGGTCCAGGAGCGCGTCGCGCAGGGCCAGCGCCCGGCGCTCGGTCGCCGCGGTGTCGATCAGGACGGTCCGCGTGCCGTCGCCGATCCACCCGGCGTTGTTCAGGCACCATCCGCCGTCCGGCTGGATGTAGGCGTACACGTCGGGCGCGAGCCGGACGGTGTACGGGTCGGTCGCGGGCATCGCCGGCTCCCCGGGTCGTGGCCGAACTGTACGTGCGGAGCCTGCCATGCCGGGGTGGCGGGGGGCGGGGCGGGGTCGCCCACGGGCACGCGGCCGGGCGTCACCGTCAGTGGTCGTCCCAGTGCCCGTCGTGCGCGGCGTGCCGGTGCCCGTCGTGCACGTAGTCCGTGTGGTTCCCGTGCGCGACCGCCGGATGGCCGCAGGCGTCGCCGTGCTCGTGGGCGTGGCCGCTGTGGGCGACGTGCTCGCCCGGCTCGCACTCGTCCCAGTGCCCGGAGTGCTCGCGGTGCAGGTGTCCGTCGTGGGAGTAGTCGACGTGGTCCCCGTGGACCACGGACCGGTGGCCGCAGGCGGGGCCGTGGTCGTGGGGGTGCGCCTGGTGTTCCTGGTGCGGGGCCGTCATGGCGGGACCTCTGTGTGAAGGGTCGCTGACACTCCCAGATTATCCCCGTACGCCTGGTTGGTCGCCCTTCGCGGATGGCCCTCCCGCGGCGGCGGCCGGGGATCCCTGAGCGCGGCGGCCCCGCCGGCGGCCGCCGGCTCAGAGCACCACGGCCGCCCCGAACCCGGCCAGCGCGACCGCGCAGCCCGCC